>JBKCHO010000015.1:0-24743 GCA_046302815.1 Bacteroidota bacterium | reverse complement strand
GAAATTAAAGATAAAGATATAAGACTCACATCCTACAGCCATGGTGCAGGGTGTGGATGCAAGATATCGCCTTCAATCCTGAGCCAAATTTTAAGTGGTAACGAACTTCATCCAGATCATAAGGGGCTAATTGTTGGAAATCATAGTAGGGACGATGCTGCTGTCTTGGATTTAGGTAATGGCACGGCACTCATTAGCACTACTGATTTCTTCATGCCCATTGTTGATGATCCATTTTATTTTGGCAAGATTGCGGCAACTAATGCAATTAGCGATGTGTATGCAATGGGGGGAAGTCCCGTTTTGGCAATTGCCATTCTGGGTTGGCCTATCGATAAATTGGAACCATCGGTTGCATCAAAAGTCATTTCAGGTGGTCGAGCTGCATGTTTGGAAGCTGGCATTCCTTTGGCGGGTGGTCATAGCATCGATTCACCTGAACCCATATTCGGTTTAGCAGTAAATGGAATCGTTTCAATCGAAAATGTAAAGAAAAACGATACAGCGAAGGAAGGCGATTTGCTTTTTTTGACAAAGAGTCTTGGTATAGGCATGTTGACTACAGCATCGAAAAAGGGATTGCTGAAAAATGACCATTTGGAATTGGCTATTAATAGCATGTCGACCCTTAATAAAATCGGATCCGAGTTGGGACGATTGGAGTATGTTCATGCTATGACTGATGTAACTGGATTTGGACTCGCCGGTCACCTCATTGAAATGGCTGATGGAAGCGGTTTAAGTGCAGAAATCGAATTTGATAATTTACCGGTTATCGATTCGGTTTGGAGCTATATGGATGCAGGTTGTGTTCCGGGAGGCACAAACCGAAACTGGAAGAGTTATGGAGAAAAAATCAGCCATGTAGATGAAAGAAAAAAGCTGATACTTGCCGATCCGCAAACAAGTGGAGGTCTTTTGATTTCTGTAGATCCATCTAAAATAGAACATCTAATAGATTCTTTTAATCAATATGGATTAGAACAGGTCTATCTGAAACCAATTGGAAAAATGATAGGAAAGGGGAGTAGTTCCTTGATTGTAAAATAAAATCAGACAACTACGCCATCGCTTATTCGAATAGATCGGTCTGACAAAGAGGCTAGCTCTGCGTTATGCGTTACAATGATAAAGGTTTGTCCAAATTCTTTTCGAAGCCGAAAAAACACATTATGCAGTTCTTTTGCATTTTCTGAATCAAGATTACCGGTAGGTTCGTCCGCCAAAACCAACGCAGGGTTGTTTATAAGAGCCCTGGCCACAGCCACTCTTTGCTGCTCACCTCCTGATAGTTCTGATGGTTTATGTTCAAAACGACTGGAAAGGCCTAGATAATCCAAAAGTTCTTTTGCCCTAGTCTCGAGCTGTAACTTAGGTGTATTAGCAATCATACCTGGTAAGCAAACATTCTCAAGGGCTGTAAATTCGGGTAATAAGTTGTGAAACTGGAATACGAACCCAATTTTTTGGTTTCGGAAGGCAGATAATTGGTTGCCTTTTAGTTGATGTACAGGTACCTCATTGATTTCTACAGTGCCTTGGTCAGGAGTTTCCAGTGTTCCTAAAATCTGTAATAGCGTCGTTTTGCCAGCTCCAGAGGCACCTTCGATGGATATGATTTCTGACTTGGCAATTTCTATAGATACCCCTTTCAGTACCTTAACATTACCATAGGATTTATGAATATCCTTGACTTTGACAAGCATGATGCTAATTTAACCAAAAAAATGGAATGGCAAATAGCTATTTCAAGTCACTATATTTGCACATATAGCCATAATTGTGGAATTTGAAATCATAACAGAATCACCATCCTGGTTAACTATCCTTTGTGTGTTAGCTGGATTCTTATCCGCTTTTTTACTTTATCGGAACGACAAGAGGTTTTCTGAATTGGCCCGATGGGTCATTTTGTTCATGGCCTTTCTGAGGTTTAGCGTCATTTCTCTGTTGTGTTTCCTTTTGTTATCTCCGCTCTTCAAAACCACTACCAGAGAAACTCAGAAACCCATTGTAGCGGTACTTATAGACAATTCCAAATCCATGATACACGGTAAGGATAGCATGGCTTTCAGTAAGGAAATTTCAAATCAACTATCCAAATTGAAAGACAAGATTGGGAATGATTGCGAAGTCAGGGTTTTTTCTATTTCAGATAAGTTAAGTGACGGTATTATTAATGGATTTAATGGAATGGAAACGGATCTTTCACTTGCCGTAGATGAGATGAAGTCACGATTCTCGGGATTGAATCTATCTGCCCTTGTTTTAGCAACCGACGGTCTTTATAACAAGGGCGCTGATCCAGGATATGCTTTTCAAAATCTTTCCGTTCCAATATACACCGTCGGATATGGTGACACCACAGTCAAAAAGGATTTGTTTATTCAAGATGTACGATTCAATCCGAATGTCTTTCTTGGAAACAGTTTTCCTATTGAAATCAGTTTTAATGCCAGGGAATTATCGGGACAAAGGGCGAAATTGAATTTAATTTCGAAAGGATCTACAATAGCCATCAAGGAAATTGACATTACTTCAAGTCGTTTTTCTAATGTCTCTACATTCATAATTGAAGCAAAAGAAAAAGGATTGACTAAATATGAGATTCGAATTGATCCCTTACACGGAGAAGAAAATACCTCAAACAACTCGAGAACGATTTTTATTGATGTAAATAGTATTCGTTCTAAGATTTTGTTGACACATTCTGCTCCACATCCCGATATAGCCGCCATCAAATCTGTACTAGAGACAAATTCAAATTATGAGTTAATAGAAAATCCTCAATCAACATATACAGGTCCTAGTACCGATTTGAAGCTTGCTATTCTACATCAGATACCATCTAAAACGAGCGGGGGTAAGAACATTGTAGAACAGTTATTCAATGCTCGTATTCCTGTGCTTTTCATACTTGGTAGTGGAACATCCACAATTGATTTCAACGCTTTGGATATTCCTATTCGAATTGAAGATGCAAATGGTGGTGTAACGGATGCACTTCCATCTTTCAATAACACCTTTTCCCTTTTCAAGATTGACGAATCCTTGATTTCTAGAATTCCATCATTCCCACCATTGTCAGTTCCATTTGGAAATTATTCGTTTAAAAGCGAAGGATATACTCTTTTCAATCAAACGATTGGTAACACCAAAACCGATATGCCATTGATGGTATATTTTCCCAACGAAACACCCAAAAAAGGCTTCATCTGTGGAGAAGGTTTGTGGAAATGGCGTTTAAATGAGTTCCGAAACCACAATTCGACGGAAACATTCTCAGCCATATTGCTGAAAAGTATACAATATATGCTTTCGGCTGAAAACAAAAATCCATTCAAGCTAACTTACAAAAATTCCTACGAGGAAAACGAACAAATCACAATAGATGCAGGTGTGTTCAATGAAGTTGGTGAGCAAATCAAAGATGCTGAGGTTTCAATGATAATTCAGGATGAGAATGCAAAAAACTATTCATTCGCCTTTTCAAACTCAAATGGCATTCATACTTTGAACGCTGGATTTTTATCCCCAGGCATTTATTCTTTTAAAGCCACTGCCAAAGCTGGAAGCCGATCCTTTTTCGAGGAAGGAAAATTCATTGTATCTGCGCTCGAATCAGAATTATCTGATTTGGTTGCCGACCATTTGATGCTCCGTTCATTGGCCATCAAGACCGGAGGTATATTCACAAAATCGGATTTGTCAGGGGTTATAGCTGATTCTATTATTGTCCGTAAAGATTTAAAGCCAATGATCTATACAAAAAAATCAATGAATGAGGCTGTGAATCTTAAGTGGATATTTTTCCTATTGGCGCTATTGATATCGAGCGAGTGGTTTCTCCGCAAAAGAAACGGTGGATATTAGTACATTGTTTCAATTGAAAAATCTCTTGACATCTGTTTCTGCATCAAGTGGCAAACCGTCAACAAGATGATCTGCCAGTTGTTTTGCGTAATATGGACTGAACATAGCTCCTTTCGTACCTAATCCATTAAAAATACCTATCCTTTTTTTATCAGGATGTAATCCTATGATTGGTTTTCGATCTAGTATAGCAGGTCGAACACCAGCTCTGTGAGCTACCACATCAAAACTACAATTCAGGAGTTTATGAGTAGCATCTCTAAGTTTATTTAGACCATGCTCTGAAGGAATTTCATCCAAATCTGTCCAATTATATGTGGAACCTAATAAATACCTATTATTTCCTTGAGGTATAAGGTAAGAATCTCCATTAAGGATGTAGTTTAAATTTAAAGTTGGAGCTATTATATCAATTATCTCACCCTTTACGGGTTGAAATGGCAATGATTTCCATAAGGGATTGTTAATAGCCCTGTAACCATCACAAAAAATAACATAATCGAAAGAATTGTTTTCAAAGTCTGATGGATTCGACAAGTCGATTTTCAAATCATGCCTTTCCAAATTCTTACTAAGAGCAGCGTAAGCTAACAAAACATTTCTTGGATGAATACAGGCAGTTGATTTCATCATCACATAACCAATGTGTGGCTTTAATGCTGAATTCAATTTCGTGTTATGTATACTGCCTATAAAATCACTCATATACGGTTCTACGGATTTGGACTGCCAGTCATTCATTTCTCCATGGTTATACAACAATTGAACGACGGGAAATCGAATATTTATGTCCAATCCAGATTCAATAGCTAAACTTGAATAATGGCTTAATGAATAGGGCATCACCTTGTGCACATTAAAACTTGGCACTTTTCTGCGTCCGCTTAAAGGAATCATCATTCCCGCGGAAACCACTGTACTACAAGTATTATCAAATGGAGAGAATGAGTGTATGGTAACATGAACATTTTTTTTGGATAAAAAATAGGCTAGGGAAGCTCCTGCAAAGCCATATCCAATTAAAAGCACCTTCATTCTAAGGCTTTTTTCCAGAAAAGGCTACAACACACAAATGCGAACCACATTTACAAAAACTCATTCTGTAAAAAGTACCTACTATATTTTTAAGATTTAAAATTGGTCGCCAATGGTCAACAAAGGTAGAATCGTATCTATAGAGAATTCCATCTTTACCACCATAAAGTCCATTGTATTTATCAATAGCATAGTCCTCACATCCATTCAAAGCAGGATATTGATGAATACTGTTCATTGTTCTCAGATCAATACATGTAATAAAGTTTATAGAATCATTTCTTTGGAGGAAAAATAGTCTTCCGGAATCTTTTTGGGCGGCAATGAACCTTCCGACTGGTTTTGAAATAATTCTAGTGCTATCTTCACTCAATTTGTAACTATGTAGCTCGAGTCCATTGTCTAATACAATAAGACCAAGTGTGTTGTCTCCAGTCCAAGTGTAATACCCGATACTATCTGAAGAATTGCACAAAACAGTATCCTTATTTGATTTTAAATCCAATAAATGTAATTTCTGTTTTTTATCATCTTCCACACGGACATAAGAAACAGAGTGGTTATTGAAGAATATAGGTGAGTAGTCGCTAAGTTCACCAGATATGATATTTTTACTCTTTCCATTGGCAATATCATATTGATAGATATCTGTATTGGAAGTATCTCTTTTATTTGAAGTGTATAAAATTGATGAACAATCCTTTGAGAAGGAAGGTTGATTATTGTAGCCCTTGTTTTCTGAGATTCGAACCGTTTCTCCAAGTTCAAGTCCTTTATCGACTAATTTGTAATTCAAAAGGAATACATCTGTTTGAGGCATTTGTGAATTCACCTCAGTTCCAAGAAAAGCTATTAGTAAAGACATTAGGATCAATAACCTCATGGTGCAGATGGTTTACGAGTGATTTGATTCGATTTAACTTGAGGCTTATACTTGCTGAGATTCAATGTGTCTGATTCAGATTCAATATAAAATATTAAAGACGCTCTTAGGCTGTCGTCGATGGAACCAATAAGTTTGACAGAATCTAGCTTGGATGGAATAGGAATGTTTTTAGCTAGTGTTTTATGGAAGAAACCCATTTCACGAACCAATTTTGCACTACTTGCACCGTTGTCATTTAATGGCTCTCCTGTTCTTACGATAAAGTAGTTGTCCATTAACCAATACCGATCATCACCTATGTTACCAAATTTTTTACCACCAACCATATTTACAATCCTAGAGGGCAATACGATAAAAACAGGTATGGTAATCAAGAAAAATAGAAAATAAGCTTTAGAAGTCCAATGGAATTGCTTTCTGACCACTATACCAGCCAGCAAGATTCCACTGCACCAAAAAAATAGTGAGATCCATGAGGGACATGGTGGGAGTAGGAGTCTGAGTGCAAAATACGCCAAGGCAGCTGACAGGTGAAGTCCTATAAGGACTTTCGTAAAGGTCAATCCGACATGTTTATTAAACAAAAAAAGCAAAAGTGAACCAATTATGGATAGCAGGTAGAAAAACAGAGAGGATATGAATAGGAGGTCTGGCATATCAGGATGATTTATCCAACAAATGTGCTTCCAAAAGGTTTACCTCGTCTCTAAGTCTGGCTGCCTCTAAAAAGTCAAGATCTTTGGCTGACTTTTCCATTTTCCTTTTAGTTTCTGCAATCAGGTCGGACAGTTTTTCTGTTGATAGGTATTTCCAAACAGGGTCTGCAGCCAATGAATTCGAATCTGTATCCTCTGAATACGCTTTTTTGTCTTGGGCTCTGAATCCAACAACTGATGATTGCCCTAATATACTTTCCTTGGATTTGTTCAGTGATTTTGGAATTATGCCGTGATCTGTATTGTATTTAATTTGTTTTTCCCTTCTTCGATTCGTTTCGTCAATGGTCTTGCGCATCGAGTCCGTTATATGGTCAGCATACATGATAACCCTGCCATTCACATTCCGAGCAGCTCTGCCAGCCGTTTGAGTCAATGAGCGGTTTGAACGGAGAAAACCTTCCTTATCGGCATCCAAAATGGCAACCAATGAGACTTCAGGAAGATCCAATCCTTCTCGGAGTAGGTTGATCCCTATTAAAACATCAAACAAACCCAATCTGAGATCTCGAAGAATCTCTACCCGGTCGAGAGTCTCCACTTCGGAATGGATATACCGACATTTGATGCCTAGTTTTGTAAGATATTTTGCTAGCTCTTCTGCCATTCGCTTTGTCAAGGTAGTAACCAATACTCTTTCACTTGCGGAAATGGTTTTTCGAATCTCTTCCAACAGGTCATCAACTTGATTAAGACAAGGTCTGACTTCTATTACAGGATCTAGCAGTCCAGTAGGACGGATAACTTGTTCTACAATCACACCTTCAGCTTTCATGATTTCATAATCTGCCGGAGTGGCACTAACAAACAAGACCTGGTTTTGCAGCGATTCAAATTCATCGAATGTCAGAGGTCGATTATCCAGAGCAGAAGGAAGACGGAAGCCATATTCAACCAAATTGTTCTTCCTTGATCTATCACCACCATACATAGCTCGGATTTGTGGAACCGTAACATGGCTCTCATCAATAACCATTAGAAAATCCTCTGGGAAGTAATCTAATAAACAAAAAGGCCTAGAGCCGGGAGGTCGCCCATCGAAATATCTGGAATAATTCTCAATTCCTGAACAATATCCCAACTCTCTAATCATCTCCAAATCGAAGGTAACTCGGTCCTCGAGTCTTTTAGCCTCCAGATGTTTCCCAATTGATTTGAGATAATCCACTTGTTTGACCATATCCTCTTGGATTTGCCAAATGGCTTTAAGTTGTCGATCTGGGTTCGTAACAAATATATTCGCAGGAAACACAGCCAAATGGTTGGATTTTTCAATCGTTGAACCAGTAACCGGATCAATGATAGTCATTTCCTCAATTTCATCACCAAACATGGTAATCCTATAGGCGATATCCGCATAAGCGGGATAAATGTCAACGGTATCACCTTTGACACGAAATGTGCCTCTCTTGAATTCATTTACTGCTCTGGAGTACAGTACTTGAACAAATCGATGGAGTAGCTTATTCCTCGATATTTTCATACCTACCTCGAGTCTGATAATACCATCCTTGAAATCGGCAGGGTTTCCAATACCGTATATACATGAAACAGATGATACAACCACAATATCTCTTCTTCCACTCAACAGAGCTGAAGTGGTACTCAAACGCAATTTTTCTATCTCCTCATTGATAGACAAATCTTTTTCAATGTAGGTATTTGTGGTTGGTATATATGCCTCTGGTTGATAGTAATCATAATAGGAAACGAAAAACTCAACAGCATTTTCTGGAAAAAAATTTTTGAATTCTCCATAAAGCTGTGCTGCCAAAGTTTTATTGTGGCTTAGGACCAAGGTTGGTTTGCCCGTATTTGCAATTACATTGGCAACTGAAAAGGTTTTACCAGAGCCTGTAACACCCAGTAGTACCTGCGACCGCTCACCCTGGTCAACTCCTTGTGTAAGCTGTCGTATGGCTTCAGGCTGATCACCTGTTGGTATGAATTCAGAGGTAAGTTTAAAATCCATCAGGTATAACGAAAAGTGCTAATTGCAACGAACTATTTTTTCTCAAGAGCCTGTTTGGCTATTGATTTCCTGGTCGTATAGAAGAAATAGGAAAGAAGCATTACGAAATAAATGGAAAAGGCGATAGTGTAAACATGATCCCACTCCCTGAGGTGGAATTCAATCAAATAAACCTGAAAAATCGAAAAAAGAGCCAAGCCACAAAAGACAATAGCTACTTGTCGGTCGGAAAGTCCCATATAGGCCAAACTATGCGTCGTGTGGTCTTTACCACCAATGAATGGCGATTTGCCCTTAGACAACCTGTTAACGACAACGCAAGTAGTATCGATAATGGGAAGAATGAAACACATGATAACCATAGTCAGCTTACGAGAAACCAGTCCTTGTTCCTGATGATAAAGATCATTCCATAGATAAAGTATACCAATCGCTGATAGCAGTGCACCAAGGAATTGGCTACCTGTGTCGCCCATATACATTCGGGATGGGTTCCAGTTGAAATAAAGAAAGCTTAGTAGTGCACCAATCAACCCGATAAGTATAATCAAATGCATATTCTCAAAATCACGATTTGCCAGAATAATGACCACCACCGAGACAATTATACCTATTGATACGATAGTGGTAATGCCATCCATATTATCCAACATATTAACAGAATTCATGATACCTACTACCCAAAATACGGTTAGGGCTAGGTTCAAAAACCAAAAATCGAATATTTCAATCCGAATTCCTGAAGTATACATGATCGTACCGCAGGCAAATTGAATAAAAAATTTGAGGAACGGTTTTGTGTCGTAGGCGTCGTCAGCCAGTCCAATGATAAAGCCCAAAGCCATGGAAAGCAGAAGACCTACAAATTTAGTATTGTAAAAAACCTGGCTAGGACTGAAAAAAATAGAGTAGCAAGCGACAGCCAAAAGGAAGGTAATATAAAAAGTAATGCCACCAACAGCTGGCTTAGACATGGCTCCCCATCGAATTACAGTACCATCGTTCGAATTACGAATTCCTAAAGTCCTAAAGAACCTTAAGAAAAGGTTATTCATTAAAAATGCAAAAATCATTGTACTGAAAAAAAACAGCACATATATAATCAAATGGTAATGACGGTTCAGCAGTTCGCTCATCTTTTACCTTTTCAGGGACTGATTGTTAGGATAAAACTTTCAACTCATGTAATACTTCCTCATAAGAAGGCAATAGTAAGTCCTTTTCGGATACAATTGGATTTGTGATACCCCATTCTATACCCAATGTTATATCATTCCAAATTACTCCTGATTCAGAAGGTTTGTCGTAATAATTAGTACACTTATAATTGAAAACTGTTTCATCTTCCAAGGACAGGAAGCCATGCGCAAAACCTGCTGGAATCCAGAGCATTTTAAAATCTACATCATCCAATTTCACCTTCAAATGTTTGCCGATAGTAGGAGAGTTCATTCTCAAATCCACAATGACATCCAAAACAGACCCCTTTGATACCCGTACTAATTTGCCTTGGGCATAGGGCTCTTTTTGAAAATGAAGTCCTCGCAATACATTCTTCTGTGATCTAGATTGGTTGTCTTGGACAAAAACAGATGATATACCTAAACTCAAAAAATCTTTTTCAGAAAAGGATTCAAAAAAATCACCACGAGAGTCAGTAAAGACTTTCGGAGTAATTAAAAGAGGACCTTCTATTTCAAATTTTTCAATATTCATCTTATTCAATCAATTTTGCCTGTAAAGAACCCTTTTATCTTTTTCAATGGTCCTGGTTCTTTGCGATCCTCTTCATAGTAGCCATAACCATAGCCATAGCCATAACCGTAGCCGTAACCATAACTGTAGTTGTAGCCATATCCATACCTCACACGGGATAAATCAACACTATTTAGAACGAGAGATAACTTATTGATTTTATTTTCATCAATCAGCTTGTTCACATTGTTTAGAAACAATTTTCTTGAATAGTTAGCTCTCAAAATGTATAAAGGATAATCCGCCTTTTGAATAATTGGGATTCCGTCACTTACAATACCAACTGGTGGAGTATCGCAAATTACCAAATCGTATTCCGATTTCAATGTCTCCAATAACTCATCCATTTGTTTACTTATAATCAGCTCTGACGGATTGGGAGGTATGGGACCAGCAGTGATGAAGTCCAAATTTTCAAGTGTAGAGTGATTAATACAATCCTTGTAATTTGTTTTTCCAATAAGGATAGTGCTGATGCCAACATTGTTTTCCACATTAAAACCAAGGTGAATCTTGGGTTTACGCATATCCAAGTCGATAATCAGAACCTTCTTTCCTGAAAAGGCTATTACCCCACCAAGGTTGATGGCATTGAAAGTCTTTCCTTCGCCAGAAATGGTAGATGTAACGGCCAGTAATTTGGCGTTAGGATCCATGGAAATGAACTGAAGGTTTGTCCTGATAGATCTAAAGGACTCTGATATGACCGATTTCGGATTCTTGTCAACCAACAATTGAGAAATCGGAATCTCTCTTTTGTATTTTGGCACGATACCTAACAATGCAGCGTCTGTATATGGAATGACATCATCGAAGGTGCCAATCTCATCGTGGAGCAGGTATTTGACAATCATAAGAATGAAACCTGCTAGGAAACCGATAATAAGGCTAACACTAAAAACAAGTAATTTCTTAGGCGAAACAGGGGAGGGTGGGATGACCGCTTTTTCTAAAATTACATTTTTGGGTACAAATCCTGCCCTTGTTATCGAGAACTCCGCCTTTTTCTCCAATAGCAGACTATAAAATTTCTCGTTGATATTATACAATCGTATCAACCTTCCATACTCAGCTTGTTTCTCAGGCAATCCGGAAAATTTGGAGTCTTGCATACCAATCAATGACTCCACATGTTCCTTTTTCTGCCTCAACTTGGTTTCATGGTTGTCAACTATATTTAGAATTAAATCCTTTTGCTGTATAATTTTTTGATTCAAATTACGATAAGCATCTGATTTTTCTGTAACCTGCGTACTAAGCCCTTCGCGTTGTTGTAAAAGCTCATTCAGTTTTTGCGTTTCAAGTGAAAGCTGTGCATTCTGGTCCAAACCTGAAAGTTGGAAAAGATATTCATTCACATCTTTTAGAGACTCGACTTCGTATCTGAGCTTGCGAGCTATATTCAATTCGAAATTAACAGTGGCATATTCATCCTCGAGCTCCGATAGCTTTGTAGTTACATTCAGTAGTGATTGTGTAGGGTCAGTAATTTTATTGTTTTTCTTAAATGCCTCTAATTTGTCCTCAGAAGACATCAATTCGTTGTCTACTGATTGCAAGGTGTTGTCGAGGAAGTTCAACACGCTGTTAGCCGCTTCACTGCTTTTCTCTACATCGTACTTATTGAATTCTTCAGCGAGATTGTTTGCTATGTCGGTAGCTTTAACAGGGTTTTTATCAGTTACCTTTAAAAGAATAGTATTAGCATCTATATTCAGTGGAATAACGCTCAAAGATTTAATAATTCTATTTGCCAATAACTCAGCACTATTCATTGTAAAGTAGTATCCTTTATTGTCAACATCTTCCTCGTTTTCAGAAATTGTAAGCAAACCATTGGTAGTAACTATAATGTCCGCGAAAGGTAATTTGATTGTTCTTCCTATATCCAAACCAGTTTTAGAGCTTTTAACTCCAGCATACGAATAGGAGATATTGAATTTCTGTTTGGATGTAAAATCAATAAATACAGGTTGATTCAAAAACGATGAATCCTTGATTACCACATCCACTTGAAATGGAGCACCCGTATACAGTTCAAAGTCCAATACGGTTCCTTTAGCGTAGTAGCTAACATCAATGTCCATGACTTCTACAACCCTTTTGGCAAGGACCTGTGACCTGATTAATTCGATATCACCGGCAAGTTTGTTGGTGTTATCCATGGGATTGTAATTCCGTTGTCCCAAAACATCAACAGCCTGATTCTCCTCTGATATTTTCAAAACAGTGTAGGCCTCAAAAAGTGGAGCGGTATACCTGATATACAGATAACTTATCGAGACTGAAATAAGAATAAATAGTGCGAGCCAAATGGCATTTTTTCTAGCTATTACAGAAAATAGCCTGAAATCAAAGTCTTCGTTAAATGCTCCAATCTTCTTCCTACCCATTGCCTATGAAAGCGTGTGCTTCAGTTTCTCAGAATTTCGTATATGAACAAGATGCTGGTCAATAGACTGACAAGCGTGGTCAATTCAGTTGTTATGTTGCGATGGAAACCTCGTACTTGATCCACATAGATAATGTCATTGGCCATGACAGGCATGTGAGCAGAAGATAGCCCTTCAGCCATTGAAAGATCAAGGTCATATATTTTGTATTGGTCTCCGCTTTTGCGTATTAGTCTTACCGATTTGGCCTTACCTGTGTTTGAAATCCCTCGCGCCATAGCCAGTGCTTCAACTACCGTAGTGTTTTCATTGGCAAGGTTTACCACCTCTCCACTACCACCAGAACCATTGAATACCATTATCCGCCTGTTGGTAACATTGATAATGACGAATGGGTTTACATAAATTTTGGCGTATTTATCTTCCACAATCTTCTCAGCCTCTGCTATTGTCAATCCAGAAAGACCAACTTTTCCAATCATGGGTAGCCTCACATTACCCTCCTCATCTACCTTGAGATCATCTGACAAACTACCGGCAGTTGGGTTTATCGTTTGTGAGACACTTTCGTTGGCAACACCCGCAAACACATCCATCATTCGGGATCCATTATTGGTGTAAACCTTTATATTGACCTTATCATTGTTTGCAATCCGATAAACCGAATGGAGCATTGTGGTATCCTTGGCATATGGATAATCCTTTGCGGTCCTGAACATGACACTTGAATAATAGTTGCAGGAGCTTAAAAGCAGCAACAATATGAAAAACAACCAGTTAAACATAATTACGAACAGTTTCAGAATCAAAGTTAATAAATAATAACTCTGAGCTGATTATCAGACTATTTAACGGCATCCAATAAAAATCGATAGTAGGATCTCATATCATCTACAAGTCGCTGATAATGAAACCTTTCTTTAACGAATGGCCAGCCGTTTTTCGAAAATAGGTCTCTGGTTTCTTTAGATTCGACTAATCGAATCAAATTGGCTGCCATGGCATCATCATCATTTGAATCTGATAGTAAAGCGGTTTGATTGGGCAGTACCACATTGGCAATACCACCAACAGTGGTTGTTACAATAGGCTTGCTTGCAGCTTGGGCCTCAATCAAACTTACCGGGGTGCCCTCATTGTAGCTCGTCATGGCGATGATATCGCATCCAGCCAAAGCCGACTCAATATTATGAATCCATGATGTGAAAACCACATCAAATTCCTTCAATGGCCTCTCAGGTGTAGAATATCTTAATGTGTTATCCTGGCATAGTTGTTCGATTTTCTGTCTGTCTTCACCATCGCCAATGATGACGGCTTTCACTTTCCCTCTATGTTTGGAGAGGACCTGCTTAAATGCCCTGATGAACATGGGATGGTTTTTAACATGCACAATTCGACCTATGATTCCAATGGCAATGTCATCATTCTCGATTCCAAATTGGTTTCGAAAACTATCTCGAATGGCTGGATCGGTAGCATGGAATCTATCCAAATCGAATCCAAGAGGTATAACTTTCACCTTGGATTCCGGACAAACCTTGTGTTGTTGACAGAGTTCTTGTTTTTGAAGTTCGCTTATCGCGATGATGCCCGTGCTGATAGAACTTAGTCCTCGTTCTATGCCTTTGAACAAAGCTGTCTTCAAAGGATTGAAGTAGGAATGAAATACATGGCCGTGAAAGGTATGTACAATCACGGGAACATCGCAGTTATAGGCAGCTAGTCTACCCAATGTACCAGCTTTTGCAGCATGAGTATGTACGATATCGGGTTTAAAATCCCGAATGATCTTTTTAATTTGTTTGTAAGCCTTCAAATCTGAGGAGGGTCTAATTTCTCGACGCATATCCGTGATAAATACCGGTTTTATACCCATGCCCTCAACGATGTATTCAGAACTTTCCTCGGTATCGTCTTTCATTCCTGCTACCAACAAAGTCTCGAATTCGGGTGCAAGATATCTGGTCAAGTATGCAGCATTGTAGGTGGGGCCACCCAAATTCAACCTATTGATGATGCGTAGTACCCTTGGCATGAATTAATCATTTATCATGTTATTTTTCCACCAGTATTGAAATACGATCAAACCCCATATTCTAGCTTCAATATCTCCTGGGTTTGCAGAGAATAGCCTTTGGCGCAACTCAGAAATACGATCGGGCTCAAATATTCCCTGGCTTATCACAAACTCATCTGAGAGCAAATCGTTTTCTATCAGTCCTCTCAGTTCGGTCCTGAACCATTTCAATAATGGAACCTCAAACCCATGCTTTGGACGATTGAAGAGTTCCGCAGGAAGCATTTCCCGGAAAGCCTCCCTCAATACCAATTTCCCTTGGGAAGCACTAATACGATAAGATGCAGGCAGTTTCAAAGCAAAATCGACAACCCTGTAATCTAAAAAGGGCACTCGAACCTCCAAAGAATTAGCCATAGACATCATATCAACCTTAACCAGCATATCACCGGGCAGCACCAAAGACATGTCGGATCGAAAAATCTGTTCCATTTTAGATCCATCGCCCAAATATTGAAGCAAATTGGATTTTCGGTATTCAAAATCACGGTTATGGCTCTTGTCTACCAACATTCCAAATGCTTCCCTTTCAGAAATATGTCCACACCAACGCCAATACCTATTCACCGAATCCATGGATGCCCCCTCGGCAAATCGATGAATTTTCCGAATCAAGTTTCCTATTGAAGAGGATCTAATACCGTTGAAGACACTGTGAGCGGGAGAGGTCTTTCTTAAATCTGAGGTCAAATAGGGTCTCGATTTAAACCATAACTCAGCGCGGTGTTTATTGTATCCTCCAAAAAGCTCATCGGCACCATCCCCCGAAAGGGCAACCTTTACATGTTTTGAAGTGCGATGACATAAAATCTGTACTGCTAATGCAGATGAATCGGCAAATGGTTCATCCAAGTAATCCAATACCCGATACAATTCCTCAAACAAGTCAGTGGTTGTTAGACTGAATTCGGTATGTTCTGTTTTATACTTGTCTGCCACCATACGGGCATATGCGGTTTCATCATAGTGAGGCTCATCCTTGAATCCGATGGAGAAAGTATTCAGTTTGGAGGTGTATCCTGATGCCAAAGCCACAATGACGGAAGAATCGATTCCTCCACTCAAAAAAGCACCAAGTGGCACATCAGAGATCATTCTGAGTTCAACAGACTCCCGAAGCAAGGTTTTCAAATTATCCTTGGCTGCTTCGAATGAACCGTTGAAATAGGGTGGAGCAGGATCTGGCATCTCATAATATTTGCCCTGCTGAATAAAATCGCGATCACCAGGTTTTCTAATCATCCAAGTACCAGGCTCCATTCTTTTTACACCATTGAAAATAGTCCAGTTACCTGGAATGTAATTCAAATGAAGAAAGTTCAGTAAAGAAGTTATATCCAGATCCTTTTTTATCCCAGCTTGCATCAAACCTTTCATTTCACTGGAAAATACAAGTCGCTCCTCATCTTCATAAATGAGTAAGGGTTTTATACCGAAACGGTCTCTGGCAATGAAAAGGGACTTCTCAATCTGATCATAAATCGCCAATGCGAAGAACCCATTGACATGACGCAAAAAAGAAGGACCTTCCAAGCTGTAGAGTTTCATTAGAACTTCTGTATCAGAAGCGGTTTTGAACTCATGACCATTTCTCAAAAGATGATCCCGATGCTGCTTATAATTGAAAAACTCACCGTTGAATACAATCACATACCTTCCAGTTGTATCGGTCATAGGCTGATTACCGGCATTACTGGTATCTATAATTGAAAGTCGACGATGACCTAATGCCAAATCATCATCTTTAAAAACTCCATCGAAATCTGGTCCACGGTATCTAAGGCTCGCATTCATGGTGCTCACCTTGGATAATGTATCTCGTCCAATTCCACTAAAAGAGATAATCCCGTTAATGCCGCACATTGTTTTTAAGTTGCATGGGATTCATTGTGGAGTTCAAATCAATCATGAGAACCACATTAGATGTCTTTTGAAAACGGAGATATTGGGCTCTGAAGGGCAGAGAAGCCAAATTCGTAGAAATAAAATAATTCTGTGAATCCGAACCTAAACAAAGACGCATACAATTGCAAATCAACAACATAAATGATACCTAGCCTTAAATTACTGATTGCTATTACTCCGAAGGCTACAAATCTAACAAGCTAGGAAGTGTAAACAGTGGTTTCCAGTGTTTTAATTTGCACAATTATTCCTTGATATCCTATAGCCACTGATGGTAAGAACCTCAATCGCAGTATTGTTTTTTGGCACATTGGTCTTGTTTTTTACGGTTCAAGACGCATTAGGATCAACGACGGTGAATTATTTCCAGCAATCGTTGAGCTATGAAATATCTGTCACGCTAGACGATCGAAATCACACCCTGGAAGGGTCAATGGTTCTTAACTATCAAAATAATTCCAATGCCGTTTTGGATACTATTTGGTTTCATCTTTGGCCAAATGCGTATTCTAGCAACAACACGCCTTTGTGTTCACAAATGCTAATTGATGGTAATCCCTCGCTATTTTTTGCTGATAAGGGAGAGCGGGGATCTATTAGCGCACTAAAATTCACAAACAATGGTAGAGAGCTGTTAACTGTTAGCAATGATCTTTCCAATGAAATTTTGGGTATCGTATTGCACAAGCCATTGAAGCCAGGAGAGTATGTTCGTATAGAAACACCATTTAAGGTTAAGATACCCAGTGCCGCTTTTTCTCGCCTGGGAAGGGTTGGTCAATCTTATTATTTAACCCAATGGTTTCCAAAACCTGCTGTTTTCGATAAGGATGGATGGCATACGATGCCCTATCTCAACAGAGGTGAATTTTATTCTGAGTTTGCCGATTTCGATGTTTTGATCACTGTTCCTTCTCAATATGTTGTTGCTGGAAGTGGTGAATTACAAACCGAATCAGAAAAAGACTTTTTGAGAAACCTATCCTTGAATAGAGGTACTAATCCGGATTCTAGGATAGCGATGCTCAACAATAATAGTAGCATCACCAAAACGATTCGCTACACCTTGAAGAATGCACATGATTTTGCTTGGTTTGCCGATCCCGATTTCCAAGTTGTATTGGATACGGTAGCCCTTTCAAGCGGTAAAATGGTCTCCACGGCGATTTTTCATACAAACAAATCCGTTGAACTTTGGAATGATGCATCTGCATATGCCAAAAATGGATTAATTTACCTTTCGAGTCAAATTGGAGACTACCCATACAATACCTTTTCAGTCGTTGATGGAAGAGTCTCGGCAGGAGGCGGTATGGAATATCCATCAATCACCATATTAAATACTCCGAGAGATAAAGTTGATCTGGAAAGGGTTTTAATACATGAGTTGGGCCATAATTGGTTTTATGGTGCTTTGGGTAGCAATGAGAGGGAATATCCATGGATGGATGAGGGTATGAACACATACTTTGAGGAGATATACATGAAGAATGTTAGCCTATCTAAAGCTCAACTATCCGAAAATAGAGCCACAAAACTTGTTGCCAAAATGCTAGGTGAACCTTCTTTGGATATAGACTCCATGGATGGATTCATTTTGAATTTGGCATCATACGATCATAATGATCAACCCATACATACCCGTTCAGAGGATTATAATGCCTTCAATTATGGTGTCATTGCTTATTTGAAAACAGCTAAAGCATTCAGTTTCTTATCTGATTATCTAGGTAAGAAGCAATTCGAAAAGTGTATTAAAGCTTATTACGATGCTTGGAGCTTCCGACATCCCACGCCTTATGACTTGCAAATTTCATTTGAAAAAACCTCAGGTCAGGATTTGAATTGGTTTTTCAATGATTTTCTTAAATCCACTAAGCCACAGCAAATATCCTTGCGAACCACATCTGATTCGAATGTATTTGAACTCGCTTATAAATCAGGCCCTAAAACCCCTCTTCTAATTCAGAATAAAAATCAGGAAAGTGTATGGGTAGCTCCATTTCAAAATGATACACTTATAAAATCCATTGGCGGAACTTTTACTTTGAATAAAGAATACG
This sequence comes from Bacteroidota bacterium, assembly GCA_046302815.1. Classification (GTDB taxonomy): domain Bacteria; phylum Bacteroidota; class Bacteroidia; order AKYH767-A; family OLB10; genus JALRAP01. Next base: position 6,065 of record JBKCHO010000015.1, on the reverse strand, counting down.
CCCCATTATTCAAGTTAAAAAGGGTTTATTTCAATGAAAATGGAAGGCCAAAATGGAATCCATTGCCCAAAATCAGGCTATCACCATCCCTTCAAAACAAAGAGGGTAAGGACTTCGGCTACCTTATTCCCGTTCCCATCTGGAATCCCTATGACGGGTTCATGGCTGGAATTCATATTTCCAACAAGGATGTACTACCCTCGAAATTTGAATACTCAATAATGCCATTGTACTCTACAGGATTCAATTCTTTGTCAGGTTCGGCAAATATCCAATACAATAACTGGTTTGTTGAGGGAATCATTCATCATTTGTATGGCGGCTTTGAGATAAACAAATTCGGATATTCCACATACAGGAACAATACCAACACCACATTCAATTTGACAAAATCCCTGTACTATTATAAAATATCCCCTTATGTTGGTTTATCTCTGAGAAAGCCTAAACCATGGTCTAGGGTCAACAGAACAATAGAATTAAAATATCATATCATAGGTGCGCAAGAGCCTGTATTTTTTGTAAGTGATGCCGGCACAAAACGCGAATTCAAATCCATTCAAAATCATTTTACAGAAGCTTCATGGAGTTTCGAGAACTCGCGTATTTTAGACCCTTTTCGATATGGAATAAGATCTGAAAATGGAAAAGATCACACAAAATTATCCGTCGATTTCAACTATAAGGTTAGTTACAGGAATCCTAAAAAGGGATTTGACTTAAGAATATTCGTCGGAGGATTTTTGAGGAATACATCTGAAAGGAACTATAATTTTAGAATGAGCTCTTGGAGTGGAAGTGATGATTATTTGTTTGAGGGAATATACCTTGGAAGGGGCGAAATGGAAGGCATTCTTGCCAATCAAATGCTTATTCGCGATGGTGGTTTCATTACCCCAACACCATTGGGACAATCCAACAAATGGATTGGTGCAATAAACTTATCCTTTGATAATCCCACTCCGCTTCCTATTCGTGGCTTTTTCAATATTGGAACTTATGACGGCATCCGAAAAACTTTCGATGATTTGAATAACATGGTCATGTTTGAAGGTGGGGTGAGCCTTATACTAGTGAAGGGAATTGCTGAATTACATGTTCCCGTGTTCCAATCTAAAGACATAAAAAGGACTTTGGAACTAAATAATGTTAAGTTTGCAGACCGGATTCGATTTGTTTTGGACTTGAACCAACTTTCGTTCACATCACTCAGAAACAGGATCATAACAAGCATTAGATGATACCTTCAGGAAAAAAGATTTACTTCTTGTCCGATTTCCATTTGGGTGCACCCGACAAGACCTCCAGCCGGATAAGGGAGAAAAATGTTATTGATTGGTTGGATCGCGTATCATCGGATGCTTCTGAAATTTATTTGCTTGGGGATGTATTTGATTTTTGGTTCGAATACAAAACGGCGGTTCCAAAAGGATATACTCGACTGTTGGGCAAATTGGCTTCACTAACTGACAGCGGAATAAAGCTCCATTATTTCACAGGCAACCACGACATGTGGGTTTTTGACTATTTCCCGGAAGAAATAGGGTGTACTATTTATCGAGAACCCATTGTCAGGGACATATGCGGCAAACGATTTTATATAGGACATGGTGACGGACTAGGTCCAGGAGATCACGGATATAAGTTTATTAAAAAAGTATTTGCAAATCGATTATGCCAATGGCTATTCCGTTGGTTACATCCCGATTTTGGAATCCCATTGGCGAACTTTTTTTCCAAAAGAAGTCGAATCGCAACAGGTGATTCAGATGAAAAATACCTTGGAGATGAAAACGAGTGGCTTGTTCAATATTGCAAAGAGTTGCTAAAAAAAGAATATTTCGACTACTTGATTTTCGGACACCGGCATTTGCCTATAGATATGGTCATCGATGGAAAGGGTAGGTATGTGAACCTTGGGGAGTGGATTAGCCACAACACATTCGCTTCATTTGATGGTACAGAATTGAAATTGGAGCGCCACAAAATCGATTAAACAGTTGACAATCAGATTTATACAATTTTATTTGTATAATCTGAATCAACCTTTTCAAGTTGTGCTTTTGGTCGGTTTGAGTTACTTTAGTAACCTCTCAAACCAAACGATATGACTACCCAAAACTCATTAATCAGATTACTTTTTTTGCCGTTCGTGCTATTGGTTCATGTGGCATTAGCGCAATCACCTGTGATAAAATTTAAAACAGGAACCATATACCCGCAATCAAACTTGGAGTCGGTTATATCCAACCCAAATCTTACACTAGAAGAAATTTTCGACGGTAACTATTTCCGGATTATTACATTTCTTGAAATCCCTTCAGAGTCTTTACGCAGCAATCTAGAGTCAGCCGGAATAAAACTATATAATTACCTGCCTGACAAGACCTACATGGCTACCATTCAAGTTAACGCTGATTTATCCATATTGAATACAGCACAAGTCCATTCTTTGATTCCGTTTGAGCCACAATGGAAATTGAATCGTGATCTTAGTTCTGGTACTTATCCAGCTTGGGCTGTAAAGGAACGTGGAACCGCTGATGTCATAGTTAGGTACCACAAGGGTATAAATGCGGACAGGGTTGTCGAATCTTTGATTGCAGCTGGAGGGTCGCTAATTAGAAGGTATGATTACAGCAATTGGGTTGAGATTCGAATTGCCGAAGGCAAACACTTAGAGTTTGCAGCATTGCCGTTTGTAAATGGTATGGAACCCATAGCTCCACCTCCGGTTCCAGATGATGAAAAGGGAAGAACATTGCATCGATCCAATGTTATCAACTCCGATTCTCCAATGGGTAGACATTATGATGGAACCGGCGTTTCAGTCGCTCTGGCGGATGATGGTCCTGTTGGACCACACATTGATTATCAAGGACGGATAGATCAATCCAATGCTACTGCCAATTCTGGAACTCATGGCGATATGACTGCAGGTATTCTGATGGGTGCAGGTAATTTGAATCCTACCATCAGAGGAATGGGCACCGGTGCATTCATTTACATTTACGACATCACAGGATATAACCATGTCTTAAATTCCCCAACTACCAACCAGACGCTTGGCGTGATGGTTACTTCAACTTCCTACTCGCAAGGTTGTAATGATTATTCGACCGACACCCAAACCGGCGATCAAATCTTAAATGAGAATCCAACACTATTGCATGTCTACTCCGGCGGAAACAACGGTACTGGCAACTGCAATTATGGTGCTGGAAGCGGATGGGGAAATATCACTGGAGGCTACAAGCAAGGTAAAAATGTGATTGCATGTGGTAACCTTAGCTATCTGGATGTATTGGAGTCGAGCAGTAGCCGTGGACCATCTGAAGATGGCAGGATCAAACCTGATATCTGTGCAAATGGTGTTGGACAGCTATCTACCAATGGACCGAATACCTATCAAACAGGAGGAGGTACTTCTGCTGCATGTCCAGGAATTGCAGGTATTGTTACACAACTCCATCAGGCATATCGTGAACTTAATGGAGGTCAAAATGCAGAAGGCGCCTTGTTGAAAGCATGCCTGTTGAATACTGCCGACGACCTTGGAAATCCCGGCCCAGACTATCGTTTCGGATGGGGAAGGGTTAATGCCTTGAGAGCTGTAACGACTTTGGAAGACAATCGTTATTTCTCTGGTTTAGTATCACAAGGAGGCTCCATCAATCATACCATCACCGTCCCAACCAATACCAAGCAACTTCGCGTTATGCTTTATTGGAATGATGTTGAAGGAGATCCATTGGCATCCAAAGCACTGGTAAACGATTTGAATTTCTTAGTAACAGATCCATCATCGAACATCATTCAGCCTTGGGTTTTGAATCCTGCACCAAACGCAACAACCTTGAACGCAAATGCAGTTACAGGAATCGATGATTTGAATAATATGGAACAGGTTACCATAAATAATCCAGTTGCTGGTGCATACACCTTGAACATTAATGGTTTTTTGGTTCCCCAAGGTCCCCAAAAATATTATTTGGTTTATGAGTTCATTGGCGAAGAAATCACCGTTACTTATCCTATTGGTTATGAAGGATTCGTACCTGGTGAAACCGAAACTATTCGTTGGGACGCCTACGGAGTGAACGGCACTTTCACCATGGAATACTCTACTGACAATGGATCGAATTGGACCGCTGTATCTTCAACCATTCCGGCTGCTCAGAGATTCTACAATTGGACGGTCCCTAGTGCCCTAACAGGTCAAGCACTTGTGCGCATTAGCAGGGGAGGAATATTCGGTCAAAGCCCCGAGACCTTTAGCATCATCGGATTGCCAGCAGGCATTTCGGTCGATTGGGCATGCCCAGATTCCGTTCGCCTCGTTTGGAACCCAGTTGCCGGAGCCATCGCTTATGAAGTTAGCATGTTGGGAACAATGTATATGGACTCTGTTGCTTATTCTACTACAACAGCAGCAGTTGTAACAGGTACCAATCCTAATATTGGTCATTGGTTCAGCGTTAGGGCCATTACTCCAAACAACACCAAAGGCCGGCGTGCCAATGCGGTCTATAAAGCACCCGGAGTTTTCTCCTGTCCAATCGCAATTGATGCCTCTTTGACCCAATTGATCAGTCCGCCCAATTCATTGCAAAACTGTCAGGGACTTACCAATGTTCCCGTAACTGTCAGAGTTGAAAACGATGGATTGAATCCCATATCCAATGTACCCGTTTCATTCTCTTTGAATGGAGGAGCTACGGTTACTGAAACAGTAGCCGGAACAATTGCTCCAGGAGGAAACCTTAACTATACTTTTGTTGCTACCGTCAACTTATCATCCCCCGGAAACTATGATATCGAAGTATGGACCGGTCTAAGTGGTGATGGAAATTTGTACAACGATTCAACAAATACAAGCATCCAAGTATCTTCAGGTACTATTGTAAATCTACCTTATTCAGAAAACTTTGAAACATTCACCAATTGTGCTACCGCCAACAATTGTGCGGCAACTGTCTGTAATTTGACCAATGGTTGGGTGAATATTACCAATGGAGATGGTGATGATATCGATTGGAGGACGAATTCAGGCGTTACACCATCAACCGCTACCGGACCGGATATTGATCATAATCCAGGAACAAATGCAGGAAAATACCTATACACCGAGTCATCAGCCTGTTTTTCACAAGAAGCACTTTTGATTTCACCGTGTATCAACTTGGCTGGATCATCTAATCCTGTGTTTGAGTTTTGGTACCATTTATATGGAGCCACGATGGGTCAGTTACATGTTGACATCTTTGCGAATGGAGTTTGGATATTGAACGCATATCCCACCTTGAGTGGTAATCTAGGAAATAATTGGCAGCTTGGGTCCCTTAACTTAACTCCATACATTGGACAAACCATCAATGTTCGATTCAGAGGGATTACAGGACTTGATTTCACAAGCGACATGGCTATTGATGATATTAATGTATACGACACCAGCACTCCGCCGGCCGCTTCCTTTACAGTTTCACCCGGTAACATCTGTATCAATCAAACCGTTTCGCTTACTGACCAATCAACTAATATTCCAACATCCTGGAGTTGGACCATCACTCCTAATACAGGCTATAACTTCACCAATGGTACCACTGCCAATTCCCAAAACCCAGTCATTCAGTTCACCAACAATGGTACATACGACATTCAATTAACCGTATCCAACAATTTCGGTTCAAGTACCACTACTCAAAACGCAGCTGTAACAGTGGGTGCAGTAGCAGCTATTCCCATTTTGGAAACATTCCAATCAACTAATTACCCGCCGGCAAATTGGTTAGTTGAAAACCCTGACAATTCAATTACATGGGTGCAATCTGCAACCATTACCGGAGCTGATGGACAACCTACAACAGCTTCTTTTATTGATAACTTTGTTTATAATAGTTCTGGGCAAGAGGATGGTTTATTGACCGAAAGAATTGATTTGAATGGGGTATCAACAGCCTTCATGACATTTGATGTTTCACACGCGAGATATGCGCCCGATTTTGAGGATGCCTTGAGAATCGATATCTCCACAGACTGTGGTGCCACTTTCATACCATCAGGAT
>JBKCHO010000014.1:0-72652 GCA_046302815.1 Bacteroidota bacterium | reverse complement strand
GGGTCAAATTTTCAAAGCTGAGCCACTTCCTCTTCCAATTCCTTGATGGCAATAAGAACCAGGTTTTTAAGGTCGGCAAGCAGGTTGGGTACTTGGTCTGTTCCTTGTCCCTCTGCACAAATGGTTTCCATCTTTTGTGCAATTTCTGCGGCCTTAGCCATTCCCATGTATTTCATCTGGGATTTCAGGGAATGGGAGGTGGTCTTTAACGATTTCCAATCACTCTCAGCACATTGGTGGTCCATTTGGTCGAGACTTGGCTTCGCCATAGCCAAGAACATGCCCACATATTTTTTGATTTTGGCGGCATCTCCGCCCGTAAAAGTGCGTATGAAGCCAAGGTCGGAGACGGTTCCCATAGAATCGATTTATACAAATTTAATCAATTGGTGTGGATTAATCAGTATATCGGCAGGGAGATAATAAACTCGGTGTAGGATCCGGCTTCGGAAGCCACACTCATCGTGCCGCCGTGGCCTTTCACCACTATATCATAGCTTAGAGACAATCCCAGTCCGGTTCCCTCGCCCGTTGGTTTAGTTGTGAAGAAGGGGTCGAAAATCTTTTTTTTCACATCCTCGGGTATACCTGTGCCGTTGTCGCGGATTTTGATGACGACATGATCGCCTTCGCGGGATGTGCTAACGCCAACAGATGCTGCATAGCCTCTTCCCTCCATTTTATCCCTTAATCCAACCGCATAGAAAGCGTTATTGAACAAGTTGACAAGTACTCTGCTTATGTCTTGCATGACCATGTTTACCTTCGGTAGGGTTGGGTCCAGGTGTTTGATGATGTCAGCTTTGAATCCATGGTCGCGGCTTCGGTTTCCATGGTAGGATAGTTCCATAAGCTCCTCAATCATTTTATTGAGGTCTCCGGGGGTTTTTTCAGGCTGTCCGGCTCTAGAATGAATAAGCATTCCTTTCACGATACGATCAGCCCTCTTGCCATGCTCATTGATCTTTTTGAGATTGGATATGATATCAGAAAGGATTTCTTCACGAGTCTCGGCAGGTGCCGTTTTCATCTCCTCGATAAGTTCAAGTGAAAGCTCTGAAAAGTTATTGACGAAATTCAATGGATTCTGAATCTCATGCGCAATGCCTGCGGTCAATTGTCCCAAAGAAGCCATCTTCTGCGAATGCACCAGTTGCTCCTGTGCCGCGAGGAGCTTGGAATGTGTGTCTGAAAGCTCGCGATAAGTTTGGTCAATGTCTTTTCGAGTTTTTTTCTCGTGCCGGTATCTATTGAATAAAAGCAAGGAAATGATAATGATGGAAACGGAGACGGCAATGAAGAGGTTTCGGAAGGCCTGAACCCTGCTCACTTGAAGTTCTTTGTTGGACAAAGCAAGGTCTTGGAGTTCTTTTTGTCGTGTCAGTTCCCTTATTTTCTCATCCCTTTCCTGGTTGGTGAGATCAGACTTGCGTTTTTCCAAGTTGTATTCTTCAATCAATTTTTCTTTTTCGAGCCGTTCAATTTCAGCGTCGATTAGCAAGCGATTTCTTTCGATTTCAGACGATGATATGCCCGTTGTTGCCGAAAAATCAATTTCCTTACGCAGCATGTCATTGATAGCTGCTCGCTCCATAAGATCGCGACGAGTACCACGGCTGCTCAGGGTGCGCGATCGTTCCACTTTGTCAATGGAGTCGCGAAGCAATTCATATTTGATTTTCAAATCATCTGCCATCTTGTGATTACCGGAAAGGGTATTGATGGTAGAAAGTTTCAGATAGGCGTCTTTCAGCAATCGGGAGGTAGACAGGTTGGGGTATAGATCCATTCCTTTCTGAAATTCGAGAATGCTGGCTTCATACTGTCCGCTTTTGAAACGAAGAATACCTAAATCTCGGGACACGATTGACTTGCCAGGTTGTTCGTTCAATGAGACGAAAATGTTGGCTGCCTTTCGGAGATGCAATTCTGGTTCAGAACTAGGTACACCTTTTCGAATAAGGCATTCCGCAGCCTGTACCAAGCAGCGTGCTTCCATGGATTTGTTCCCAGCAAACGCAAACTCGCGAGAAGCATTTAGAAACCAAGTCGAGGCTGTAACCCAGTCGCGCTTCAATAAGAAGGCCTGTGCCATCAAAACCATACCGGAGCCCCTTATGGCTTTTGGGATATTGGCCCTGCCGCCGGAGATAATGGCTTGTGTTGTTTTAAGGGCTTCGTCCGATTGGTTCATTTTTATTTGAAACCAAGCCACAAGCAGCTCGCACAAACCGGTATTGGCAGCATTTCCTGCGTCAAGGATGGCATTTAATGCGGTGTTCGACATCTCCAGGGATTTTGCATTACTCCCTTCTCCATATTCAATCCATGCCAATTGAATTGCCGTGTTGGCTAATTGTGTTTTATTATTCGACTTGATGGCGGATTGCAGTAATTTTTCCAGCGAGGATCTTCCGGGATTTTCTAGAACTGCTTTTTGTACCGAAGGATTAAAAAAGGAGCCTTCCTGTTCTATGGACTCTTCCGCTAAAGGAACAGGTTCTATCAACAATGATTCTTGTCCAATGGAAACGATGGGAAACATGAAAAGCATGAAGAGCGGCAAGGCCCAAAACCATGATTTTAAAAGAAAGCGAAAGAAGCCAATCCTCTGCATCTCAGGCAAAGATATGAATTGGCTCCACATAGTGGGCTAAAGGAACTAGCCTTACATGTCTTCTTTCAGACCGTATTTAGACCTGTACTTGCGATTCAATTGAGATTGGATGTTATCCAAATCAATGGTTCTGCCTTGTATGAAGGCTTTCTCAATTTCGCTGGTTCGGACATCCAAAATATCCCCTTTTACAACCACTAGCGTAGCATCTTTCCCGGATTCTATGGATCCTGCGGTTTGTGCAATTCCCAATATTTCAGCGGCAGACAGGGTAATGGCTTGTACCGCTTGTTCCTTGGTAAGTCCGTAGGCGGCAGCTGTTCCAGCTTGGTAAGAGAGGTTCCTGACCTGCCAGAATTCAGGAACAGCGATTGCAAACGGGATATTGGCTTTTTGCAGGATGCTTGGTAGTGAGAATGGCATATCTATTTGCTCATCGCTAGTAGATGGTAGGCGATGCGTTTCAACTACCACTACAGGAATGTTCCTTTCTTTCAAAAGTCCGGTCACTAAATGCGCCTCTTGGGCTCCAACTAGCACCAAATCGATTCCGAATTCCTTGCAAAACGCTGTGGCGGCAATTATCTCTTTGGCTGCATTGCAATGGATAAAGAGTTTCTTGCTCTGACTAAAAAGGCCTCTCATCGATTCCAGATGTATGTTCTTCTCGGGATACGATTGAATGGCTGCATAAGCTTTGGCTTCATGAAAGAGTTTATGTATCTCGCGAATGTTGCGGTCTATAGCGGATCGTTGCTTTTCCTCTTGCCCTGGCTCATCTGAACGGTTGATGCGCATGGAAGGCCAATGCAAATGAATCGCGTTATCGGCCTTGTAAATGGCATCCTCGTAATTCCAGGCGTCTAGTTGTACAACCGACGACTGGCCACTTATGCTGGGAGAAACAAATCCTGCCTTGGGTACTACTTGGGCCATCATTACACCATTGCTTCTTACCGTAGGTATTACTTTGGAATCGGTATTATATGCAATTATAGATCTTATGGATGGGTTCAGGATGCCTGTTTCGGTGTAATCGTGTGTTGCCCTCACAGACTCGATTTCATTGAGACCAAGAGTGGTGTTCAAGGCGATAAGTCCTGGATACACATTTTTGCCAGACACATCAATGATGGTGTCGAATTCATTGCGATTTATTCGAATGGTTGTGGCATCTCCAACCAGATTGATCTTTCCATCGGCAAATCCAACCGCACTGTTTTCTATAACGGTGCCGTTGCCTACATGTAGACGGCCATTCATCAATAGGATTCGTTTGGTTTGTTTTTGTGCTGGCACTGGGTTTTGTGCTTGTGAAAAAAAGCATGTCAAAAGCAGCGTTATAACTATTGGGGTTTTCATGGAGCTTATTTTGAAAAAACGGTTTTTAATGAACAGGTGAAATATCAATTAATGTTGGTGGTCATCTTCATCATCCATGCAATGGAAAAGCCTCTGGCTTTTAAAGGAAGCCGGTCTCGAATCGGAGCCTCCTTTTTTGGATGCATTACGCATGTTGTTGATAATACGCATCCGTTCTTGTTCTACTGCATTTCTTGATTGTTTGTCTGTTTGCGAATCGTAATAGCAGATTCCGTCAATGAAGGTTTTATCTGCCTTGGCATAAACGGAAAGAGGATGGTCGGTCCAAAGTACGATGTCGGCGTCCTTGCCCACTTTGATGCTGCCTACTCGGTTATCGATTCGAAGAAGTTTGGCGGGATTCAATGTTACGAATTTGAGGGCTTCTTCCTCACTTACTCCGCCGTATCGAACGGCTTTGGCGGCTTCCTGGTTAAGTCTCCTGGCCATCTCCGCATCATCAGAGTTGAAGGCTACTGTTACACCAACATCATGAAGGATGGATCCGTTTTGGGGTATCGCCTCAATTACTTCGTATTTGTAAGCCCACCAATCGCTGAAGCTGGATGCGCCTACTCCATGTGACTTCATTGTGTCGGCCACCTTGTATCCTTCGAGTATATGCGTGAAGGTATTTACTTTGAATCCCAGAGAATCGGCAACGCGCATCAGCATGGTGATTTCCCCTTGCTGATAAGAGTGGCAGGTGATGTGTCTGGATTTATTCATTATTTCAGCTAGCGCTTCCAACCGTAAGTCGCGACGAAACAATTCCGGGGTTTTCTTTCCTATGCTGGCCTTTCGTTTCTTGTCATATTCAATGGCTCTTGTAAAGGCATCAACATACACTTGCTCTACCCCCATCCTTGTTTGGGGATATCGGATCCTGAAGTCATCTCCCCAGTTCGATTGTTTGACATTTTCTCCCAATGCGAATTTGATGAAGCCAGGCGCCCCTTCAAATTTCATGTCTTCAGCCGATTTGCCCCAGCGAAGCTTGATGATGCCGGATTGTCCACCGATAGGATTGCAAGAGCCATGCAAAAGTTGGGATGTGGTTACTCCTCCGGCAAGTTGCCTGTAAATATTGATATCATCTGGATCGATGACATCGCCAATTCTTACTTCAGAGGTCACGGAATGAGAACATTCGTTCACGCTTTGACTGACAGCAATGTGGGAGTGTTCGTCGATGATACCCGGGGTGAGGTGCATTCCAGATCCATCCAGGATTTTGGCATCTCCGGAAGGAAGGTTTTTGCCAATAGCAGCAATTTTACCATTTTGAATGAGCACATCGGTATTTTCAATAACACCTTCTTTCTCGTTGGTCCATACGGTGGCGTTTTTAATCAGGGTGTTTTCCTGTTTGGGCATTTGTTCGAAACCATAGGCGATGGCGGGATACCGAATCTTGCCGATTTTTGGTATCGCCTCTTGGTTCGATGAGTCCGCCTTGGCGGGCACGGTGTCGTCCCCTTCAAATACGATAGACCAGGAACTGCCCTCTAGATTCTTCCCTTCAAAACCATTCTTGGTTTTGTAGCCAGTCAGGTTGTAGGTGCCTTTTAGATCGCCTTTGCTTAAGTCAAAGTTTAAAGTAACGATGCCGTTTTTATAAGCTATGTGCGCCTTCGTGGTGTCTGTTCCAACAACAACTTTGGCTGACACCTCGGATTCATTGCCAGAAACCATCAGGCTGCCAAAGGCATTGTTGCCGACGGATAATTTATAATTCCCGCCAATATTGGTTGACATTGTACTGTTCACCTGATAAGGTGCGCCTTTTATCCAATTCTGAATAATGTTGCTTTTTTCATCGAAGAGGTCTCCATCAATGATAATGAAATTTGCCGCCCATCCTTTGCGCAGAGTGCCGTGACTATTATTCAAGCCAATCAGTTCGGATGGGGTATATATTGTTGCTTTAAGTATGGCTTCGGGGGTCATGCCGAGTTGCTTAAGCTGTCGTAGTCGTTTTATGAATTGACCGGGGTCTTTCAAGCCATGAGAGGTAAAGGCAATTTTGATTCCTGCTTTTTGTAGTTGAATCGCATTGTATGGTGCTTGTTCCCAATGTATCAAATCCTCAAGCGTGACATATCTCGAGTCATAGGGGTCATTAACTTGGAAAGCCTCCGGGAAGCGCAATGGAAGTATGTAGGTGTTGCCGGTTTTTTTGATTTCGTCAATGCGTTTGTATTCATCACCTGACCCTTTAATCACATAACTGACGCCGAATTCATCGCCAATTTTGTCTGCTCTCAATGATTGAAGGTAGTTGTCGCATTCAAAGAACATGGGAAGGCTCTTGTTATCAATCCATCCTTGGATGGAGATATTCTTTTCTTCTTTGTTACCGCCAGCCGCATACCATTGTGCATCCAAGAAGGATTGTCGTAAAAGCGCAATGGCACCCATTTCCGAAGTAGGGTAGTCTTGTTTGGATGAGCCCTTCTTGAATGAATATGCCGTAGCTGCTTTTTCCCGAATCATCAATTCGTTCTCCTTGCCGGACCCCAGGCTCACAACACAACCGCTACCTCGAGCGATTCCATCTTGAGGTAGGGATAAAACAATCCCGAACCCTGCGTTTCTTAAGGATTCTGCCGCGTCTTCATTAGTAGCAAATAGGCGGTGGCCCTCCGTTTCAGGTTTCAAAGCCTGATTCCAGGAGTAAGCTCCTTTTGTGTTGGAATTCATTTGCGGGCCCCTTCGACCTTCCGACTTTTCTTTGTCGGGAGCGGGCATGCCATAGTTCGAATAAGGGTCGATGAAAGATGGATAAATATGCATGCCTTTCAAGTCATGTACAATCGAACCGGCTGGAATTTGCAAACCCTTTCCCACTTCTTCAATGACCCCATCTCGAAACAAAATGGTAGCGCTGTCTAATTTGGATTGATGGTCTATATGAATCGTTGCATTGGTCAACGCATAACGAAGGTTTGGTTCATAGGGAATGCCATTGACAGGGAAGGTGGCCTGGCTGAATGCAACTGGGGCTACCGTTGCGTAAACAATCAGGAACATGGATAGGAGTATGCCGGATCGATGGAGGGTTTTTTTTGAAATTAGGCCGTTTGACATTGGTTGAATCTGGAGTTTGGTGAAAGAGGCTAAGCGTTTGCTCAAAATTAGGTTTTTCCCCTTAGTTTGTTATTTTTGAGGTATCCAAACTTAATAAACATGTACACAGGGTTCCTCCATTTGCATTCCTTGCTTCGTTGGGTTTTGTTGATTCTTTTGCTCGTTATGATTTATCGTGCCTTCACCGGTAAGAGATCAGGTAGAGTCTTCGATGCAACGGACCGCAAGCTGTCCTTGTTTACCATGATTTCTGCCCATTTGCAATTGGTTATCGGCTTGATGCTCTATATGATGAATGGAACAGTATCTGCTGCCTTGGCTAATATGGGAGAGGCTATGAAGGATCCATTGCTTCGTTTTTGGGCCGTTGAGCATTTGTTAACGATGATAATTGGAATCGTTTTGATCACCTTGGGGCACATATTGGCCAAAAAAGCAACATCGGATGCTGTGAAATTCCAAAAGATCTTTGTTTTCTATTTAATTGGCCTTATTTTGATACTGAGTCGTATTCCATGGCCTTTCATGGAAGTTGGGCAGGGTAGGGGTTGGCTTTGATGCATCACTTGCCAGTAAGCGATTTTTCTATCCCATTAAAAGGCGCCATTCATCTAATGGTGGTTTCTTCCCATGTTGTCATCCGTTAAGTCTGAAGAAAAGGTTGTGCTTGTTGCGGTTTGTCGGCAAGGGCAAACAGATGCCCGTACGCATGAGTATTTGGATGAGTTAGAGTTTTTGGCTCATACTGCCGGGGCTGTCACTTTAAAACGGTTTGTTCAAAAATTGGAGTATCCCGACCCACGAACCTATCTCGGTAAAGGCAAATTGGAAGAAGTTGCGGTCTTTGTCAAAGCGAATGGCGTTTCTATTGTAATTTTTGATGATGAATTGACACCATCGCAGCTTAGGAACTTAGAAAAGCCTTTGGGCTGTAGGGTATTGGATCGCACCACGCTCATCCTTGATATTTTTGCTAGTAGGGCCCGGACGGCGCAAGCTAGAACGCAGGTTGAGTTGGCGCAATATCAATATCTTCTTCCACGATTGACCCGTATGTGGACCCACTTGGAGAAGCAACGGGGAGGCATAGGTATGAGAGGTCCTGGTGAAACGGAGATTGAAACTGATAGAAGGGTTATTCGTGACAAGTTGACCCGGCTGAAGGAGAAGTTGAGGGAAATCGACAAGCAAAACTTTACGCGGCGCAAGTCGAGGGAAAACATGGTCAGGGTTGCTTTGGTAGGATATACGAATGTTGGTAAATCTACCCTTATGAATCTTTTGAGCAAGTCGGATGTTTTTGCAGAGAACAAGCTCTTTGCCACTTTGGATACAACGGTTCGAAAGGTGGTTTATGGAAACATCCCCTTTTTGCTATCAGACACGGTCGGGTTCATCAGGAAGCTTCCACATAATCTTGTTGAATCTTTCAAGAGCACTTTGGATGAAGTCAGGGAGGCCGATATCCTGTTGCATGTGGTTGACATTTCGCATCCCAATTTCGAGGATCAAATCGATGTGGTGAATCAGACGCTCGCGGACATTGGTGCAGCCGACAAGAAAGTGTTGATGGTTTTTAATAAAATCGACGCTTATCGTTTTATAGAAAAGGAAGCTGATGACCTGACGCCTGCGGTTCGTGAAAACATTAGTTTGGAGGAGTTGCAAAATTCTTGGATTGCCAAAGATAATATCGATTCTGTTTTCATCTCCGCGGCCGAGGGGGTTAACATCGCATTGCTCAGGGAAAAACTAACCGCCTTGGTCAGGCAAAAGCACCAACTGATGTATCCCCAGTCGAGGGAGTTCAATCAAGATTGATTTGTATTAACTCCGTCAGGGACTAAGCCAGTTTTTGGGGTGGTTCCATGACTGTTCCGCATTGCTTGCAGGTACGAAGATCAGTGGATGAGTAATATTGCTCCATTGCCGCCTTTAGTTCTGTTTCAATATCCTTCAATTCAAGGATTCCTTCATGCATCAGGTTGTTGCATTTCTCGCAATACCACTGTAGGCGGTCTTTCATCCCTGGACGGCGGTGTACTTCCATGACCAGGCCTACTGTGTTGGGGCCTCGTTGCGGCGAGTGTGGAGTGCGTGCTGGTAGTAGAAAAACATCACCCTCTTTGATTTCAATGGTTCGTGGTTGTCCGTCTTCTTGAATTTTTACTTGAATATCTCCTTCAAGTTGGTAGAAGAACTCCTCTGTTTCATTATAGTGGTAGTCTTTTCTTGAATTGGGACCACCTACCACCATGACGATGAAGTCTTGTTCGGGTTTATAAACGACCTTATTGCCTACAGGCGGTTTTAGCAGATGGCGGTTTTCATCAATCCACTTTTTGAAATTGAATGGTGAGGCTATGGGCATGGCTGAAGGTGTTAAAAAGGTGCACCACAAATTAATGGAAAAATGCACAAAGGTTCAAACCTCATCTTATTTATCTTTACAACATGAATCTTTCTCTGTCAGGTAAGTGCGCCGTTGTGTGCGGAAGCACACAAGGCATCGGCTTGGCCGCTGCCCGCGAGCTGAGCTCGCTCGGCGCCGCAGTCACTTTAGTGGCGCGTAATGAGCAGGCGTTACAAGAAGCATTTAATGAGCTTTCACCTGTTTCCGATGTCCAACATGGTTATATTGTCGCTGATTTTTCCGATCCGAATCAAGTCAAGAAGGCTATTGAGGATTGGCTTGCCAAAGGTAATCGCGCGCATATTCTGGTTAATAACACAGGCGGACCATCAGGAGGTCCGATTGTGGATGCCGGAATCGAGCAGTTTGAAGCTACATTCCGTCAGCATTTGGTTTGCAATCACATCATGGCGCAGGCATTGATACCTGGGATGCGGGAATCTGGTTATGGTCGCATCATCAATGTAATCTCCACTTCTGTTAAACAGCCATTGAAGGGCTTGGGTGTATCGAATACCATTCGAGCGGCTGTTGCCAATTGGGCGAAAACCTTATCGATGGAAGTAGCTTCAGCCGGTATTACAGTGAATAATGTTCTGCCTGGAGCTACCTCTACGGGTAGACTATCCTCCTTAATGGAGGCAAAATCCTCAAAAACGGGTAAGACCGTAGTTGACTTACAAAATGAAATGATCGCGGAGATACCTATGGGACGCTTCGCAAAACCTGAAGAGATTGCAAACGCAATCGCTTTTTTGGCATCACCGGCCGCATCCTACATCACGGGTATCAATGTACCTGTGGATGGTGGTCGAACGGGAAGCCTTTAATTCCTCTTTCGATTCTATAAAAAACAAAAAACCCCGACGGATCCATCGGGGTTTTTTCTAATAGCCCTAAGGCCATTATTACTTTGCAGGAGCAGCAGCAGGAGCAGCAGCAGCAGAGTCTGCAGGAGCAGCAGCAGCAGCTGAATCCATTGGAGCAGGAGCAGCTTCTTCTACTACAGGAGCAGCTTCTACAGTTGCAGCAGAGTCAGTGGTCTCAGTAGTAGCTTCTTCAGCCTTAGGACCACAAGCTACGAATGCGAACATACCAGCTACAGCTAGTACAGCAAATACTTTTTTCATTGTGTTGTTGGTTTTAGATTAAGTTTTGTGGCGCAAATATAGAGGATTTAATCATATCGTAACCAACGGCTTAAAATTTTTTTTTGGAGGCCCAATCCAACCTCTCCAAAGTTCATTTTGTTAACTTTGAGAACCCTTTACAACCTGTTTTAAAACCCTTAAAATACTGAAAATCATGGCTTTTGAATTACCCGCACTTCCTTATTCGTTTAACGCCCTAGAACCCAATATTGATGCCCGTACCATGGAAATACATCATGGGAAACACCATCAAGCCTATGTTACCAACTTAAATAACGCTATTTCCGGAACCGATGCAGAGCAGCTTTCCATTGAGGAGATCTGTAAAAACATATCCAAATACCCTATGGCGGTAAGAAATAATGGAGGCGGGCACTACAACCACGATTTGTTTTGGAAAGTGCTTTCTCCAGCGGGGGGAGGGGCCCCCACGGGCGAACTCTTGGAGGCTATACAATCCGCTTTCGGTTCATTTGATGAGTTCAAGTCCCGCTTCTCCACGGCAGGTGCTACTAGATTTGGCTCCGGGTGGGCATGGTTGGTCAAGAAGTCAGATGGCAAACTTGAAGTAGCATCCACCCCCAACCAAGATAATCCTTTGATGGATATTGCCGAAGTGAAGGGTACTCCAATTTTGGGATTGGATGTATGGGAACACGCCTATTACCTTAATTACCAAAACCGCAGACCCGACTACATCGCTTCGTTTTGGAATATCGTAAATTGGGGAGAGGTCTCGGCCAGGTTTTCTGCCAAATAATTTCGGGGCCCTTGCAACAGCGGGCCCCTTTTTTTGGTCTGTAAACATGACCGACATTTAGGTATTCAACACAATAAAAAAGGACTAACCGCATTTCTATCAGGTGAGCGAGTTTCAACATTCAGTTGACGAAAAACCTTCCCGTAAAAGACTCTCGAAAATCCTATTGTGGATGGGATTGTTTTCGGTTGTGGTCGGTTTGATTGGATGGTTGATTACTTTCATCTACGGAGATGCCCTCCGCATCTCGGTTGTGAATGCTGTAAACGCAAGGCTGAAAGCACGCGTTGATGTTCGTGAAATGGAATTCACCGTTTTTTCCTCTTTTCCCAACGCATCTGTCCGTTTCAAGGATGTTATGGTGTCCAATCCTACAGGATTTGAGGACGACCCCAGTTTGCTAAATGCAGGTTTTATCGGATTCCAATTCCGACTCTGGGATCTGTTCACGGGTAATGTTAAACTCAGGGGAGTGGAACTGGAAGATGCTTCGGTAAACATCTTTACAGATCGAAAAGGGCGCAACAATTATGATATTTTCAAGGAAGACACCACTTCCGGTGAGGGAGGTATGAAGGTCGATCTTAAAACCATTTTGATTACTAATACCAAATTCGAATATCTCAATCGAAAGTCCAACCAAACATACCGTTTCCACATCGATGAAGGTGAATTAGGTGGAGACATCTCCACAGACAAGTATTCGGCAAGCCTCGAAGCGACTATGCGGTCTGCATCCGTCTTGATCTCCGGTGTCAGATATGTTGATGGTAAACCATGTGAGATACTCGCCTCTATCGAGGTCGACAATAAGTCGGGCACCTATCAAATAGGTGAAAGTAAGGTCAAGCTTTCGGGGATGCAATTTCTGATAGGTGGTGATATCAACACAAAGGGCAAGCAAACGGAGATGAATTTGGATTTTTCATCCAAGGATGCGGATATTGCCTCCTTGATTTCCCTGCTTCCAAAATCTGTGATTGGAAAATTTGCGGAATTCAACTGCAGTGGAGATATCACCTTCAAAGGGAACATCAAGGGTCGGGTAGGAGATGGATACACTCCTGTTTTCAAATTGGATTTTACTGCAAGAAATGCCAAAGCCAACCCCGAGGGCACCAACTACAACATCTCTGAGCTCAATGGAAGCGGCACTTTCATTAGCCGGAAAAGTAATGCAGCTCCTTACGAGAGTCTTGTCTTGAAGTCTATCGCGGCCAATCTTGAAGGCGCACCCTTCCAATTGAACATGAATCTCGAGGACTTCTCCAATCCCAAGTTGGATTTGACTCTCAAATTGGATGCAGACCTGGATGTTTTAAGTAGGTTCTACAAGCCCGACACCATAGAAGCCCTACAAGGAAGCATCAGCGCTGATATTTCATTCAATGGAATAGCCAAAGAAAAATCAACCTATCGCTCCTCCGGTTCCATTCGTTTTGCCAACGCCGGCTTTGTTTGGAAAGGCAGTCAGACTGGAATGAGTGGCTTGAACGGAATACTTCATTTGAGAGGCAATGACATGGTCTTGGAATCCTTGGCTGGTCGCATTGGCAACACCGATTTTACTGTTACCGGAAGCTTCAACAACCTGATGTCATATTTCCTGTTAGACGATCAGCGTATTGAGGTTGAGGCAGCATTTAAAAGCGACAAGGTTGACCTAGATGAGATTTTAGCCGGAGGCTCTAGTAAATCCGACACCTTCTCATTGGACTTAACCGATAAGCATCGATTCGTTTTAGATGTTTCAATAGGAAGTTTGACCTTTCGGAAATTCAATTCTACTTCGATAGACGGGACCATTGTGGTTTCTGAATCCAAGGTTTCCTCCCCAGGTTTGGAGTTTTCAACTTGCGGTGGAGAGATACGGTTGTCTGGCTCCATCGATGAAAGTTCCGTCGACAGCGTAAGAACATCATGTGTAGCTCAAATTAGGAATGTTGACATAAGCCGGCTGTTTCAACAGATGGGAAATTTCGGACAAACCACATTGGTTGATAGAAACTTGAAGGGTAGGCTTTCCGCTAAAGTGGATTTTTCATCTCGCTGGGACAAGCAACTGAACCTCGATGAAAAATCGGTATTCGCCAAAGGGGACATAACGATTGAAAACGGGGAGTTGATACAATTTAAACCCATGCTCGCCTTATCCAAATATTTAAAGGGATCCGATTTGGAAACCATTCGGTTTTCAAATCTGACCAATACCATTGAAATCAGAGATCGCAAAATTATCATTCCGGTAATGGATATCAGAAGCTCGGCAATGGACCTTACGGCAAGCGGAACGCACACATTTGACAATATGGTTGATTACCATTTGGGTCTTTATCTATCTCAGATAATAGGAAGAAAGGTTCGACAGATGAATACAGAGTTTGGAACCATTGAAGACGATGGGCTGGGTCGTCCAAGAATCTTCCTTTCAATGAAAGGTTCAGCAACCGATCCCAAATTCACTTGGGATCGAAAAGGAACCGAACAAAGGATCACTGAGGAAATCCGTAAGGAGCGTAATACTATCAGAGATCTTTTGAAAAAGGAGTTTGGAGGCAATAGGGATGAGGAAGAAAAACCTTCTGGTCAGGTCAAAAAAGAAGAAATCAAGGTGAAAGAGCTGGAGCTGGAAACCGATGAGTAAACCATACAATCATATCTTTGCCACGAACATGCCGTTATGCCCGTAAACATCTACACTAGAAAACAGCGCTGGAAGCTTGCTTTGTTGGTCATAGCTTTGGGTATTGGCCTATCTTCCATGTGGTATACCAATTCGCTGGTGGCCAAGCTCTCGGAACAGGAAAAACAGAATGTGGAGTTGTGGGCTGAAGCGGTCAAACAGTTGAGCGACCCAGTGGTTGAGGCGGGCGATATGGGTTTTGCTTTAGAGGTGTTACGAAGCAACAGTACCATACCTATGCTGCTAACGGATTCCAAGAACAATTATATTTCATCCCGGAATCTTGACTCAACAAAATTAGAAGACAAGGCTTGGATTCAATCCCAAATCGAGGAGATGCGGTCAGAGCGAGAGCCCATTGAAATTGTTTTCGGTAATCCGGGAGACAAGAATTATGTCTACTACAGGGATTCTTTGCTGATCCGTCAGTTGCGATTATATCCATATTTCCAACTAGGGGTAATCAGCTTGTTTCTGTTGGTTTCATATTTAGCTTTCAGTACCTCGCGCAAAGCCGAACAAAATCAGGTTTGGGTGGGAATGGCCAAAGAGACTGCCCACCAATTAGGAACGCCATTGTCTTCATTGATGGCATGGGTTGAATATCTCAAATCAAAGGAAGGCCCTGGAGGACCTGCTACCGAAATCGAGAAGGATGTGAACAGGCTGAACACCATATCCGAGCGTTTCTCCAAAATCGGCTCCGCCCCTTCTTTGAAGAAGGAAAGCGTAGGACAAGTGGTGCAGAAGTCTATCGAATATTTTTCGCCTCGAACATCCTCTAAAGTCCAATTCCATTTGAACCAACCATCGTCTCACGATGTAATGGCTCCTATGAATATTCCTCTTTTCGAATGGGTTTTGGAAAATCTGTTTAAGAATGCTGTAGATGCCATGGAAGGTCAGGGTTCATTGAATGTTACCGTAACCGATCAATCACAATTCGTTTATATCGATGTTTCGGATACCGGCAAGGGTATTCCAAAATCAAAATATCAAACGGTTTTTAAGCCCGGCTTCACTTCCAAGAGTCGTGGCTGGGGACTTGGACTTTCGCTATCCAAGCGCATCGTTGAGGAATACCACGGAGGCAAAATTTTCGTGAAGAGCTCTGAACAAAACAAAGGCACCACCTTCCGAATAGTCTTGCCAAAGCAGGGTTGAGGACTTGCTTATTTTAGAAACGCATCAGTGTCTTGATATATATCCACATCCCATTTTGTAAAAAGTCGTGTAATTATTGCGATTTTCATTTTTCAGTCAATACGGATTCTATGCATCAAATGGTGGATGCCATTTGTTTGGAAATGAATTTGCGCAATGGTTATCTCCCCAAGGGAACACCAATAGAGACCGTGTATTTTGGCGGAGGCACTCCTTCGCTTTTGTCTTTGGAGTCACTAGATCGGATCTTCAATTCAATCCACAAGAATTTTTCGTTATCGGAGAGTTTTGAATGCACTTTGGAGGCCAACCCCGATGATTTGGATAAAATCAAATTAACGGAATTGAAATCCACTCCGATTAATCGGTTGAGTATTGGAGTGCAGTCTTTCCACGATTCCGAACTTGTTTTCATGAACCGTGCCCATGATTCATCCCAGGCGATTCGTTCTGTCTATGATTCTGCAGAGATCGGATTTGACAATATCACCATTGATCTCATTTACGGAATCCCTGGCTCTGGCATTGGTAAGTGGGCGACTAACTTGGAGCAAGCATTTTCCTTGCCTGTAAAACACTTGTCCTGCTACGGGTTAACAATAGAGCCTAAAACCATGCTACATAAGGCTGTCCTAAGCCGCCATGTGTTGCCCGAACCCGATGAGGCGTATGCTGAACAGTTTTCATATCTGATGGATGCGGCTATAGCACACGGTTTCGAGCATTATGAGATTTCGAATTTCGCCAAACCGGGCTTCCGTTCCAGACACAACAGTCGATACTGGAACAACACAAGTTATATTGGCTTAGGTCCATCCGCACATTCATACAACGGCATGGAAAGAAGTTGGAATGTACCTAATAACGCCACCTATATCCGATTCTTGCAAAGCGGAAATCTAAGCTATACGAGTGAGATTCTGTCTATCAAAGATAAGTATAATGAGCATGTGATGACACGATTGAGAACCATTGATGGGGTTTCTCTAGATCACATCTGCCGAAACTACGGCAAGGAATTCGAAATCCACTTCAATGAAAATGTCAAACAGTATCTTGATTCAGGACATATCATACTAAAAAACGGACATTACTCTCTTAGTAGAAGCGGACAGCATTTAGCCGACCGCATCGCCTCCGACCTGTTTATAGTTTGATTCAATGCTTTTGGTTTTTGAATGAAAGTCAGGATTAATATTTTCGGAATTTATTTCTAAATTCACATCAACATGAGAGCAGCAATAAACATTTCCGGGTTTGAGATCCAGGTGGATTTTTCGAAGCCTCTTGATATTTCAATTCCGCTTGAGGCGGGAATCAATACGGTCAATGCATGGTATTGCGGACCTGTTCGTATAGAGCCGGTGATAATGGGTGATTGGATTGGAGATGTGACCAAGGGAGGCCCCGTAAATTTCAAGAATGTTTATTTGAATCCACATGGGAATGGAACTCACACTGAATGTATGGGACATATCAGTAAGGAATGTCATTCCCTGAACAAGGAGCTGAAACATTTCTTTGCCTTGTGCTCTCTGGTAACAGTTTCGCCCATGGTTATGGGCAACGATAAAGTAATTACTTCTGAACAGGTGGCTGGTTGGAATTTACACAAAGGAGCCACTGCCGTAGCAATCAGAACCCTTCCAAATGGCGATCAGAAAAAAAAGGCTCAGTATTCGAATTCCAACCCTCCCTATTTGTCTGTAGATGCAGCCCGACTTCTCGTGGACAGAGGCATCCTACATTTGCTAATAGACTTACCTTCCATCGACAGAGAACAAGATGAGGGGAAACTGGCCGCCCACCATGTTTTTTGGAATTATCCGGAAGCACCCCGACATGGTGCCACCATTTCAGAATTGGTTTTTATTGATAATGAAATCAAAGACGGCGATTATCTTTTGAATTTGATGGTGACGGCCTTGGAGAATGATGCCAGCCCCTCCAAGCCCATACTATACCGTATCGAATAAATCGGGCAAAACTGACTTTAGTCAGTTGTTTTTTTAGTTCGTTTTCTCTACATTGGTATTGATAAAACCTTATCAAACAATTGCCATGACAAGGAACTTATTGCTTGTTTCACTATCGCTGCTTTATTTTGGAAAATCCACAGCGCAGAGCCCAGTAGAAATAGGACTCTCCAGTGGGATTACTAATTATTACGGGGATTTGGGTCATGACGATTGGTTTAAGTCAAACTCCACGCAACCAGGAGTTGCTGTTACTTTTAGGAATTTTCTGAAACCCGGGTCTTATTCTGGACAATTTTATCGTCCAGTATCAGCTGAAATAAGGCTTTCTTGGAACCGATTGCAACTGGATGAGGTGATTCCTTACGGAGGAAGAGAAGGCTTTGAGCTTCGTAATTATGGACGGGGTATCGGGTTCAGAAATGATCTATTTGGAATTTCCACTCATGTCACATATACCTATTACAAGAACCCTAGGGTTCCGCTCCATTTACAGCCTCCGGCGTTTTTCTTTTTCACGGGCATTGGTGCTTATTACGGAGCGCCAAAGGCCGATTTGTTCAATGGAGATATCGATATAAACAACAGATATCATTATTGGCCTGATGGCACCATTCGTGATATAGCCTATGGGGGACCAGGTAGTGAAGGAAACATAATTGAAAAAGATGGCGAATATGAAACTGAATTGAATGATTGGATAACAGAAGGCGGTTCCGCAACGGTTGAGGGTAAATTGACCAAGAAAAGTAAAATGGTGAATTTGGCAATTCCCTTGGGTTTTGGACTGCGCTATGGCCTTTCCAAGAGTTTGACCGCCTCAATGGAATTCGGATATTATATGTTTTTCACCGATTTAATAGATGATGTAAGCAACAGGTATCCAACTTATAGTGAAATCGCCTCTACATATTCTGGAGATCCGATTAAACAGGAGTTGGCATTGTATATTTCTGATCCTACCGGTTTGGGTCGTGGAAATCCAAACGGAGTAGGCATGAGCCCAAGGGGTAATCCATCAAGTAAGGATGCACACAGTTTCATTGCACTCGAACTAGCATACAAATTGGATTTTCGAAGAGGCGTACAGCGGCTCTGGGGCTCGAAATGACCGAGTCATGAAAGATTCTCGTTTATTTAGTTTTTGATAGGCAGAGCCTTGGATTTGCATTAGTCATGTTGCTTCTCTTTGTAGGGGCGGTTGGTTGTGAAGCATAATTCCTAATTTTGCTGCATGGCTGCCAACAACGATGACTTATTCAAAAATCTGGTCTCCCACTGCAAGGAGTACGGATTTGTATTTCCATCAAGTGAGATTTATGATGGATTGAGTGCTGTTTACGACTACGGTCAATACGGCTCTGAACTGAAAAACAATATCAGGTCCTACTGGTGGAATTCAATGACCAGGTTGCATGAGAATATTGTGGGAATAGATGCGGCCATATTCATGCATCCAACCACTTGGAAGGCTTCAGGCCATGTGGATGCTTTCAACGATCCGCTCATCGACAACAAGGATTCAAAGAAGCGTTACCGTGCGG
The DNA here is from genome assembly GCA_046302815.1 of Bacteroidota bacterium. Taxonomy (GTDB): domain Bacteria; phylum Bacteroidota; class Bacteroidia; order AKYH767-A; family OLB10; genus JALRAP01. The sequence continues at coordinate 53,892 of JBKCHO010000014.1, read as the reverse complement.
ATGTTTTGATAGAGGACCATGTTGCCAAGATTGAAACCAAAATCAATAAGGAGGTTTCAAAGGCTCGTGAACGATTCGGGGACGCTTTCAATGAAGACCAATTCAGAGGAACAAATCCTAGGGTACTAGAGAATCAAGCTAAGATAAACGACATCAATAATCGTTTCAAATCCGCAATGGATGCTTCCGATATGGATGCGGTGAAGCAAATTATCATTGATTTGGAAATCGTATGTCCTGTATCTGGCACACGAAACTGGACGGATGTACGACAGTTCAATTTGATGTTTTCAACCCAGATGGGATCCGTTAGTGAGGAGTCATCTGCTTTATACCTTAGGCCTGAGACCGCACAGGGCATATTTGTGAATTTTTTAAATGTGCATAAGACAGGTCGAATGAAGGTGCCCTTTGGAATAGCACAGACCGGGAAGGCCTTCCGAAATGAAATAGTGGCTAGACAGTTCATTTTCCGTATGCGAGAGTTTGAGCAAATGGAGATGCAGTTTTTTGTAAAGCCCGGCACCGAAATGCAGTGGTATGAATATTGGAAAAACACCAGAATGAAATGGCATAGATCCCTTGGTTTTGACGAGGGGTGCCACCGCTTTCACGATCACATTAAGCTGGCCCATTATGCCAATGCGGCGTGTGATATTGAGTTCATGTTCCCGTTTGGATTCAAGGAGCTGGAGGGAATCCATTCTCGTACGGATTTCGATCTGAAGTCACACGAGTCTTTCTCCGGTAAAAAGCTACAATACTTCGACCCCGAACTTAATGAAAGCTATGTTCCGTATGTTGTTGAGACATCCGTTGGGCTTGATCGATTGTTTTTGGCAGTCATGTCATACGCATATACAGAGGAAAAGCTTGAAGATGGCTCCGAGCGCGTTGTGCTTCGAATCCCAGCGTTTCTTGCTCCGGTTAAGGTGGCTGTGCTTCCATTGGTTAAAAAGGATGGATTGCCCGAGAAGGCCAGGGAGATTATGGATTCCTTAAAGTCGGATTACATGTGTCAATACGATGAGAAAGATTCCATAGGTAAAAGATATAGAAGGCAAGATGCCATTGGAACACCCGTTTGTATCACGGTGGATCATCAAACAACCGAGGACCACACAGTCACTATCCGTCACAGGGATTCAATGAAGCAGGAACGAGTTCAGATATCTTCAATAGGATCTATGTTGAATACAGCTTTCAGATCGCCTCGTCTTTAAACAGGCTGATCATAAAAAAAGGTCCTCGAAGAGGACCTTTTTTTTTGCTGTAAACTTTTTATCAGTTTGTAATGGTAACGCGACGGGAAACGACTTGGTTTCCGGTTCGGATCTTAAGGAAATAGAATCCTTTGTTTTTGTCTGATAAATCGAGGTTGTAAATTCCTTTTCCGCGACGCTCGGGGTATGCGGCATATACTTTGTTGCCCAACATATCGAAAGCCTCAACATAGGGATCAGTTGTGGACTTGGAAGAGATTCGGATGTTGATTGGTCCTGAAGTTGGAGAAGGATAAACTGCGATTTCTTCACGAGTGCCAGTTTCGGCAATGCCTACCACACTACTGTAAACCTTTAAATCATCAAAACTCAAGTTTCCAAAATCCTTATCGTAAAAGAATTTCAAATAGCCAGTGAATTGCTGCAAGGGTACACTGAAGGTTGTAGATGAGTTGTTGGGCAGATTGCTCAAAGAGGTTACTACCGTCCAATTGACATTATCAGGGCTTGATGAAATAATCAATGTGCTGGGTCCAGATACATTCTGGCCTTTGCCCCAAAAGGTGATGGAGTCGGCACTTGATACCATTGGGGTTACAATGGTTGCCCCATCGATACCGAATTTGTAGGAGGGTGCTGAAGCGCCGAAATTGGTATTGGTGGTGTAAAAGGAGTTGGTTATACAGGCCGTATCAAGCGTGGAGTTACAATTCCAAGAGATATTGAATCCCGCAGGTACGGATGCTGCAGTCCCCTGGTAGTTGTCAAAACCCGTACTCAAAATGATATTTTGGGCATTAATTCCTGATCCAAAAAAGAGGGAGGTTATCGATAAAACGGTTGCGAGTAGTTGTTTTTTCATTTTAATAGTAAGGTATTTATAAGTACAAATTAAAGCTTTTTTAGTTTCAAGTCAACAAATCATGTACCAAACAGATTGAACAAGTTTATTAATCATTGAATTGGTTCATGGCAAATACGGGTCCGGAACCAATGTACTGGGTGATGGCCTCTACGGCCTTTTGGGTTTTTTCTGCAACTGTAAGTGCTTGATCTTCACCCCAAACACTCAATACATAATCGGCCTGATGTCCTTTTGGAAAGTCGCTTCCAATGCCGAAACGCAATCGGGCGTATTCGGTGGTATTCAATGTTTCGTTGATGCTTTTCAGACCGTTGTGACCCCCGTCGCTTCCCTTGAGTCGAATTCGGATGGTTCCTGGAGGTAGTGCTAGGTCGTCGGTAACAACCAACAAGTTATTGAGAGGAACATGCTCCTGTTGCATCCAATAATTGACAGCCTTACCACTCAGATTCATGAAGGTGTTTGGCTTGAGTAGGATGGCAACTTTGCCGCGGATTTTGATTCTGCAAATTAAACCGTGCCTCTCTTGGGTGAACACACCGTTTGATTTTTTGGCTATCTCATCCAAAACATCGAAGCCGATGTTATGCCTTGTGTGGGCATATTCGGCTCCGGGATTTCCCAAACCAACCACCAGGAATTTCAAGGATGGTCGTATTTAGTTGTTATTATTTGGATGCTTTGGCGTCGGCTGCTGGATTCTCAACGACATTCCTGGTAGTACGAATACCAACTAGGATGTTGTTAGGAGAATCAAGGAACTCAACACCTTCGATTTTCAAATCACCAACACGAATAGACTGGCCAATTTGAAGAGCGTTGATATCCACATTGACCGCGTCAGGCAAATGGTTGATTAGGGAGCGAACTTTCAGTTTGCGCACCTTGGTAACTAGTTTACCACCTTGACGCTGACCTTCGGATGTTCCGTTTATTTTAACGGGAAGGTTTATCACGACAGGTTTTCCGGGATTGATTTCCAAGAAATCGATGTGCATGAGCTTATCGGTTACAGGATGAAATTGTATCTCCTGCATGACAGCTTGGTGGGTTTTACCATCGATATCGATATTAACGGTAAACACTTCCGGAGTGTAAACCAGGCCCCTGAAGTCTAGGGTTGGTGCTGAGAAATGCACATTTTCGGAACCGCCATACAGCACACATGGAACCATGTCTGCATCCCGCAGCTTTTTGGTTTCCTGCTTCGTTAATACGGTTCTCTTTGTTCCGGTAAGTTGAAATGATTTCATGACTGGTAAGTATTGAATGAATGGGTTTTTATGCTTTGATGAATAAGGTACTGATGGATTTATATGAATAAACCCTTTGGATAGCTTTGGCGAACAACTCAGCGGTAGGCAACGCGGTAATCTTTGGTGATTGCTGACGCAATGGAATTGTATCACAAACGATGAGTTCGGTGAGAGCCGATTCTTCGACGCGCTCATAGGCTCTGCCAGACAAAACAGGATGTGTGCAGAATGCTCTTACACTATTCGCTCCTCGATCCATAATCATTTGTGCAGCTTTGGAAAGTGTGCCAGCTGTATCAACGATATCGTCTACCAGAACGACATTCTTGCCAACCACATCACCAATAAGGGTCATGCCCTCAACTTCGTTGGCCCTTTTGCGATGCTTATCGCAAATGACCATGTCTGCACTGAAATACTTGGCATATTCTCGAGCCCTATGTACACCACCCATGTCTGGCGCGGCAATAATCAGGTTATCCAGGTTTAGGCTCTTGATATATGGCACGAAAACGCTTGAGGCATCAAGGTGGTCTACAGGCACATCGAAGAAGCCTTGTATCTGGGGAGCATGTAAATCCATTGTCATGACCCTAGTGACACCGGCGGCACTCAGTAGATTGGCAACCAGTTTGGATCCAATAGCCACCCTGGGTTTGTCCTTGCGGTCAGATCGGGCATAGCCGAAATACGGAATCACGGCAGTGATGTAATGTGCTGAAGCCCTCTTGGCAGCGTCTATTAAAAGAAGAAGTTCAAAAAGATTCTCTGAAGGAGAAAAGGTGGATTGGATGATGAAGACATCACAACCTCTGACACTTTCATCAAAGTAGGGCGACATCTCTCCGTCAGAAAAGCGACTAACAATCACATCACCAAGAGGAGCGCCGTATTGTTCGGCAATCTGCTCGGCGAGGTATCTGGAAGCGGTTCCTGAAAATATTTTTACTTCTCTGGCCATGCCCTGTTTTTCAAAGGGCTGCAAAGTAACTAAAAAACGCGCTTATTTCAAAGGTTTTTCGCTGAAAATAAAGCCTTTCTGAAATTCTAACAAGGCTGAGGCAAGTTGTAAGCTGCATCAAATTATTTTGATAATCAATCTCTTGAAACTATTCTAAGGTGCTCCATTTGATCATCAATACGCAAAATGACCGTGTAAACACCTGATTCACAGCCGCTCTTTTCAAGATCAAAAAGGAAAAAGTGTGAGCCTGCATCCAATTGGCCTTTAGAAAGTTCAGCAACGACTTGGCCTAGAGTGTTTACGATAAATATCTCGGTGGATGCCGATTTGTCCAAATTCAATACAATGTTGGTGCTATTTTGGAATGGGTTTGGCCAAGCCGATATCTGCACATTAGAGGAGTTCAATTTGGCAGTAACAATTTCTGTAAGAGTTGCAGTACCATCGAAATCAATCTGGTTAAGACGATAATAATAGGCCTCGTTGGAGTTCACATCAAAATCCTTGAATTGGTAATTCAAAATTTGGTTCGAATTACCATGGCCATCCATCCAACTTATTTTTTCGAAATCGGCGCCATTTACACTTCTCATGATTTCAAATCCTGAATTATTTGTCTCACTCGCAGTTGACCATTCCAATAAAATATGGTTATCCTGACCCCTAGCACTTAGGTCAAGTAATTCTATTGGCAATGGAGAAAGGGATTGAGCAACAGCAAAACCCGTATTCGTTGCCATGGTGGTCATGCCGGTACGCTGTATAGCCGTAATGGGTCCCGGGAACACACAAGTTCCTTCTAGTCCCCAGGTGGAAGTGCCGTTGGCTCTACGCATTAAGGTGAAACCTGCTGTTGCATTTGTGTAGTTGGTTGGGTAGGCAGTTGTCGTAAAACCCGCAGTACCGGTGGAGGGTACGGCACTTATAAGCCAGTAGCCGTTGTTCAAAGGCGACTGGTCGTACATGCTGTATAGGCATTCCGGCCCAAGCACGGGACTAGGAGTTCCAGGTGATGTGTTTACAAATGATGCAATTGCATAGCTTCTGTCGTTGCCACCTGGGAAATTGAAATTGATCCTTTGAAATCCTTTGGCAGTGGTGCCTACGGGGAAATCGTAGGATCCTCCTGTGGCAGCAAATGACCTTCTAAGATTTCCATCAACAAAGCTGGTAGTGGTTCCGCTGGTTACAGCCGTAGGTGCGTTGTTGATTACATTAACACGATTGGCAGCCGAGGTGATAATCTTTCCTTGGTTTAAAGTAAGAATACCTGTAACCACCATCCAGTCGGCCACACCGCTGTTACCCAAAGTAAGTCCTGGCCCGGTATGATTCATCACAATGTTGTTAAGAGCGCCTCGGTTGAAGTAGTTTTGTGCAGCTGTGCCATTGAACTCCAAAGTATTTCCTGCCGCACTGTAAGTTGCATAGGGACTTGCTGAATAGAAGATATTGAAATTGCCACCCACTTTATGGTATCTACTTGCTGCGTTGAATATGCCGCCTGCATAAGTGGGAGATGCACCTACGGTGAAGTTACCTGCATTTTCCAAATCGTTGTTTAGCACAACAGTGTTCCCGCCATTTGTCGCAGGTTTATTGATGGTAAGATTCCATAAGCGATTGGCTCCTGTTAGGCTTCCAGAAATAAATTGGTTTTGCAAAACGGAATCACTTTGCATCAACAGGGTTGAGCCTGTTTGAGCATTAATGGCTCCGTTATTCATGAAATTATTACAGATTTTCAGTTGTGAGTTTGCACTCAAGGTCAATGTGGCTCCCGCTGAAATATCCATACTTCCACAGGTGGCTGTTGTGCCAGTGATGGATGGTTGGTTCGATACAGGTGGAATGGCAACACTGTAGATGCAACTGGGAATGGCACACCCTCCCCAGTTTTCGGGATTAAACCAATCGGTGTTCAAAGAACCTGTCCACACCAAGGTACCTCCTGTTGGAGGAGAGGCTTGCAAGGGTGTGTTGTTGCTGAAATTCAGAACAAATCCAGAAGTACTGTTTGTAAAATTACTGACGACGATTAGGTATTCGTCTCCAGCGCTGACGGCAATTCTAGGTTGATATGCTCCGCCGAATCCAGGGTAGGCTGCTGGTGCGGTTCCAGCAATTGCTCCGAAACATCCAGTAACTCCCAGAAAGCTGTAGTTGCAGGCTACTGGAGGAATTGTAGCTAGATTATTGCAATCGGCTGGACCGGGAGTTCCAGCAGTTCTTGTTCTCCACACAGCAAAATCATAATCAGTTGCAGTGGTCGATGGTGCTCCTGGCCAGTCATTGGGCACAATATCGAATTCAAGGAATCCGTTGGATGCAATATTGATTTTGTACCAATAAGAACCACGCTCACCCGAAGCAAGGCAATTGATGCCGCTTCCAAATTCGCAATTGTTTCCTACGGCCTGTGGTCCAGGGTTTGGAACGGAAATGTTGGCATCACAAACAGGGAAAGCCAATGAACAATCTTGACCCGGTGTGGGAGGGAATGGTATTGTGCCTCCAACACCCGAATCCATAATGTACATCGTAAAGGATCCGGTTTGTCCTCCATAGCCATCAACAGAAACATAGTAGGTCATTCCTGGAGTAAGGCCCGTCAAATTCAGTGCTGAGGATGGATAAATATTGTTTCCGCAAGGTGGCAGGTCATCATTGCATGCAACTAGAGGAAGAGAAGGGCCTGCGCCTTGAGCAATGGTACCTATTACGGGACCATATACAGCGATTTGCGTGTTAGAAAGCGTTCCAACGCCGGTGCGCAGCCTCACACATCCCGAGGCTGGAGCTGTAAAGCTGTACCAAACCGTGTTGAGTGCATTTCCTCCTACAGGTCCAAAACAACCAGGATTGGTGGGTTCGTCTGTATTTCCAGAGCAACTATTGTTTCCCGGCATGGTAATGTTGAAAGAAAGGGCAACGGCTTGGAAGGGCCTGTCGTTTGGAGCTCCAGAACCGAAGGAGGTAACCTGGAGATTGTATGAAACCGATGTGGTTGGGTTTTGGGAGTCGATAATGATATAGTAACTGCCTGCGGACGGGAGAGTAACTGTTCCAGACAAAGTTCCCAATGTGGCGCCACCACTACTTCCGATACAAACGCTTCCTGCTGCTCCAGGGCATCCTTGGTACACCGAGAATCCAATATCGTTGCTGCTGGCACTTGTGAGAGTAACTCCAATGCATTGTGGGGAAGTGACGCTGAAGGCGTACACCCGATCTTCGCCAGCAGCAAAAGTTGCATTGCAGATTCCAGCAGTTGTGGGGGTGTAATCATTCCCGGCGCATGCAGTGGTGTGTCCATTAATCGAGTAAGGTAATGCCCCGATGGCAATGGCGTTGCTACAAACGGAGCCATTCGCTCCAGAGGTAACAGCAGATATGGAAAGATTGGTGTAAGGATTACATGCAGGCGAAGGCCATGAGTCCAAGACCAGATAATAGGTTACATTGGCGGTGACATTTACGCAAATGGATTTACTTCCAGCGAAACTTTGGCTCTGAGCAATACAAGTGGCAGTAGATGCTCCGCCGCAAGGACCTGAAGTCGGACATCCCTGATAAAGCATGAGTCCGGTGTAAGTCGCAGTTGGTGCGTTCAGGTCAATGGTGATCTGTCCCGTGGCAGAGGGGGTAAATGACCAAACTTGATCTTCTCCGTCGAGGTAATAAGTCGCTCCGCATGCAGCTGTATTGGTGGAGGTAAGATCATTTACCTGGCCACATGTGGTTCCTGATCCGGAATTGTATGGCAATGAGGCTATGGTTGTGAATCCCGTTCCCATCAATGATGCACAGGATGGACCCCCTCCACCTGTGGAAGGAGCGGATATAGATAAGTTTGTATATGAGTTACAAGTGGGAGAGGGCCACGAATCCAAAACCAGATAATAGGTTACATTGGCCGTTACAGTAGCACAAAGCGTTTTGCTACCTGTGGAACTTTGAGTTTGTGCAACACAAACGGCGCCTCCTACGGAGGAAACAGGACAACCTTGGTAAAGCATAAGGCCTGTGTAGGATGCTGATGGTGCGTTAAGGTCGATAGCAACAGACCCAGTGGTTGCAGGTGTAAATACCCAGACTTGATCATCACCACCCAAATACAAATTGGATCCGCAGGCGGTCGTATTGTTTGCTGTCAAGTCGTTTCCGGAACCGCAAGTGGTTCCAGTTCCCGAGTTGTATGGTAATGAAGCCACATTGATAACGCCACTTCCTAGCAGCTGGGAACATGAACCTCCCGAAGCAGAGGATACAAGCGAAATATTGTCAACCGCTCCGGCGGGATTTGTTCCCACACTAGCATCGTTTCTCCAAGAAAAAACAAGCCTTTGCGTAGTTCCTGCAAAAGTGGTCGGTAGAGTGATTGTGGCATTTTGCCATGTTGAGCTCAAGTTGTAATCGCCACCAACTTGACCAGCTGCCAACAATGTGCCGGCCACCGGTGTGGTCGTATTTGGAACCACATATACCCGAATGTAGTCGTAGCCACTTTCCCCGAATCCTTTCCAGCTGAAGGTAAGCGTGAGGTTAGGTTGTCCGGCGGGAACAAAGATGTCGCGGTAAAAGTGAGCTACTGAGGTGACTAGGGGATCATAATTGTTGTTGGCCGCCCCCGTTCCTATATAAGCACATTGAGTGCCTGTGAAACCAGTGGCCGCGGTACCGACGAACCAGCGGTTGGAGGTATTTGCGCCATTCGCTACGGTCCAACCATTCGTGGCCCAACTTGTCCCGGTTTCGAAGCCGCCATCTCCTGCTGGGCTTATAATCGTAGTAGATTGACCACAAGCTATATGAATGACAAATGGGCATCCAACCCCCAAAAGCACAAGAAGCAAAATCCTATTCAGGAAATTTTGATTGCATGTCATTACACGCAGTATACTATAAGCGTTATTTCCAATTGTTTGCAACAAAAAAGTGCTCTATCAAATTGTTTTTTGAAAAATAGGCAGGTTGAACCAAATGAACAAGAAATTTTTCGACATTTTTTTGAACGGAAAGATGAACCTTGGAGTTACATGGGCGAGGCCGATTGCGTGGGGATGGCAACAAAAAAGCCATGGAATTCCATGGCTTTATTTGAGTACCCGGGATCGGGGTCGAACCGATACGATATTGCTATCACTGGTGTTTGAGACCAGCGCGTCTACCAATTCCGCCACCCGGGCAAACAGGAATGCGAAGGTAATAAAAATCAGAACAGGTTATGGCAAATGTGTGTCATTAGGCTCATCACATCCTCCCGGACTTTCTGTAAATCACCATGGTAATTTCTTCCTCCATCCGTGCGTCCGCCATTTCCTCATCGGAGCCTCCAATCAGCATATAATCATCTTCGGAACCATCTGGTTTTGTGCAAATCAATGACAAGCAAACTTTATATCCCTCCGGAATGCATTTATGCCAATCGATTTCTCCTTTGTAAGGCAGTATGTACTTGCCATCTTTCAGAAGCGTTGTGACCACATCCATGAAATACCTTAGCGCTCGTTCTTTGCTTTCCAGCAAGTTTTCTGATTTGAACTCCTCCTCTTGCATATCGGGTAAGAATTCGCCACTCGCAGGATCGTGGAGAAAAGTAAAAACAATTACACGGTAGAAATAATCTGGAATGATGAATCCTGTGCTCGCATTGGGAATTTCATTCTCAGCCATGGGGCGCTATTTTTTAACTACTAATTTACTCCTCGATGTTAAGCCATTCATTGATAGGGTAACCATATAGGTTCCTTGGCTAAGGTTGGTATTTAGCCAAATGGAGGAAGAGGTTGTTTGTGTTTCCGAATGAACAATTCTTCCGGTTAGGTCGCTAATTTGAATGAGCATGGGTTCTGATTTCAAAGGACCATTCCATAGAATGGAAAATTCTCCATTGCTGGGATTAGGAAAGAGTTGAAAAGAATTTCCTTTCAACTCACTGATTCCAACACCGGAAAACACCAATGAGTCGCTACAGTTCACACAGCCATTTACATCTGTTCCGCAGAGCAAATAGGTGCCACCAACTGTTGCAGTATATGAAATGGAATTGGCGCCTGGGATGGGACTTCCATTCAAAAACCATTGCAACGACAATCCTGCAACTCCTGTTGTGAAGGTGTTTCCATTGATAAAGAAGGTTGGTTTAGTAGGAAGAGGATTGATGTTTACAGCTAATACATTAGATCCGGCTGTGCACCCTTGTGGGGAGGTGGCGATAGCCGAATAACTACCTGAAGTCAGTGGAACTAAAATGTTGCCGGTAGTCCCGACCAACAGCGAACCGTTTTCGTACCATTGGATGTTGTTGGATGTGTCTGGTACAGAAAGGCTCAAAGAATCCCCTTCGCAAATGGTGGTTGGTCCACTAGGAACGATGTTTGCCGGAGGAGGAGTTGCAAAAACCTGTATGGTGTCGGTGGCAACCAAAGGCACTACGGGAGTTTGAAAAATAGTATAGTTCACAACCAAGGTTCCCGATGCTCCTCCAACAGTTCCAGTAGCCGTTCCCGAATTTCCATGTCCTGCAAAGGAAATAACACCTAAGTCGTCATCTCCTCCGAATAAACCGCCATCTTCATCCCAAACATGAACTGTATAATTTCCGTTGGCTAATTGTATGTTGGGTGTGTTCCAAGATATAGGAGGGAAGACACCGTTTAATGCCGGCCTGGAATCGTAAATCTGACTTCCACTCGGATCATACAACAGGAAGTATGGGTCGGGATCGTCTATAGGCCCCCCGTAATTGTTGGGAATCCCGGAAACAGTAACATTCGTCAAGTAGTAGTCGGGTGTGGTATTTGGAGTCACGGTTTGCGTAACCACATAGGTTCCTGGAGTGGAATAATTTTGAGAGGGTGGATTTTCGACATTGCTCTGCAAACCGTTTCCAAAATCCCAAGAATAAGCGGCCTGCCCAGGATTATTGTTGGTGAATGAAACACTCAGAGGAGCGCACCCAACATTATTGGTCATGGAGAAGCCGGGATTTGAAACATTGGATGGCAACACGGTTAATGGTCTGTCGAAATTGATGGTCTGTAGTCCTGCCAGTTGAACATCTGCCACAACTGTTACAGTGAATGTGAAGGTGCCGGGAACCACCGGGGTGCCACTTATTTTCACACAGCCATAAAGGTTTACAGCCGGGTCGTACACACATCCGTTTTGGAAGCTGTTGCATTGCCAGTTTAAGCCGATGGGTAGCCCGGAGATATTGGTTATCTGGTAATCAAAAATAGTCAAACCCAGAGTGTCTGTGAGCATCACGAAGGTTACATCCTGATCGTAAGTAACACCGGCAGTGGCATCGGGAAGGCTATCGGGATAAATTCCTGCTCCCGAGTAAGTGGTGTTTGGAATGCATTGCGATTTCGACTCCTGCGAAAACCCCAACAATAAAGAGTAAGTTAAAAAGAGGTAGAAACGGATTTTCATTTTGTGACAGGATGTGTTATTCAAGGTAAAAATAGTTTTTACCAATTAAAAAACCACTTCAGGTCTCGAAAATTCGTAATCACGGAATTCGTACTCCCAGGCACTAATAGAACCAATACGGTATGAATCTGTTTGGTTTGGGAAAAACGCCAATACCAATTTGAAATCCGATTGCGCCAAGAACTTGTTTGAAATAGCTAAACCCAAACCCCAAACTCCAAGCAAATTCGATCGTGATAATGGGTTTACGCCATCTCCAATAATTCCTGCGGCTCCATAAAGCAGTGGAGTAAATCGGAATCCCAGCCAGTCAACCGGATTGAAAATGGTTAGAGTTATGTTTGCTGCCAACCTTTCTAGTCCCTCCGGGGAATTGTACTTGTAGCCGGGCAACAACTTGTCCTGTTGCAAATTCAATGGCTGATATTTGGTTTGATTCAAGTATTTAGCATAGTTCATTTCACCAAACAGTCGTAATTTCCATTCGCCTACTTCGATCAAAGGCGAATACCAAAAAGTGCGCCATCGCAACATGGCATCCTGGTATTCTCCAGATTTTATGAATGTTCCTGCATCGAGTTGCTGTGCCAAAAAAAATTGGTTGGCAACATAACCTCCGATACCAAGTGTGGCACCTAGGTAGGGCCTATGCCCCGACGATTTTTGTTCAAAACCTGAAGTGATTTGCAACTTTCTTCCTGAAGGAACATCCTCCTGCTCTCCGAACTGAAAGATATATTGATCTTCGATATATTTTCTATTGGAATACCCAGTCGAAATCAGATAAGTTTTAGTTGTAGCTAGCAACTCAGATGTAGTTTGATCGGCGGTGGTCAAACGGCTGCACTCATCCACACTAATAGACCCCGCAACCGCTATTCGAGTCGACCTTTGCTCTTTGGTTTCACCTTTCTTCAGCATAATCGATCGACCAATCCATCCACCATAACTGAAACCTTCTTTTTTAAACGGTTCTGATTTGGATGCAGTAATTCTTATGGTCTCATTTTTAAAATACCTGGTCACATGGGCGCCTCCGGCCCATTCAGCGAACGAGGTGATGAAAGGGCGGTCTACAAATAATCCTATGCTTCTATTCTCACCTATTATTTGGTAATCCAATTTTGCAGATGCAAAGGATCCAGCTAGGGAAGGTATCAAATAATATCCAGACCATTCTGGAGACAGCAAATTCGAATTGCTATTGAACCACTTGAATTCATTGCTCATGCGATGCCCCATCCCAAATAAATTATATCCTGTGAATTTCCATCTAGTGCTTGAACTCGAAACCGTGGCTGAAGTTTTGAAGGTCCACAAATCACGCGTATCCACGAAAACATCTACGGAGTCTTTATTTACATCAACAACCTGGATTTTGACATCCCTTATGAACCCGGATGTGCGAATCAATCTCTCGGTTTCCTCCAGTTCCAGTGCATCAAGTTCCTGACCTTCGCTAAAAAGCAATAAATTGTCAATGGCTTTTACTCTGGTTCTGAAATGAAGAGCATTTGCTGTTTTTTGGAATATACTTCTCGATTTTTCAATCGAATCACTTAATGAAGTGCCAAAAGGTTCGCGTGTGCGTATAATCACCTTGCGGATGAACTTTCCCTCATAATTGCGTGTTTCTTTGACCAAAGAATCAAGGTCCTCTTCGTTTGGGACATTGAAAAAAACCTTATATAGGAAGAATGTTAGCTTCTTGCTTTCAGCCCTTCGTTGCAATTTCTGGTAAAATAAGGCCGAGTTGCTTGTGTCACTTTGCGCGAAAGCAACAGCAGGCACACCTACCATCCACATGAATACCAATGCCTTGAGTCGCATAAGACGGTAAATATATATAAAGCTACTTCAAAGATCTATGACACTTGTCGTGCGATGAGCAACTTAGACTGAATAATCTATTCTTATTTTTGTGTTCCCATGAATAAGCCCACTTTCGACGACATATATATGGAGTTGGCCCAAAAGCTAGCTTCACGCTCCCATTGTGTGAAGATCAGCGTGGGCGCTGTTTTGACCAAGGATACCAGGATCATTTCCCTTGGATACAATGGCCCTCCGGCCGGAACGCACAACTGCGATCAAGAGTGGCCTGAAACAGGTTGTGCCCGTGATCGCAAAGGAGGCTGTTCGCTTGCTATTCACGCTGAGGAAAACGCAATCCTTTACGCTGCAAAAAACAACCTTCAAATCGAAGGAGCTACATTGTATGTGACGCTCTCCCCTTGTCTTGCATGTGCCAGAGTTATTTTTACAACAGGAATCCGTAAAGTGGTTTTTTTGAACTCCTATGCTGAGTACAAGGGTATAGAAACGGATGAGGGGGTAGAATTCCTTCGAAAATTCAATGTGGAGGTGGTGAAATACCAGTCCGCGGTTTAATGTTGACATGATGGAATCCAACAAGCCTTCCAAGAAGTACGCCTTTATGCCTTTGGCTTTTGCCTTGGTACTTTGTGTAGGTATTTATATCGGTACCAGATTGCAATCACCCACCGCAGGTGAATCCTCTTTTTTTTCCATCGGCCCCAATGGGTTCAACAAGATCAATGATATCATTTCTTACATCGAGCAGGAGTATGTAGATACGGTTGACAAGGAAAAGCTCACCGATATGTCAATTGACAAAATGCTTCAGTCCCTCGATCCGCATTCTACTTACATTACTGCATCTGATTTCAATGCGGCCAACGAGCCTCTCGAAGGAAATTTTGAAGGAATTGGAGTGGAGTTCCATATACAGGATGACACGATCATGGTGGTGAGTGCCATCGCCGGCGGCCCTTCCGAGAATGTGGGTATCCGCTCTGGAGATCGCATCGTTAAAGTAAATGACACATTGGTTGCTGGCATAGGTATCACCAATAACGATGTGATGAAGAAACTGCGCGGACAGGGAGGAACCAAAGTGAAGGTTAAGGTTTACAGACGAGGCTCTCCTAGGCTTTTGGATTTTACCATCACCCGGGGTAGGATTCCTATCTACTCACTGGACGCCTCCTTTATGGTTGACAAGGAAACGGGATATGTGCGAATCAGTAGGTTTGCCGCCACCACCTATGATGAGTTCATAAAAGCTTCAACCAAATTGAAATCATCAGGAATGAAGCGTATCATCATCGACCTGAGGGGAAACCCTGGTGGTTACTTGGATGCAGCCACAAAAATCGCCGATGAGTTCATATCGGAGGGCAAATCGATTGTTTACACACAGGGAAAATCGAGGCCACGAACAGATTACACTTCTACTTCGGGAGGACTATTCGAATCTACTCCCGTTGTGGTCATGATAGATGAAGGTTCTGCTTCTGCATCGGAGGTTTTGTCAGGTGCATTGCAGGATTGGGATCGTGGCACCATCATCGGCAGAAGGTCTTTTGGGAAAGGGCTTGTCCAAGAACAAACGCTTCTACCAGATGGCTCTGCCATACGGTTAACCATCGCCCGATATTTCACACCTACAGGTCGAAGTATTCAAAAGCCTTACGAGGATGGTGTGGAAAGCTATAACATGGAGTTGAACGACCGAGTTGGTCATAGTGAATTATTGAATCCGGATTCGATTCGTTTCCCCGACTCACTAAAATACACTACACCGGGAGGAAAAATCGTTTATGGTGGTGGTGGAATTATGCCTGATGTTTTTGTACCAATAGATACCACAGACAACGATAATAGTTTCCTAATCGCCTCACTTGCCGGAGGGGCCGTATCTGATTTCGTTTATATGTTCGTGGATAGCGAAAGAGCGCAACTTCAAAAGTTTAAGGATGTTGATGCGTTTATCAAAGGATTCGCCGTTACGGATGCCATCTATACCTCATTCACAAGATCGGTGCCAAAATTGTCAGACGCATCATTCAAGCCCGAGGAGATTACGGGTGCTGCACCCTATTTGAAAAACCAGATAAAGGCACAAATTTCAAGACAACTTTTCAGGGGCGAGGGATTTTATCCGGTCTGGTTGCAGTCCGACCCCATGTTTAAAAAAGCCCTGCAGGTTTCAGCCTCCAAATAGGAAATCAACTTTTTTGTATATTTGCAACATCTAGCCAACAAGTCTGTAATGAATTGTGATCATCAACATACTTACAGACATGAACCAAAAGTGTTTACTGCCCTTCAAAAAGGGTGCTTACCGATTACTCACAGGATTCCTTTTCATTTTAGCCTTTTCATTTAGTGCTTGCGAGTCCGGGGCCCATGAAACCAGTCCCAGCCAGGATCGTGCTACGACTTCAGAGAACAACATCCGAGTGTTGCGATCTCCCAGCAACAAGTTGGTGAACAAGTTGCTTTTGACTGATCCAAGAGGTGAATCTCAACAGTTGGATGGCTTGAAAAGCAAGATCAATGCTATGATTTCGGGCTATAACGCCCAAAGAACGACTTCCGCTGCTTCCGTTTATTACATGGATCTGAAATCGGGTGCTTGGTTTGCCATTAATGGCAACGAACCTTATACACCAGGAAGCCTGATAAAGCTTCCGGTTTGCATGAGTTTTTTTAAGCTGGATGAAAAAAGTCCAGGAGTAATGGACAGGAAAATCTTTTTTGATCCATCGATGCAGGGAGTACCTAGTCAAACATTTGAGGTGGATCCCATCAAACCTGGACAATCCTATTCCATGTCGGAGCTTATTCGTAGAGTGCTTAAAGATTCGGATAATTACAGTACTTCTCTTATCAACTACCAAATAGATTATGAATCGTTGCACAAATTATACCGTGAATTAGACCAACCCATTCCAGATATGCATGACCTGTCGTACACATCTAATGTGATAGACTATTCAAAGTTTTTGCATGTTTTATATAATGGAACCTGGCTCAATGAGCGGAATTCGGAAGCCGTATTGTCTTTACTGGCCGAAAGCTCTTTCAACGAAGGACTGACCAAGTTGCTTCCAAAGGATATTTTGGTTCCTCGCAAGTTCGGCGAGTATGGAATGCAAGAGATAAAACAATGGCATGAGTCTGGAATCGTTTACGCACCCAACGGACATTATCTGGTTACCATTATGACCAAGGGATACAACCGGGACAATCTCAGATCTGTAATATCGGAATTGTCAAAGGCGATTTACGAGGGGCGATAGCCTTTACGCGTTACCTAGGATTACTTGTATGATTTCAGGGCTCAAAGGCTTACTAAAATATTTTTTCACCATAGGATTACCTCGGGCCTTCTCCACATCAAAAGGATCACTTGAGGAGGTAAGCATGTAAATGGCGGGTCTTTGTTGATATCCCTGGACCATTTTCGTGTAGGCTTCCAAGAATTCGAAGCCGTTCATCACAGGCATTCTCACATCCAAGAAAATGATATCAGGCTGTTCCGCTCCCAATGATTTCAGATAAGCAAGTGCATCCTGACCATTGGTACTACATGTGATTTTTTCGGATACGCCGAGCTCTTCCAACAAGTGCTGGGAGATATAGGCGTCGATGTCGTTGTCATCGATGATATGTACCTCTTTTGCCTTTTCAGCCGTACTCATATACCAAAGTTAGGGATTTTTACTTTGAAAAGCGAGCCCTCCCCATGCGTTGATTCAACCGAAATAGAGCCCCCTAACTTATCTATAGTCTCTTTGACGATATACAAGCCCAGACCGGAACCTGTGGATAGACTGGTGGCTCGGTAAAACATCTCGAATATCCTTTTTTGATTCTCGGGGGTTATACCAATTCCGTTGTCCTCAACGCAAAGCTCCATTTCTTTTTGAAGGGATTTCAGTCGGACTTTCACGAAACGGCTCTCTTTTTTCAAGTCCTGGTATTTGATGGCATTCGAAACCAAATTTGAAATAATGACTTTGATCCTTCTTTTGTCCGAGAAGAATTTTTGGGAGGAATCTAATTCTAGTTTTATCTCCATGTTTCCGCTGCCTTCCATAAAGTTGAGGTTATCGCAAACCTCATTGAATATGGCTTGTACATCTACCGGTTCGTTGGCTATTTCAGACCTGGCATTTCTAGAATAATCTAAGATCTCCGCAATAAAATCATCCAGTTTGCGTACCGATTGCTTCATCATTTGAATCCGGTCATGCTGCTTAGTTTCAGACTGCGGAATATTCATTTCAATAATTCGTATTAGACCTAGCACAGATGTGAGTGGTGCCCGCAAATCATGAGAGGTGCTGTATACAAACCTATCAAGCTCCGTATTGGTTTTTTCCAATGCATCGTTTTTTGTCTTCAGCTCCTTCTCGGCAAGTGCAATAGCCGTTACATCGCTCCCGGTAGCAAGTAGGTACTTTTCTTCGTCCAATCCAGTATATGGACTAATGGTCCTAAGTACATGCAGTTCATCGAGGGCTCCTTCCCGGTAGGTTTCTCTCCACTGCTGGATGTGTCCTGAATCAACAGCCTGTTGCATCATATGCAGCCTTCGGGCGGTTAACTCTCCACCTTTCCCGGTCTTCTCTACAAAGTCGTTTTCCGTTTTTCCAATCAGCCATTCCCTTATTTCATCCCGCTTGACGGCTTTTTTATTCAGGTAAACAAACCTGAATTGGTTGTCCA
The DNA here is from genome assembly GCA_046302815.1 of Bacteroidota bacterium. Classification (GTDB taxonomy): domain Bacteria; phylum Bacteroidota; class Bacteroidia; order AKYH767-A; family OLB10; genus JALRAP01. The sequence continues at coordinate 35,604 of JBKCHO010000014.1, read as the reverse complement.
GCACCCCAACATCAATAGGCATCATGTCCAACATGTTTTCGTAGAAAGCCTTTTGCTTTTTGATTTTGCTTTCGGCCTCCACAACAGTAGATACATCCACTCCATAACCGATTACATACTTAACTTCATTTTCGATCATTACTGGGAAGAACTTTCGATACACATACACATTACCACCATCTTTTTTCTTGAATTCATCAAGGTATTCCAAGGATTTTTTACTTTGTACGACAGTGTTAAAGGTATCTCTGCGTTTTTGGGCCAATTCGGTTCCAATTCCTTTGAACTTACAATAGTCGAAGTCGTCCTTGCCTATGATCCATTTTCTCATCAACTCGTCTCGGATACCCGTTGGGTTCACGAAAAGGTATTTGTGCTCCATGTCGAACACGGCAATATCAGCTGGGATGTTGTTTAAGATTCCCTCCGTGAAGTTTTTCTCACGAATCAATGCTTCTTCCAATTTCTTTTTTTCAGTGATATCGTTGAATGCCCAAAGGTGACCTTTAAAACCCTCATCTGATTGCACCGGAATATAGTTGCGCTCGATAAACCGGCCGTCTTTCAATAAGATGTTGTCACCAATGACCATGGTCTTGGCTTGGCGCATTTGTATGGAGTTGGCTATAACCGATTCTGGATTTGCGAACGAGTCGCGTAACTTGGTGAGGATGGCAATTTGTTGGTCCGACATCAACTCCGCAGAGGTGTGCCCTGGTGTCATCAAATCGCAAAAGGTTTGGTTCACCAGTATGATTTTGCCCTCGGGGTTTTCAAACACGATGCCTGTGCCGTAGGAGCTTATCAGTGAGTTGATAATTTCATCGTTTTGGCTGGCTAGGGCAGCCTGCCTGTACAACTGGTTGGTCAGGGCGCCGATGTCGTCCGTGGGTGTAATTTCGTCTTCTCCTAAAATGCCGATCGTTTCGCGAATCAAATTTGCCGATTGGCTTTTCAGTAACAACTCTTTATTTAATCTCTCATTGATTTCGATATATTCCGATTCACTGAGGCTGAAAGCGCGTTCAGCAAGAGCCTTATCTTTTTCGAAGGCTTGATATGATTCGTTAACCGCTTGCAAGAATTCAGTCAAAGCAGGATGATCTTTCATATCATCCGGTAAGTGCTTGCGGATTTGTCGGCTTAAAAGCCTGTTATAACTCATAGAATGATGTAATGGTCATCGTTTGATTGTGAAATGCACAGCCGGATGGATCTTCTATCAGTGGTGAAATCTCACCGTAGGAATAAAATCCGGAGAGAAGGGTAGCGTCGCCATAAAATTCGCGTACAGCTTCCACTTCCTCCTCCGTTCTTGGGCCCAAAATGATTTTCCTTCCGACACAGCTAACTAGAAGCGCCCAAACAGGCTTTGCGATTTCATTGCTCATCGTTTGTGACGCGGCATCATATGCAGCGGAAGTCAGTTTGTCGAAGTTAGCCTTCATGAAACGAGCCTTGGCGCCTGAGGGAATATCTCCTGCAAAGGTCATGCTTCCTTCCTCTTCAGAAATTGATAAAATGGTTCGAACCACAGGCTTTTCGTTTTCCGGGGTTAGTATAGACAATGGGAAGAGCAAGGCTGAAGCAGGTAGGTTCTTGGATTCATCACCCAAGTAGGTTTTATACAATGACAAGGCGCTTTTATCATCTATTTCGAAAAGTTTGTTGCCAATGGATTTGGTTACAGTCCGCTCCGGTCCAAAACTTTCCCAGCCGCCCATGGACCCATGCGAAACCACCAACTTATTCCCGTAAAAGCCAATTGCCAAAATGGTTCCCTCTGCAGGATAATCGTCCAATCCGACCAAAGTAGATTGAAAGGCGGTTCCATCGCCGGCCAATCCTCCTGTAACAAGTACATCGTTTGAGGTTCCCTCGTTGAATCCCTTGACCAATTCGCTACCATTAACCTTGCCGCCATCAGATAGCACCAATATATATCTCAACCCTTCTGATGGCAGGGTTTTGGTCAAAGAAAGTGCAGCTTCTTTGCTTGATGAAAACGAGGAGATGTTTACCATGGCGGTTTGAATTGTAGTGGATTCAAACTCCAAAATGGTGGCTACAATAGAATCATCTACAACCTCATGATTGAATATTTCGCCACTGGTTGAGCAATAGGCCACTTTGGCCTTTGGATAGGTCTTCCTAATCTCATCCAATTTGGAATGGTTCTCTAAAGCAGATCGGGATCCCATGCAAATCACCAATTGAGCTTGTGTATCATTTGCGGGAGCAGGACCGGCAATATTTTCTGAATCGGTTTCACGGTAAATTTTCAAGGAGCATTTCATATGGTTAGGTTTTACAGGCGACTTGTCGTAAAAATACGAATAAAGCTCCTCTAAGTAAATAGGAAAGCGCTTTTATTCACTCTTGGTTTCTGACTCGGTGATCGGTTTCTTGAAAATCACCGCTTGGAAAACCAATATCAAACCGACGCCAATGCTGATCGAAGCGTCTGCAATGTTGAATACGGGACGGAAAAAGATGAAGTAGTCACCTCCCCAAAACGGAACCCAATCTGGAAAAAATCCTGAAAAAATGGGGAAATAGAACATGTCAACCACTTTGCCGTGAAGAAAACTGGAGTATCCACCATCGGCAGGAAGAAATTCGGCCAATCGAAAATCGCTGGATGAAAACAACATGCCATAAAAAGCACTGTCTATAATGTTACCAATAGCTCCCGCGAGGATCAATGACATGGATGTAATAAGCAGAGGATGCACCGACTCTTTTACGAGTTTAAAGAGATACCAACCAATTCCGCAGACGGCCACAATTCGAAAGAGACTTAGAAAAAGCTTGCCATATTCACCGGCGAATTCCAGCCCGAAAGCCATGCCATTGTTTTCGGTAAAATGTATGATGAACCAGTTGCCTGCAACATGGTATTCTTGGCCTAAATACATATTGGTTTTGATCCAAAACTTTAGCGTTTGGTCTACCACCAAAACAAGCAAGATAAGCAGCAATGGACGGCGCATGCCTGGATGCATGGGAAAGTTGCTTTTGCTGATGGTACTCATGCTCCATCAGTTGGAAAATAGGGTCAGTCCTTGTATTGATTCAATTTGGCCTCGATGCTCTGAGTGGTATGAGGCACTGCGCGTAAACGCTCCTTTGGAATCAACTTGCCGGATACACGGCAAACGCCGTAGGTTTTGTTTTCAATACGGATAAGTGCGTTTTCGAGCTGCTCGATGAATTTGCGCTGCCTGGCTGCCAACTGTCCCGCCTCTTCCTTGGCCAGGGTATCGGATCCATCTTCAAGTACTTTGAAGGTGCTAGCGGTATCGTCGGTACCATGTTCGTTGGAGCTGTTCAATTGTGCTTGAAGGTTTGTCAATTCGTGACGAGCGTTTTCGAGTTTTTGCAAAATCAGCTCTTTGAACTCTTGTAGTTCCGAATCGCTGTAGCGTGTCTTTTCTCCGGCCATGGCTATGATTTTTTGATAGTGGATCTCACACGGATTTGGTCATCCAACTCTAATTCTTCAGACTCGTTTTCCGCGAGAAGTTCCACCATGGTTAACGATGAAGCTAGTATCTCACTGCAAATATACTCCATATTCTGCTCAACTGCGGCCTTTACTTCCGGATGGTGGCTGATAACCAGGGATATACGATCAGTTACCTCGAACCCTTTGTCCTTGCGGATGTTTTGGACCCTATTTACCAGCTCCCGAGCAATGCCTTCGTTTTTCAAGGCTGGAGTAATGGTTGTATCAAGTGCAACAGTGAGTCGACCATTTGAGTTTACTTCCCAGCCTGGAACATCTTGGGAGCTGACTTCCACATCCTCTGGTACAAGTGTAAAGGGTCCGCTTTCTAAATCAACAGCTAAGCTTCCCGTGGTTTCAAACGATCTAATTTGTTCTTGGCTCAATTGCGAGACCTTATCGGCGATTTCTTTCATCAAAGCTCCTGCCTTTTTACCCAATACTTTAAAATTGGGTTTGGCTTTTTTCACTAGGATATTGTCCTCGCCGGATATGAATGAAAGCTCTTTGACATTTACCTCGGCTGCAATCAATCCTTGTACTGCCTCGATCTTAGATTGGAGTCCTGGTTCATCAACAGGGATAAGTATTTTTGCGAGCGGTTGTCGAACTCGTATGTTAACTTTTTTGCGGAGGGCCAGGGTCATGGATGAAAGTTGCTGTGCAAGCTCCATGCGCTCTTCAAGAGATTTATCAATCCAATTTTCGTTGCACAAAGGGAAGTCGGCCAGGTGTACCGATGAGGAATCAAGTCTCTGCGTGATGCCATTTAGATCAAGAAACAAACGATCGGCAAAGAATGGCGCAATGGGAGACATTAACAAACTCAAGGATTCCAAACAATGATATAGCGTTTGATATGCTGCGATTTTGTCGGAAGTGTATTCGCCTTTCCAGAACCGGCGTCTGCACAATCGCACATACCAGTTGCTTAAGTGTTCATCTGTGAAGTGTTGAATAGCGCGTGCAGCCTTGGTTGGCTCATAGTCCGCATAGCTAGCATCCACTTCCTTGATCAGGGAGTGTAATTCCGATATGATCCACTGGTCGATTTCAGGTCTGTTCTCAACAGGTATCAATGGCTCCTTGTGAGTGAAGCCATCAATGTTCGCGTATAGTGCGAAAAAAGAGTAGGTGTTATGTAGGGTGCCGAAAAACTTCCGTTGCACATCAACAATGCCTTCTTCGTTGAATCTAAGGTTGTCCCATGGTTGCGCATTGGAAATCATGTACCATCGTGTGCTGTCGGGGCCATATTTGGCAAGTGTTTCAAAAGGGTCCACAGCATTACCAAGTCGCTTCGACATCTTATTGCCGTTCTTATCCAAGACAAGGCCGTTGGATACAACATTCTTGAATGCCACACTATCGAACAACATCACGGCGATCGCGTGTAGTGTGAAGAACCATCCCCGAGTTTGGTCAACGCCCTCCGCAATGAAATCAGCAGGGAATGCGTTTTTAAAGGCTTCTTGATTTTCGAAAGGGAAGTGCCACTGTGCGTAAGGCATTGCTCCCGAATCGAACCAAACATCAATGAGATCGCTTTCGCGGAACAGCTTCTTGCCTGAGCTTGAAACCAGAACGATTTCATCAACATAAGGCCTGTGCAAATCGAAATCTCCAGACGCTATTTCGAAGTTGTTTTGTATGCCGGCTGCTTTTGCTTTATTAAGCTCGTTCCTCAATTCTTCAACGGATCCGATACATATTTGCTCGCTTTTGTCCTCACTCGTCCAAACAGGAAGGGGTATGCCCCAAAAGCGGGATCGGCTCAGATTCCAATCCACCAGGTTTTCGAGCCAGTTTCCGAATCTACCTGTACCAGTTGATTCTGGTTTCCAGTTGATGGTTTTATTTAGTTCAATCAATCGATCCTTACAAGCTGTTGTTTTGATGAACCAAGAATCGAGCGGATAATAGAGCACAGGCTTATCGGTTCTCCAACAATGCGGATACGAGTGTTCGTATTTTTCAACCTTGAACGCCTTGTTTTCCGATTTCAGTTTGATGGCGATTCGTTCATCTACGCTTAAGTATTTGTCGCGTCCTTGTTTGATTCGCTCATCCTCTTTTTCTTTTTCAGAGAGATATCCTTCTTTGACATACTCTCCAGAGAAATCGGTAATCTCTTTAACGAAACGACCTTGCTTATCTACAACCGGGGATAATTGTCCGGAAGCATCCTGCACCAAAATGGAACTGATTCCATTCTCCTTACAAACCCTAAAGTCATCGGCACCGAAAACAGAGGCGGTATGCACAATGCCCGTTCCATCATCTGTAGTAACAAAATCTCCTGGAATAACCACAAATGCCTTTCCTTGAGGCTTTACATAGGGCAATAGTTGGTCGTATGCGATGTCTAGTAATTTGGCTCCCTTGAATTTTCCAAGGCTTTTCCAAGGAAGAACCTTGTCGCCCGATTTGAAACCATCCTCAAGCAGATCTTTTCCCTTCTCTTGGAAATACTTTGCAACGAGGTCGGATGCCAACACCACACTTATGGCTTCGGCTGTATAGGGGTTGAAGGTGCGAATGAGTTCATAATCGATTTTTTCCCCAACAGCCAAAGCGCAGTTGCCAGGCAGAGTCCATGGGGTGGTTGTCCATGCCAAGAAATAAACATCGCCACCTGCTTTTTCAAATAGGAACTCAGATTTCGTATCACGCTTTACTTTGAACTGGGCGACAATCGAAGTATCCTTGACCATTCTATAAGCGCCAGGCTGATTGAGCTCGTGGGAACTCAATCCGGTGCCGGCAGCTGGAGAGAATGGCTGGATGGTATACCCTTTGTACAAAAGGTCTTTTTCAAACAGCTTTTTGAGGAGATTCCAAACCGATTCTATGTAATCGTTTTCGAAGGTGATATAGGGGCTGTCCAAATCCACCCAATATCCCATTTTCCTGGTCAAGTCATCCCAGACCTCCTTGTATTTCATCACCTCCTTGCGGCAGGCTTTGTTGTAATCTTCAATCGAAATCTTTTTGCCTATATCCTCCTTGGTAATTCCTAATGTTTTTTCTACACTGAGTTCGATGGGAAGCCCGTGGGTATCCCATCCGCCTTTGCGCTTTACCTGATAACCTTTAAGTGTTTTATAACGGCAAAAGATGTCTTTGATGGATCGAGCCATTACATGGTGAATGCCGGGAAGTCCGTTGGCCGAGGGAGGGCCCTCATAAAAATTGAAAGGCTGCTTTCCTTCACGGGAGGAAATGCTCTTCTCGAAAACGCAGTCATCCTGCCATTTTTGCAAAATGTCTTTTCCTATTCCCGGAAGGTCAAGCTTCTTGTATTCAGTGTATTTCATGTGGTGAAAAAGGAATGGCGAAGTTAACAAAAACCACAGAGAGAGATAAACATGGCTTTGTCGAAAACCCTTCCTGATAGGGAGTCGAACCTAGGCTTCCTTTTAGGTTATTTTGCCATCAAATCCAATGGATTATAAGCCATGAGAGCCCATTTGAACTTTAATTGTGGTTTCCTGATTTCGCTGTTTATCGCATTGAATATATCCTCAACATCTCAAGCGCAGAAAAGAAGTCGATATGGAGCCAGGGTCTGTGACGCTTCGCATTATGCTGGCCTGAAAGAGGATTTAAAGCTGGTTCGTGTTGACAGTGTTGTGCCGGGCATTTTTTTGGATATCAGATATGCTTCAGCCTGTAACTTCATGGGCAAACCCATGTACAATAGGAAGGCTGCTTACCTTGTAAAACCAGCTGCCGAAGCAATCAGGATGGTGGAGGACTCATTACGCAAGTTAGGATTGGGCTTGGTTTTCTATGACGGATACAGGCCTTATTCAGTCACCGTTGAGTTTTGGAACGCCGCAACCGATAGGAGGTATGTGGCCGATCCCCGGCAGGGTTCCAGACACAACAGGGGATGTGCTGTTGATGTGGGACTGGTTCGCTATTGCGACAAGACTTTATTAGAAATGCCCACGCCTTATGATGATTTCACCAGAAAGGCGCATGCATTCAGCCGACGAGCAACAGACGAGGCTATAGCAAACAGAAAGCTCCTGCAATCCTTGATGACTCGCTTTGGTTTCAGGATTTTCCCAACAGAGTGGTGGCATTTCGATTTCAGAGGATGGCACCGTTACCCACTGCTTGATGTGGGTTTTGAAGAATTGTGACAGATTGGCTGCAACAGAAGCGGTGCGTAATATTCAACGCGGTCTTATTTCGGGCTTTTTTCCAACTTGGCGATTACAATCGGACTGAAAAAAAGCACCAATGTCAAAACGCTGAACATCATGTCGGCATTGTGGTCGGAAAGTACCTTGGCCATTCCTGATTCGGGCCAAATATGTTCCACAACGGAAAGGGAGAGTTTGAGTCCCAAGACAGTTACCACGATGAACGCGGATGTTTGTAAGTAGGGATACTTTTCAATTAGTTTAACAAAGCCCTGTGCCACATACCGCATGGATAGGATTCCAATAAACACCCCGATACAAATCAGCCAAATGTTATCAGTGAAAGCTACAGCGGCGAATACATTGTCTATTGAAAAGGCCAGATCCATCAACTCAACCAAAATGACAGTAGACCAAAACGGGCTGATAATGCTTGTTAGCCATTTATAGAGTGGTCTTTCGGCTTTATTGAGCACATCATCCTCTTTTTGCGGGGTATACTTGGTGTAAAAATATTTCAGTCCAAGTATTAATAGATACAATCCACCTAGGGGCTTAAGCCACCAAATGGATATGAGCCACGAGGCTGTAATCAGTGCGAGTCCGCGAAACACATACGCACCTATGATTCCATAACGAAGGGCGCGACGCCTCTCCTTTTCAGGCAAATCCATGACCATTGTTGCCAAAACAGCGGCATTGTCTATGGATAATAAGGTTTCAATTAGTACCAGGTTGCCGATGACAGCCAGCGCAAAAAGCGGATCTTCGAAAATTCCTCCAAACATGCTGCGAAGATAACCTAATAGTACTAAACCAGGGTGTTTCAGTCCCCAATTTGGTTTATGGCACTATTTGATTAGATAATAAACCTAGATGATTCGTTAAAGGCGGTGTGTACTTAGAATAAAATTAACGAATAACGAATCTATGAATAGAATTGTAGCCTTCGGATTTAACGGATAACATGTAAACACCAGGCTTCAGGTTGCTCGGTAAATTCAATTGTCCGCTTTCATGCAGTAGTGCTCGGTAGCAAATCCTGCCAGCCAAATCCATAAGGGCAACTTCCTGCTCACTTGACTCGGTGCTCGTAAAATGCAGGGTCTCACCAGGAGCTGCCGGGTTTGGGTGAAATGCAATTGCAGGCATCGGATCATCCATCGAAAGCCTGGCTCCATTGGTTACAAAACTAACCCGTGCCGTAAAATCATCGGATGGAGCCCCGTTGCACCAAGGTTTAATGCGAACGCCATAACTTGTACCGGAACTCAAGTTGTTTATAAGTAATTGATTTGTGGATGAGAAGGCGTTTAGTGATAATGCTTGGCCCTGCAGGTTTTGATAACGAACCTGCATGCTGTCGGCAAAATATCCTCGATTCCAGGTAACCAATGCAGAATTGGTTGTAATGTTTGAAATGGTAACGCCAGTTGGTTTCACACAGTTACCAACAAATGGAAGCACTTCAATAAAATCAGTTTTAACTTTAGATCCTACTCCCGAAGAGTTGTATGCTTGAAGCGAAATGGTATAAAAGCCGGGCGTTTGGAAGTTAACAACTGCGTTTGGATGCTGTGCACTGGTTCCATTTGCATAGGAGTGGCTTCCCGGAGTAATGGTCCATCGAAGGCTATCTGGGAAATTGGTGGTAGATGAAAGCAATGTTACAACTTCCATCGGATAAGGTTGGGTAAGGGTAGCTGAAAAGTCTACATCAGGAGATGCAGCACCATAGATGGTTACAACAAGGGAATCGGCAGCAGCATACCCATTATCCTGAACGGTGGAGTAAACTTTGTAACTACCCGTTGACAGAACAGGAAGTTGTACTTCGCGTCCAGTGGCAGTCCAGCCGTTGATGTCGGGTGAATGCCATTGATAAACCAGGGGTGTAGCTGTACTGGAAAGACCTGGATTCATATTTCCCATGGAGCTTATTTCAGACCCCCAATCCGTTTGGTTGTTATGGTCTGTCATGGTAAGCCTGCTTAGTCCACAAGCGCTTGTGTTCAATTGACCATACCAGTGTACAATCCTGACCCCTGATGATGCGGGAAAACGGAAACCATTTAATGATACGGCATCCATTATTTCTCCGTGTGGATTGTAAAGTGCAATGCCGATACTGGAAGTTAATGGGTCTCCTCCAAGTTCAAAATAATGCATTTGAGAGTTGCCGCTTGCTTGTTGTCCGTTAGATCCTCCGGTAGCAATTACGATGCGATCACCCGATAATAACTCAAAGGGTTCTGGGAAAGTCAATTCGTGCACTTGACCAGTTTCATCAAATGTTTTGAAAACAAATCCACCCAATGAAGCGTTGGCTGAAGCCAAGTTGGTTAACTCAAAGTATTGTGCGTTTGGATTTGTTGTAAAGGGCTGGTTGATTTGACATCCTCCAGCTTGAGCATCCAAAATCAGTTCAGTGATTTTTACATTGGTTACACTCGCTTGCGCAGAAAGGTTGATGCCGTTTCCCTGCGCATTGTCGGCAATTTGGACATCATCGGTTGCCTTGTTTCGCAGATAATTCACTTCAAATGCAATTGGATCGGTAAATAGGAAAAAGCGGCTTGGATTGATGATGCGGTAAATGTAAACCACATCGGCGCTTTGTGTAATGGTTGGCACTTGAATCTGCCAAGTGCCAGAGGTGTCGTCTCCAGATAATTTCGTCATGGCAGCCCAAGGCTGCGAGGCACCATTCACAAAACGCTGTATGCCCAAACTGTTGATGCCTCCTTCGGATGAAACCGTTGCTGTGGATGTGGTAGAGGTAGACACCTGATCGCCGTTGTAGCTGGATGTAGTATCTACTGCGCCACCGTTAATGCTGGTGTTAAGCAAACTGGTTGGAGTCCATTTGTAAGTTTGTCCTGCAATGGGCAAACGACTGGTTGTATAGGAAACGGAAGCCGTATTTACCCCACCGGCAATGGAAGCGTTCCATAAGTTGGTGGAATTGACTATGCGGTTCATGAAATTGGTATTGATATTACCCCGTAACCCCACTTGAGCAGTTCCATTAGCAGATGCCGTCATATTGCCATAAACGATTTCAATGGATTGGTTGTACTCAAATAATCTTATTTGGAAATTGAAAATATCGCCGTTGTCGGAAGTGCCGGAGCTGAATCGTTGGTAGTTTTTCCATTGGATGGTGAAAATCCTGTTGGGAGCCGTTCCTTGTAGCTGGGACCGTAATTCACCTCCGCCGGCTGCAGAACGGCTTTCGAGGTTGCGGCCCAGTGCTGAAATAATTCCGGATGAGGCGGCAGTGGTTGAAATTGGAGTATAGGTGTTTCCTGTAGGATTTGTTCCAAACCAAATATAACCGTTTGGACTAATCCCAATGGAGTTGTAAGATGCACCATTGTATGCGATGAAAAATCCTAAAGGAATGGCCGAGAAAATTTGGTCGTCGTTGGTAGGAGTTCCATGCAATGTTCCTCCGGTAATTGGCGAATAGCTTTGGGAGAATTGGGTGAAGGTATAGTTTGAGGGTAGTGTTTGGCCTTTGCTTGAAGACGGGGCGAAACACATCATAATTATACAGGCGAAAAGCCCAGTAAGCGTCGTTTTCATGATTCAGGTTTTATCAGGGCGTAGGAACCCAAAGCAAATTTACGGCAAATGTCATCGCGTGTCAATAGGTTAATTGTCTTGACTTCCCCTTGATACAAGGCTTTGGCTTTGCTTTCTTTGTATCATGAGTCCTTTCGAGATGCACTCTTTGTCGAAATCAGTCTATTGCATGCCCCGGCACTGGGCAGTCTTATTCATCTTTATCCATTTTTTTGTTTTTGAGCCTCGGGCGCAGGAATCTAACTCTGGCTTAAGTTACATTGAAAAGATTCGATCGGAGGCCGAAAAAGCTCGCCAGGACAAGGATACCTCCAAAGCATTGGGTTTGGCAGAAAAGGCCGTGAATATGGCGCTGCAATCCAACAATAAATCAGAAGTGTTGGTGTCGGAGCTATTCAAAGCGGAATTGTTGGTTTGGTCGAATGCTTTTGAAAGGGGACTTTCGCTGTATGACTCTGTTGGAAAAGCGGCCACCAAAAGCGGCCTGTTCGATTTGTCATACAAGGCCAACGATGCGGCTGGCGTAGCCCTCTATCAAAGAAGTCGCTACGCAGAATCGTTGGAGCGCTTTTTGGCCAATATTGAACAGAGTAAAAAAGCGGAAAACAAGGACAAGCTTGCCGAGAGCTACAACAATGTGGGGGTTGTATATGAAGCCATGAAGGACAACGAAAACGCGCTCCAATATCATCGATTGAGTTTGGATTTGCGTAGCGAGTTGGACGATTCCTCTGGCTTGGCGCAGTCCAACAATAATTTGGGCATGGTCAGTTTTTATATGAAGAATTATTTGGCATCCTATGGTTACCATAAGGAAAGTCTGCGGCTTCGGAAATTAATGGGTAATGAAAGAGGTGAAATGTATTCGATATTCAATCTGAGCAACATCTTTTTTGCTGTTTCAAAGCTGCCACCGGATTCTGCATTCTCCATATTTGGAAGTTTGCCTGGCGCTAGCAGTTCAAATGTACAGTCACTTGTTCGTGACTCTGCATTGCATTTGAGGCAATCTGCATTGGCCGATGCCATACGGCTAGACGACCCATTCGCGGCCGTTTGGTGTCGAAAGGGAATTGGGGAGATAAGAGTCGAGGAAGGCAGATGGACCGATGCAATTGTTTTTTTGGAGGAAGCTGCAAAGGGTGCCGAATCATTGGGTATGAAAAAAGAGTTATCCGACATTTATGAGTTGTTGTCAAAGGCCTATGAGGGCAATGGCAACATACCGGAGGCGCTCAAAAACCACAAACTGTTTTTCCAGGTCCGCGATAGCGTTTTTGGTTTAGAGTCCTCTAGGAAAATCAGTGATCTACAAAAAAAACAACAGCGTGCCGAAATGGAGCTTGTCATTGAAAGGCAAAAATTGATACGCAATTATACCTTCGCCGTATTGGCGCTTGTTTTGGGTTTCTCGATTGTATTGATGCGCCAGCGCAACCGCATTGCCAAGGAGAAGAAACGGAGCGAGGAGCTTTTGCTAAACATCCTTCCGGAGGAGACCGCCAACGAATTGAAAAAGCTTGGTGTTGCAAAAGTTCGCAAGCACGATGAGGTTACCATCATGTTCACCGATTTTCGCAACTTCACAGGAATCAGCGCCGAACTAACGCCCGAGCAGCTGGTTGCTGAAATCGACCATTGCTTCAAAGCCTTTGATGCAATCATTGGTAAGTATCGCATAGAAAAAATCAAAACGATTGGCGATGCGTACATGTGTGTTTCTGGTTTGCCTTTACCTAACCCCAATCATGCATTGGACATGGTTAGCGCTGCCTTGGAAATACGGCAGTTCATGTCAGATAGATTTAGAGATGTAGGCCAAATTGGTGGCAAGACCTTTGAAATACGAATCGGATTGCATTCGGGAACCGTAGTTTCTGGTGTCGTAGGAACCAAAAAGTTCCAATTCGACTTATGGGGCGATGATGTGAACATAGCATCTCGAATGGAATCATCAGGTGAGCCCGGAAAAGTTAATGTAAGTGCCGCTACCATGAAATTACTTTCATCCGAATTCAACAGCGAGAGTAGGGGATTGATAGAAATAAAAAACAGGGGATCCATGGATATGTATTTTGTGGAACGAGCTTCAAACGGGTAGATAATCGTTTACAAAACGAATATCTTATTTATTCAGCACATTGCTTTTGCATTGATAATCACTGCTGGCCAAGCGTCAAAACCCGAAACTTATTGACAAAAGGCTTGTGGAGCATTACATTGCATATTGACCTATTTATATTCGATTTAACAAAATCACTATTTATGAAAAAAGCGATTATCTGTTTCGTATTTGCATGGCTACCTTTATTTCCTGTTTATGCGGGAAATACTTCATTGGAGAACCATGGTAGAATCGGTAGGGAAGTAAGAAAACTATTAGACCGACAAGTTTCATTTGAAGAGCAACAGCTTTTCAAAGAGTCCTTTCAGCCTGTTTCTGAGCAGCTGCTCCAGTCAGGTATTAACCACAAGATTTTGGAATTCGAGTCGCTCCGAAACATCGGAATTGGTGAGGTCTTTCCAGAGTTTTTTGCTACAACGATTCCTGCTGATCAAGGAACCTTTCGGTTGGTGATGTATAAGGTCGATATCCTTTCCGAGGGTTTTCAAGTGATCACAAGCAGTGGGACTAGGTTTGATGGCACCAAGGGAATCGCCCACTACCAAGGTATTGTTGAAGACGATTACCGTTCAGTGGTCAGCATGACTATCACGCAAAATGATATCATGGCCATAATCAGCAATGATCAAGGAAATTTTGTGGTTGGTCGTTTGGCCAATGATGCATCAGGTCGGCATGTAGTGTTTAATGATAAGGAAATTGCAGCAAGTCATTCTTACACCTGTGGTGCCAACACATCAATTCTAGCCAATCCGCTTCCTGAAGAAGCCTTGCGATTAGAGCCTGTTCCTCCAGGAACTTTAACTACCAAGTGTGTTGATTGGTATTGGGAAACAGACCAAGATATATACAACCAAAAGGGAAGTTTGTCAGCAGTGAACACCTATATGCAAGGGCTATTCAATCAAGTCAACACATTGTACAACAACGATGGTATTTCCACAACGCTTCAAACCTTGTTTATTTGGGATACAACTGATCCGTACACCGGAACTACTACTTCCAACTATTTGAATCAGTTCGGCGCATACCGGACTTCTTTTGCTGGTGATTTGGCCATGCTGATCGGATACAATGGTGGAGGTGGAGTTGCCTATGTGAATGGACTTTGTTCCACATCGAATCAATACAAGATGGGCTATAGCGCGATCAACTCTACTTACCAAAATGTACCAACTTATTCATGGTCTGTTGAGGTTGTCACGCATGAAGGCGGACACCTTTTAGGTTCCCGACATACACATGATTGTGTTTGGAATGGAAACAACACTCGAATCGATGGTTGTGGTCCAGCTGCTGGATACAATTCAGGTTCGTGCGCCGCAGGACCGCTTCCAGTTGCTGGAACCATCATGAGCTATTGCCATTTAGTCAATGGTGTTGGTATCAACTTCAATAATGGATTCGGGCCTCAGCCCACTTCCGTGATGGTGAATGCCATCAACAATGCCGCATGCTTGACTTCTTGTGTGAGTTGTCCAACGCCTCCAACTCCAGGTGCAGTTGCCATTGGTGGTGGCAGCAATTTGATTTGTCCAGGTAACATTCGCACATTTAGTGTAGCAGCTGTTTCTGGAGCCACATCGTATAATTGGGTTGTGCCAACAGGTGCGACCATCACATCTGGGCAGGGTACAAACGCCATTTCTGTTTCTTTTGGAACCAGCTTCCCTGCATCTGGTAACATCACTGTAGCGGCAGTCAATGCATGTGGTTCCAGCGGTAGTGCATCTGTTGCTGTTAGTAGGAATATTCCTGCAGCTCCGTCGATTATTACAGGCCCTACTACTGGCGCTTGCTCTGTTACTGGCATACCATATAGCGTGGTTGCCGACAGCACTGTCACCTCCTACAATTGGACCTTATCCTCTACAAATGGTACTGTAACTACAGGGCAAGGAACAAGTGCGATTACGGCTTCATTTACTTCAGGAACTACTGCACTCACCTTATCTGTAACCGCCACTAATGCTTGTGGAACCAGCTCGGCCAGGACTTTATCCATAGCCAGAATACCAGCTTTACCTGGACCAATCACTGGAACAACAACACCTTGTAGGAATCAGCAAGGTGTTCCCTACAGTATTGCACCGGTGCCAAGCGCAACATCTTACCGTTGGACTGTTCCATCAGGAGCGCGTATCCAGGCGGGAACTGTTACATCGAGTAGCACAGCTTTGGTAACCTCATTCGCAAATGTGTTTGTGAATTTCAAAACATCCACAGGTAATGTAAGTGTTCGCGCCAACAATGCTTGTGGTTCAAGTGCATATCGCAGTCTGGCTATCACATTCCCGTGCAGGGATATTGGCGAATCAGGAATGGAATCGGACATGGTTGAGATGAGCGTGAATCCAAATATTGTGTCCGAAAAACTAATAGTGCAATTCAAATCTACTCTCGATTCGAAAGCAAGGATTGCGATAATGGATATCAGTGGAAGAATCGTTTACACATCCGAGGGGGATGTTACCATGGGCGAGAGCCAATTGGGCATCGATGTTTCATCTTTACCACTGGGCATTTATTATCTTCAAGCTGAATTCAATGGTTCGATCCGGTCAGCTCGATTCATAAAGCAATAAATAACTTTGAAATTCAAGCATCAAAAAGGCCTGTATCAAAACAGGCCTTTTTCTTTTAGACAAATTCAAATATGTTCAAGAATAAAAAGGTCTACAATCCCTTCAGCAGTTCGTTCAAACCGCCGGAGTAACCAACGCCTTGGTCAACTTTGACCTGGCTCAGCTTCTTGTGTTCAACTAATGACCAAAGAATCATCTCTTGTAACAAAGCCTTATCTCCCGGATTTTTTACAGGGTGATATTTGTCCACCAACCGTGTTAGCGAAATGATTTTATTGAGTTGTGCATGGTACGATTTATCGTCCATATTTTCGGTGAGTTCGAAATCCTCATCAGCATTAGCGAACCATTCTATAACTTCTTGATAAGGTCCGACAACATCTTGTTTTTGCAATTTTGTTATTTTCGGAAAAATTGCTTCGAAAGTAGACTTAATCGCTTGTCGTATCAGATGTTCTGCAACAAAGCGAGCACCCTCCTGTTCACCTTCGTACGCAATCTCCATCTTTCCCGTCAATGCAGGAATAATGGCGAGGAAATCGCTAAGGCGGATGGATGTTTGCTTCAAACCGTATTTCAATGCGCGTAATTCGGCGGCGCTGATTAGATTTTCCATTGCAGAAATGCTCATTCTCGCGCTGACACCGCTCTTCACATCCACATATTCGCTTTGGCGAGCCTCGAATGCAATCTGCTCTATCAGAATGGTGGCCAATGTTGGAATATAGATATGTTCTTGCTTTTCGGTTCGGATTTCCTGTGAAGTTATCTTAGCAGCTACCTCAACCGAATCCGGATAGTGCGTCAATATTTGTGATCCAATACGATCTTTCAAAGGGGTAACGATACTGCCTCGGTTCGTATAATCTTCTGGGTTGGCAGTGAAAATAAATTGCATGTCCAATGGAAATCTCAATTTGAATCCGCGGATCTGGATGTCTCCTTCCTGTAAGATATTGAACAGCGCCACTTGAATGCGGGCTTGCAGGTCGGGCAGCTCATTGATCACAAATATGCAGCGGTTGGCTCGGGGAATCATTCCAAAATGGATGACGCGCTCATCGGCATAAGACAGCTTCATGTTGGCGGCTTTGATGGGATCCACATCACCGATCAGATCTGCCACAGTAACATCGGGTGTGGCGAGTTTTTCCACAAAGCGATCGTTTCTATGTATCCAGGAAATTGGAGTTTCATCTCCCAATTTTGCGATGGTGTCTTTGGCGTATCTCGACAAAGGACTGAACGGGTCATCGTTCACTTCCGAACCGGCAACAATCGGCATCCACTCATCCAAAAGATTCACCATCATCCGCGCAATGCGGGTTTTGGCTTGTCCGCGTAAACCAAGTAGGTTGATGTTGTGCTTGGAAAGAATTGCCCGTTGAAGTTCTGGGATAACAGTATCTTCATAACCATGAATTCCTTCAAACGGATTGTCACCGTTCTTCAATGCAGCTATGAGGTTGCGACGCAATTCTTCTTTGATGCCTTCATGCGGCTTTGGAGCAACATGTTTTTTTAATTCGCCAAGGGTGTTGATTTCAGTTAGGTTCATTTTTTCGAGTTTTCGGTAGGGGTTTTTCAGAGCGATTTTCTTCTTCTACTCTTTCGATAGTCTTCATAGATCATTTGCCCCAATCCTTTCAGTCCGGCAAAATAGGCTTTGCCTTGATTGGCTTCTGTGAAATTGCTCACGAATTGCTGCAAGTATGGATCGCGGGCAATCATGAATGTGGTGATGGGGATGTGCAATTTGCGGGCTTGCATGGCTTCAGCGTAACAGCGGTCAACAATGGACTGATCCAGTCCGTTTGAATTGAAATAATAGGTGCCATCCCTGTTGCGAAGGCAGCTGGGCTTGCCATCGGTGATCATGAATATTTGCTTATTGGTGTTTCTTTTTCTGCGAAGAATATCCATCGCCAGCTGCAGCCCTGCAACGGTGTTGGTGTGATAGGGTCCCACTTGCAGATAGGGCAGTTCTTTCAAGGTAACGGGCCAGGCATCGTTCCCAAAAACAATGATGTCCAAAGTGTCTTTAGGATATCGCGTGCGAATGAGTTCAGCCAAGGCCATGGCCACCTTTTTGGCAGGGGTGATTCGATCTTCACCGTACAGGATCATGCTATGGCTGATATCGATCATGAGCACGGTGCTCATCTGCGATTTATGAAATGTGTCTTCAACAACCAAATCCTGTTCACTGATTTGGAAATCGTCAATCCCATGAGCAATTTGGGCTTTCCGCAGACTCTCGGGCATGTGTATCTGCTCCAAAGAATCACCAAATCGAAAATCGCGTAGTTCGCCGGTATGTTCATCACCAGAACCCGTATAGGAGGTTTGGTGGTTTCCCGATCCTGCTCGCTTCAGGTTTTTGAATATTTGCTCCAAGGCCGATTGCCGGATAACTCGCTCCATTTTGGCGGTCAGGGCTCCACCAGAGCCCGGCTCGGCACCCGCTTCTCGGATATAGCCCCGCTTTTTCAAATCCTCGATGAAATCATCAATGGTATAAGCCTCGTTGGTCAATTGGTATTCCTTGTCCAACTCACGCAGCCAATCTATAGCCTCGTCGAAGTCGCCCGAGGTATGGACAATCAGCTCTTTGAATATGCCGAAGAGCTTGTCGAATGGAGATTCGTCAGCTGCTTCGTAAGGAATGAACTTATAACCAGTGCGCATGCTCAGTAATAACAATCTAAAGCCCCAAAGTTTTAAAGTTAATCAAAAAACAAGGGTTTTACAGGCGATTCAATCAGTTCAAGCTCATAGAATCCAGTTGATGTCCATCCGGATCCTTGTTAAAGGGCTCTGTTTTCGGTTTGGTTGGAGGCTGGTCGTCAAGCTCGGAGCAAGCCAAGGTTTTCACCCCGTTGATATATGCGATCCAAACACCTCGCGGTCGTAAGCTGTAAGAATAGGATTCATGACCTTTTTTTTCGATTACGTTTGTGGTATCGGGAAAACGTTTCAGCAGCTCTTCCTTCCTTGCTTCGGTATAAACGGCAACGAACAAGCCCCATGCTTTTATTTTGCAAGCACTGTTGTGGGAGTCCACTAACTTCTGGTCGGTCATTTTACCAAATATTTGTTGATACTCCTTTTTGAATAGCTCAAGCTGTTTCTTCAATTCATCTCTTTCCATTTTCATTGCAACTGACGGTTATTCCATTTCTCCATTCGCCCTTACCAAGGTTGGTCTGCCATCAATGTCTTCAATTCTTATGGGAATGGTGAAGGTGCATCCCGTGATATTGCCCGCTTCATTCCGCTGATTGATCAGGTCGCAGTTGATTCCTCGTTGGAAGAGTTCATGGTGGATGAACTTGATTGCAAGCATTGCGCTGGGAGGAATGGTTTCAAACTCCATACTACCAATCTTATTGAATGTATTGATGAGTTCCTGCGTTGGAAGTAACGCGTATTTTTGTTTTCCTTCATGTTCTTTTCGCGCCCGTTCTCTCCGCTCCAGCTCAACCTTGTCCATTCGTGTCTCCTCATCCGATTGTAAAGCCGCAATGATACCAGGGTCCAGTTGCTCCCATGGAAATTCCTCTCTTCCGAAATGTCCACCAGATGCTGTTGCGGCGAAAATCGGTTTGTTCAGTCCGAGTTTTTCTGCAATCTTGGATGGGCGCAGGTCGAAGATTCGTTTGCATGCATTTGAAACGCCGCTATCGACATATACGGAGCTTCCATAGAGGTCCACGTCAATGGATATGGGGGAGTCTATGGCTATGCCATAGCTAAGCTGGACGGTACACTTGGTGGCGAGTCCTGCTGCAACGACATGTTTGGCGATGTACCGCGCCATGTATGCTGCCGACCGGTCCACCTTGCTGGCATCTTTCCCCGAAAACGCACCTCCTCCATGTGGACAAGCACCACCATAGGAGTCTACAATGATCTTTCGACCTGTTAATCCTGTATCTCCATGAGGGCCTCCAATCGTAAAGCTACCTGATGGATTTACGATGACCATTGCATTGCCGGTTCCAAAATGTTTTCGAAGAATAGGACTCACCACTTGATCCTCTATGATATTTCGTAATCGGCTGCGCTCAATCGTTTCATCGTGTTGGGTGGATACAATCACCACATGTGCCGCTGTTGGTTGACCATATTCATAGCGGATGGTCACCTGTGATTTTGCATCTGGTCGAAGGAATGGCATCTCTCCGGATTTCCTTTTTTCCGTCAATGCTTCCAGTATCTCATGGCTGATGGTGATCGCTAACGGCATGAGCTGCGGTGTTTCATCACAGGCAAATCCGAACATCACGCCTTGATCACCTGCCCCTCCGTGTTCAACACTAGAGGAGATCTCAGGACTTTGGGAGTGTGTAAGGTCGATATAGGTAGCGGTATCACAGTTGAAGCCGACGGCTTCGGATGTATATCCTGTTTGCCTTAGCACTTCACGAGCTATTTCAATCAATGTATTTGCAGGCTTGCCAGTT
Source organism: Bacteroidota bacterium (assembly GCA_046302815.1). Lineage (GTDB taxonomy): Bacteria > Bacteroidota > Bacteroidia > AKYH767-A > OLB10 > JALRAP01. The sequence continues at coordinate 15,178 of JBKCHO010000014.1, read as the reverse complement.
GCCGATATCTCACCGGCAATAATCACTTTACCCGTGGTGATCAGGGTTTCACATGCTACTTTGGCTTTTGGATCAACCTCCAGGTATGCATCCAAGATGGCATCGGATATGCGATCTGCGAGTTTGTCTGGGTGGCCTTCCGAAACCGCTTCGGAAGTAATCAGGCGTGGATTTGTTGTCATGGTTCTTTGTTTTTAGGTTGTTATTATGATTTGATTTAGATACAAGAAGCCCCTGCCGGCTTCCGCGGAACAGGGGCTGTAGCACGGCGCTTCCATGGTGAGATGATTTACATCCCATGGCGCATCAATTTTCCACCGGGCGCACTGGGCCGGTTGGCATCACTGACATGCAGTGAACTCTGGATGCGGTTTATTTTCGGGTATTATGATTCAATCATTTTTCATGGTCTGATAGAGGGTCAAGAGCTGATTTACTTGGTTGGTCGTCGAATAAATGTAACCGTTATGGTATTGTCATGGTTTTCTGGTGGCGGATTTTTTAAATTCTCTGGGGAAATAAGATTAAGAGACAATAGTATTTCATCTAATTTACGCATATCCTCTGAGTATGTCCTTGACGGTTTCGGCGGTTTTGTCGCGTCGTGAAAGAAAATCTTTTTCTTTTTCTTCATTTTGTTTTTCATTTTATTCAGATTTTAATTTTGTATGATAATTATTTTTAAAGGAAATGCATTTGATGTCTTTCAAATTTCCGTTGACGATTCATCAGTTTGTTCCTTTTTTGTTCGTGCAGTCATTTCTGACCTTTTTTGGAAAAAAGCAGTAATGTTTGCTTGATTGCGGACGATATGCCTTTGCTTATCTTTCTTATCGTTTATTATTTTCATCATATCTTCCGTGCTGCGGATAAACAGGGGCAATTGGGACTTTCGTTCTTGAGATTCAAGCATTTTTTGTTTCAACACTTGAAGGATGGATTCGATGTAGGCTTCCTGCTTGGAGGAATTATATTTTTTGTCATCTACTTTTTCTGAACGGACCTTTTGTGATTTTGCTTTGTGATTTTTCATTTTTTCTTTGGGTTTATGATTATATAAGTTAATTTATGTGGCCATTATTATTTTTTAGATTTTTTTATGAATTTTACTTTTATCGTATCGTCTGGTTGGCTCGGCGGTTCCTTCATTAATTGCCCCGGCGTAATGAGATTTAATGACAACAATTCTTCATCCCAAGAACGCATCACTTCTGAGTATGTCCTTGACGGCTTTATTGGCCTAGTCTCGTCTAAGAATAAAATCTTTTTCTTTTTTTTCGTTTCGTTTTTCATCTGTCAGAGTTTTTAGTTGTTCTTCCTTAAGAATATAATTACTGAAATTTTTAATTCATCGTTGTTTGTGTACAAGATGCGGGTTCAAAATGAGCATGAGCATTTTGATAAGCCCATCACATCTTTGTATCAATGTGACAGACAAATGATTCAAATGCACACCAGGTCGGTGCAAACGCGACGGAACAATGATAGTATTCGGGGGATTTCCCGGAATTTTTGACCTGGCCAGGTCCGCATTATTTTACCACCGTAGTTCCGTCTCGGTTGGCGCCACGCAATGAAGCATGGAAACTCGGAATGCGCTGCAAATATACATCACGGTTTTTAAAAAGCAATAAGCACTCAAAAAATAGTTTGACAAAAAATGTCGGACGATTAAATAATCCTTAAAATGAAATAAAAGGCAATGACCACCAAAAGCAGTATGGCAACCCATTTGATGCTGGATGCCTGTTTAGGGAACTCATAGCCGCAAATTGGACATTCATCCAATCCGTTGTCGATCATCATGGCGCATGACGGACACTCTTGTTTGTTTTTAGCCATGGATGGATTTTCTTTGCAGCAAAGTAAATAAAAATACGATGGTTAATCAGGATCAAGCAGCCTATATCATCATGAAATTACAGCAAGTTCGGGAGGGGAGGCGCAGGCACATCAGAACCTTTCGTAAGTCAGGTCGTGTGTTTGCCACTATAAACGAATTGGAGAACCGATCCTGTTTGCGGCTGAGCATGATTGACCAGGATGTTTTTTGCAGCCTATTTCCTGACGCCATTTATAAAGTGCCCAATAAAAACGGATCTTATGGATGGACGCTTTTCATTTTTCCAAACATACCTAAGAGTTTATTCGCTGATGCTGTAAAATGCGCCTACGAAAACATCAAGTCAATCGCTCGAAAATAAAATCAAGAATCTTGTGGGCTTGATTCAGTCAGGTCCTGGGCTTCACCATCTATGATGTCATCAGGCAACAAACTGATTTCATTAAGGAAGTTAGGTGGCATCTTCTTGTTGGCCTTGGCTTCCAGCTGTCTTATGTTTTCAAATCGGCCAATGATGGTGCTGCCCTTTTTAGATCCGGTTGACAAATGATCCATAGCTGCTTTATAGGCTGAACGGGCAGTGTCCAAACCTTCCGACATCTTGTTCATTTGCTCCAAAAAAGCGACAAACTTGTCGTAAAGGGCTCCGCACTGACGGAAAATCTCATCTACATTTTTGATTTGATTCTCTTTTTGCCAAAGCAGCTTGATGACTTTAAGGGTCGCTACTAGATTATTTGGAGTGATCAATACGATTTTGCGGTTCAAGGCCTTATTGAATACATCAGGGTTTTCATTAAGCACTAAGGTCAGAGCCGATTCAACTGGCATGAACATAAATACATAGTCGGGTGTTTTCATGTTCGCCAAGGCATGATAGTTCTTGTCGCCAAGTTTTTCAATATGATCGGTTACGCTTTTAATGTGTGCTTGCAGGGCTGCCTGGCGCTTCTCTTGAGTATCGGCATTATGGTATTCCACATAGGCGGTCAATGAAACCTTGCTGTCAATGACCAGGCATCTGCCCTCAGGCAAATTGAGTACGAAATCAGGCCTGCGGTTACGCTCCTGCTCATCATCATATACATGAGCTTCGCGGTTGTAGTCGATATAGCGCTCCAATCCTTCCGATTGTAATATCATGTGGAGCCTGTCTTCTCCCCAATTGCCTTGCATCTTGACATCTGCTTTCAGCGCCGTAGCCAACTTGCGCGCATCCTCACTTAATTGTGTATTCAGCTTTTGTAAGGATTCGATTTCACCTTTCAAAGTAGTAAGGTCTTTGATATCTTCCCGGCGAGTCGACTCGATTTTTTCGCGGAAATCGTTCAGCTGTGTTTTCAGAGGATCCATAATGGTTCCCAGCTCTTTTTTGTTCTCATCCACAAATAGCTTTTTCTTTTCTTCAAGTATTTCACCGGCAAGATTGCGGAACATTTGTTGCGATTGCTGTCGGAGGTTTTCCAGTTCTTGATTGAAAAGGCCAATTTTTTCATTGAGATGGATTTCCTTCTCAAGGGCCGAGGTAAGTTGTTTGCTCAGTTGTATTACAGTTTCCTCTTTTTCCTTCAATAGTGATTCTCTCTCTTGCAGTTTGTTCAGTATCTCTTGATATGCGGTTCTCAATATGAATTTGGCTTCCACTTCTTGGCGATCCATGGTAGCTCCAGTTAGGTGTACGATTTGCTGTTGTTGCTTAGAATATTCCGATTTCAAGAGATCCAGCTCGGATGTGTTCCGGTCGCTGCTCGACTTCAGGCTTTCGTACAGCTCTTTCGAAACATATTCGTTCTGCACCTTATCCACACTAATGGATTTGGCATGTGCAAGTTCCAACTCTCTGAATCGTTGATCCAATTCCAGGTAATCCGATTTAGGAATCGACTCGCCGTTCGATTTGCTTTTGAAGTAGAAAAAAACAATTAGCGCTCCGGACAACATTCCAGCTACTAAGAAAACTATGGAATCCATGTATTGACAGAATATGACACTTTTAAAGTGTTGAGTTACATATCAAAAATAACAAACCCGAACCATTTGGTCCGGGTTTGTTCAAAAGTTGCACCCACTCGTGGCTCAGTCTGTTAAACCCTCGTCTGCATTGATTTCAATTGCATTCACTGGATTTTTTCGTCCTATGTATCCCCCGGGAAACTTCACTTGGTAGTTGGACCAGCCAGGTTGTCCGGCTCGAGCATCTGGTCGATAATAGTCGGTGGATAGTATTTGCGCACCAGATGCGAAGGCGGCGTACATGCCCGAATAATCCCCCAATCTAGCTTCAATAGTTCCTGCGTCACACCTAGTTCTTACCATGTATCCAACCTCCACCAAGCTCCTTATTTGAGTGCTATCGGATCTAGCGTCATTTCGAAGAACAAAAGCCGCTTCAGGTTGTCCGGGCTCATCATACACAAACATAGACCTTCCGGTTAAAGATGGATGTCCTTGTTTGTAAAAAGTCACGGCGTTCCCTTCCATAATAAATACGATTTTACCCCTGCATTCATTAAGAAACGGCCAATTTCCTTGTAGGGCCGCTTCCTCTAAAGAGGTGTAAGGTCCCCTAAGCATGTCGGGAGTGAATAATCCATTTAGATCGGGGCCAAAAACATCCCGTACTTCCTGTTCCAAGGCTTCAGCGGCAGCTGCATCCCAGTTGGGGGCAGGTGTGAATCCTTGAGAAAGTAGAAATGGGTCATCTCCTGGCGAGTCGGACTTGGTTTCAACATTTACAAACAAGGGCAAATGGTTCGGTTTAGATTGCGACCACGATTTGATGGCTTGAAGGGCTAATTTAAAAGTTGGGAAAAGGCTGTTATAGTCTACATCCTTAATGTGCAACAGTTTCATGCCTGGTTGGCTCAACTCTAGAATTCCGGATGCCACCGGCAGGCCGACATAAGAATTTGCAAATCGGTCGGCGAATGCGGTGCCAGTCGGGTCATTATAGATGTCAAGTTCCAGTCCCCTTACTCCATGCTGGCTCATCTGAACTTCTATCGGCAAGTGATCATAATCCAAAGTTGTTGGATCATATTGCGGTGGTATCAAAGCTTGAACCGTTAAAAGAAAGGCGAAAACGGTGTCCGTAGTCATCTGCCGGTAGCTGTTGTGGGATGCAATAATTTGAATCTGGTTCATCCGCAATTTTTCCTCTTGTGGATCTGGCGGTGGAATGGGATTGTTGCCAGGCTCTATGGGGTCATACTTTTTGCAGGAATACCCCAAAAAGCAAAGGAACGCAAGGGCTACATAAATGAATTTTTTCATAATAATTCAATGTTTGCTAATCAAATGTACAAACCCTTTCGAATTACCCATACTTTTTTGGTCTAATGTTTAGATTTGTAATCTCAAAGCCAAGTATATGTCAGATAACTCAGCTATCAATTCCTCTAAGGCTCCAGAGCCTGTAGGAGCTTATCCTCATGCCCGTCGCGTAGGGAATTTGCTTTTCTTATCGGGTGTAGGTCCCCGTGAGCGAGGCACTAAGAAAATACCAGGTGTCAATCTCGATGACAAAGGCAACATTGTTTCCTATGACATAGAAGCGCAATGCCATTCGGTTTTTAAAAATGTAAAAGCCATTTTGGAGGAAGCCGGATCCAAATGGGAAAACATGGTGGATGTCCAGGTCTTTCTGACCAACATGAAAGATGACTTTGCCATTTACAACCGATTATATGCCGAATATTTCAAAGATGCCAATCCTTGTCGGACTACAGTTGAAATCAATTGCCTTCCTACCCCAATTGCCATAGAGCTGAAGGTCATAGCCACCATTTAGGATGACGCAAGAGGTTATTTTATTCTTCAACGAAGGGGTGGAGTTCCTGCTCCGTGACAAAGGAAAGGTAAGGCTTTGGCTTCATGCTTGTGCAAAGGCAAAAAAAAGAAGAATAGGCTCTATCACTTATATTTTTTGCAATGATGCTTTTCTTCGGAAAATCAATAAGAAATTTCTTGCGCACGACTATAATACAGATATAATCACTTTCCCTGATGGGGATTCAAACAGCTCCAAAATCAATGGAGAAATGTACATCAGCATAGAAAGGGTCAGAGCCAATACCCAAGATTATGGCACATCCTTCAAGGAAGAGTTGCATAGGGTCATGGCACATGGATTGCTGCATCTGTGTGGAGAAAAGGATACGACCAAACAACAGAGCCAAAGGATGAGAGCTCAGGAAAACCTATTGTTGGGTTTAAGATGACTTTCGGGATTTTAAAGACAACTCGGAATCGGTTACTTATTAAACCTCGTTAAGGGCACTCGGCAAGGAAAACCAAATGACATTTTTGATGTTTATGATATTCAAAATTCAAATAATAATATGAAAGCAATTCCATTTAAGCCTTTTGTTACGGCTTCATTGTTCTTATTGGTAAACGCTTCTATCCAAGCTCAGAAGACGGCTATCATTAGACCTGGAGACAATCTAATTGTTAAAAATATCCCCGAGCTCTCTACAGAAATAGCAACCGAAGTTCGTCGATATACAGAGTCCAGATCCGCCTCAGCGGTTGATTGGCATCCTACTCGTAGGGAAATGCTTATCACGACAAGATTTGGAAATACGGCCCAATTGCATTACTTGAAAAATCCCATGGGTGCCCGCACGCAAATCACCTTTTTCGAAGAACCTGTTGCCAATGCCACCTTTGAGCCAACAAGCGGGAATTATTTCATCTTTACCAGGGATGTCGGCGGCAATGAGTTTGCACAAATGTACCGTTATGATTTGTCAGACGGTCGAACCACATTGATATCAGATGGCGGTCGCTCTCAAAATGGAAATATTCGATGGAACAAGACAGGTGATCGTATTTTATTTTCTTCCACGAGACGCAATGGAGCCGATCGCGATATCTGGATGATGCGTCCAATGGATCCTGCTTCTGCATCAATGGTGATGGAGGTGAAAGGGGGTGGCTGGAATATAAACGACTGGTCTGCTGATGAGAAAAAAATATTGATCTCTGAAGGACTATCGGTTAATGAGAGTCATTTGTATGTTTATGATGTGATTTCCAAAACCAAGTTAGAAATCGGACCCTCTTCGAAAAAGGAAAAGGTGGTAAATGGATCTGCCCGATACAGCATCGATGGCAAACATATCTTTTTCATAACGGATTTTGGTAGCGATTACAGGCGTTTGGCGCGCATGAATGCGGATGGATCCGATATTCGTTATCTGACCAGCGACATCAAGTGGGATGTGGCCGGATATGATTTGAAAGATGATGGTACTAGAATATTGTTTACTACCAACGAGGATGGACTGGGAAAGGTTTATGTGCTCGAAACTGTCAACCTTACATGGCAGCCCATTACATCCTTGCCAAAGGGGCAAATAGGCGGAGCATCTTGGAGGCCGAAAAGTGAAGACTTTGTGTTCGGATTCTCCTCGGCAAGCAACAATTCAGATATATACACATATTCTTTTGAAACATTTAAAGTAGAGCGATGGACTGAGAGCGAGTTAGGAGGAATCGTGGCTTCAAACCTGAGGGACGAAGAGTTGATACGATGGAAAAGTTTTGATGGATTGGAAATATCCGGCTTTCTGTATCGTCCAAATTCTAAATTTACTGGAAAGAGACCCGTTATTATTAATATACATGGTGGACCAGAATCCCAATCGAGACCTGGATTTCAAGGGCGAAACAATTATTTTTTAGAGGAATTAGGCATCGCCATCATTTACCCCAATGTTAGAGGATCTACGGGTTACGGCAAAAAATTTGTCACGCTTGACAATGGATATCTAAGAGAGAATTCCGTTAAGGATATTGGCGCATTAATTGATTGGATTTCCACACAACCCGATCTCGACAAAGATCGAATCATGGTAACGGGTGGAAGTTATGGCGGCTATATGTCACTTGCTGTTTCTGTTATGTATGCAGATAAAATACGATGCGCCATTGATGTTGTGGGCATTTCCAACTTTGTTACATTCCTGAAAAATACAGAGGATTATCGTCGTGATTTGCGACGGGTGGAGTATGGAGATGAGCGTGATCCCAAAATGAATGCCTTCCTTGAAAAAATATCCCCTAACAACAATGCATCATCTATTTCCAAACCTTTGTTCATTGTGCAAGGCGGTAACGATCCGAGAGTTCCTCGAACTGAAGCGGAACAAATGTTCAATACCCTGAATAGCACAGGCAAACCAGTATGGTATCTAGAGGCAAAAGATGAAGGGCATGGTTTTAGGAAGAAAAACAATGTCGACTTCCAGTTTTATGCCACAGTAGAATTCATCAAGCGTTACTTGTTGAACAAGTAATACTGACCAATCTTTTGTAAAAGAAAGTCGTTGCTATTTGCGGATTACTTTCAGCCGTATAGTTCCATCTACCGAGCGCAACAGATAAATACCGCTTCCTAGTTTTTCTGTAGAAATGGTTTTGGTTTCACCTCCAACGACTTCAAAATCCCTTATTACGACTCTTCCTGATAGATCGCTGATGAGAAGTTGAGCCGATTTTCCGTCTTGAATCGATATTGTCAGTTGGTCATCAAACGGCATAGGCATTATTGAAAGTAATGGTTGCTCACTCTCCATCAACCCTGTGCTGATTCCTGTTACAGTTACGCAAACGGAAGTATCACTACAACCTCCTTGAGTTAGCACGGCCGCATATTGTCCATTGGCCGTAGCCGTAAAGAACTGTCCAGTTGCTCCGGGCATAGGCTGGCCTGTGGCACAATTGATCCATTGGTATGGACCAGTTGGTTGTTGGGATATGAGCGTGGGTCCTGATTGGCTTATAGCCAAATTGAAGGATGGAGAAGTCAGGATCAATTGTACAATTGAATCGCAACCGGAAGCAGCAGTAAATGTTTCAAAGTAGGTTCCAGCCGAAGTGATGGTTTGTCCCCCGAACTGGTAACTGCTCCCGGGGCATAGTACGGCATTGATGGTTGTGGAGCTTGTAGCAACACCCTGAACGAAATTTGAGGTGCTTCCGTTCAGGCTCATTCCGTCAAATACACCATTGATGTGACCAGATGCATCAGCAAGATTCGTAACCGATGTGTTGTTACCGCCTGCTATACCCTGATTACACTTGTAATACAGCTGTAGATTCGGAGATGTTGGGTTTATACCTGATGCATAAATACAATCAATTTCTTGTTGGGACAAGGTCTTGCTCCAAAGCGAAACCTCATCGACTTTGCCATTTAGGTTGAATGGAGCATTGGTAAATGGAGCTTTGCCGATATAAAACGGATTTACGGTTGTATTAATAACTCCATTAGCTGGTGTTGATACCACTTGAACTCCATTATGGTAGAGTATTAGGTTATTGCCGTCATAAGTAAGTGCGAAGTGCTGCCATGAGTTCAACTGAAGGCCAGTGTAAACCATGGTGTATGGTGTACCGGTACTATTCCTCAACCGGGCCTCTACATTGGTTGCGCTTAGTTGCAACAAGTAAAAATCTCCAGCGAAATCATCCCGAAATCCACCAAACCCGTCAAAGTCGGGATAGGAAGGAATTGTATTTCGTGGATAAACCCACATGCTCATGGATAAGTTACTGCTTCCTGCAATCAGATTTGATGCGTTGGGTGTAAAGGCAAAATCATCAATACCATCAAAATCCAACGAGTTATTGTTGGTGGGTTGAGTAACCTGGGAAACGGTAAAGCTGGTCGTCGAACTAGCAGCCTGACCGGTTGCTACACATGGCGAAGGCAAAAAGCCCCCCTCAAGAGCGAAATTAAGCGTATAGGTGCCTGAAGGAAGTGGGGGAATCAGAACCGTATCACTTACATTGCAAATGGTAGTAAGTAAACCCATGCAATGCAATGCATTGATATTGATTTGTCCACTTTGCTGCGAAATGGTTATGGTCTTATCATCACAACCAGAGCTTGGCAGATAGCCAGTAGCTATTACTCTGATTGTGTCGTTCGTGGTAGGGTTCAATGGAGTGATGCTTACTCCTTGAAGGAATTGTCCGTCCGCATGCCAGCTAGCCAAAGACAGTGCGATAAACGCTAATGCTTTTTTCATGGTTGTTCAGTTGAATTACAAATATAGTTTTTTGACACTTGAAAATGCATTGGTATTTGATGCCTAGTTTGGTATATTTCGCCTTGGAATAATCCATGGAAATTAAGCCAAAACTCAACCATTATGACCTGACCATGATAGTGGTAGGACTGGTTATTGGTATGGGGATATTTCGAACACCGGCTGAAGTGGCTTCCAAAGCAGGGACAGTCGAGATATTTTTCGCCGCATGGATTATTGGTGCCGTAGTCAGCCTGATAGGCGCAATGACTTTTGCTGAAATCGGTGTGCGTCACCCTGCTGCCGGAGGATTTTATGGCATTTTTTCCAGATGTTACCATCCTGCTTTTGCGTTTATGGTAAACTGGATTATCGTTATCAGCAATGCGGTTTCTACCGCCGCAGTGGCCATCATGGGGGCCGAATATTTGGCTCCTTTACTACTGCCAGGTTGGGGTGAATTTGGTGTACAAGTGGTATCCATTACAGCCATTGTCATTTTATATGCCATCAATATGACTGGCTTCCGTTTGAGTGCTCAAATGTTAAATGGACTCATGGCTTTTAAGTTGTTGTTGATATTGGTCATTATACTGGTTGCCCTGGCTGGATTTTCCTTGTCACACGAATCCACAAGTCATGAAATAATTGTCAAACAAAAAGAATTTTCGCCATGGTCTGCTTTTTTCCTCTGCTTTATTCCTGTTTTTTTCACCTATGGTGGATATCAGCAAACCATGAATTTTGGAGGAGATGTTGTGAAACCGCACAAAAATATACCCAAGGCGGTTCTGATAGGTATTGCCATAGTGATGGTGGCATACTTGGCCGCTAATTATGCCTACACGCAAGTGATCGGTTTCGAAAGACTCAAAGAGTCCTCCACTTTGGCAGCTGATGTAGTGGGTGCGGCATTGGGTACTTATGCACATGATGTTGTTTCGATAATGATGTTTTTATCCGTCATGGCTTATGTAAATGTTTCAGTCATGAGTAATCCAAGGGTGTATCATGCCATGTCGCATGATGGGGTGATGCCAAGTATTTTCGGCAGAGTGAATCCAAAGACACAGGTACAAGAATATGGCGTGACATTTTTCTGTTTGGTGATTGTTTTAGTCCTTTTTTTCCTAACTTCTTTCGAGCGAATTCTGGGTTTTATAATGTTTTTCGACAGCTTAAGTATTTTGGCGGCTGCAGCAGCCATCTTCATTTTGCGAAAGAGGGAAAAGCCATCAGAGCTTGGAGATTCTAGTTTCAGAGTTTTGGGTTATCCTTGGTTACCCTTGTTATTCATATTCGTGTATGGTTCTGTAAGTTTAAGTGTGATGTATTCCGATCCGCAGATTTATGTGGTTGGCCTCATGCTTTTCATTTTGGGTTATCCACTTTATCACCTAATGCGCTTGACTCTCAATAAAAATAAACAATAGGTAGGTTTATGTTCAGTCAGTCTTATTTCAAATCCCAATTCCTACTTGATCCAGAAATTACATTTTTGAATTTTGGGTCTTTCGGTGCATGTCCCAAACCAATCTTTGAAGACTATCAAAGATGGCAACTATTGCTTGAGAAGGAGCCAGTTCAGTTCATAGCTTTCGATGGACCTGCAAGGGTTCGACATTCGATAGCCGCTTTGGCCGATTTCATCGATTGCGACCCCTCAGATTTAATATTTACACCCAACCCCACCTTTGCTATCAACATCGTTGCTGAAAATCTTCAGCTTAAAGAGGGCGATGAGGTGCTGTCAACGAATCTTGAGTATGGGGCTATGGACCGTACCTGGGATTATTATTGCGCTCGCAAAGGTGCTCGATATGTTCGTCAGCAGATAGAACTTCCGATCCAATCAGAAGAACACTTTTTGGATTCCTTTTGGCGTGGGTTCTCGGACAAGACCCGGGTTGTTTTCATCAGCCATATAACTAGTGCCACCGCTTTGAAGTTGCCTGTAGAAGTTATTTGTCGCGAGGCAAGGCGTCGAGGACTTATCACAATTGTTGATGGCGCCCATGTACCCGCACATGCTCCATTAAGCATCCGAAATATGGATGTGGATTTTTATACAGGCGCCTGCCATAAATGGATGATGGCTCCGAAGGGATCTTCGTTCCTGTTTACAAAAAAAACTTTTCAGGAATTGCTAGACCCCATTATTATCAGTTGGGGATATAAAAGTGATGCACCAAGCGACTCCATTTATTTTGATCATCACCAATTCAATGGAACCCGTGATTTTTCTGCTTATCTTTCAGTACCGGGTTGTATACGATTTATGCAATCGCACGATTGGGAAACCGTCTCAAAGCAGTGCAGAAAAGTTGCTCAACAAAACGCCGAACGATTTTGTCAACTTACCGGAGGACTTCCCCTGGCCCCGTTGAACGATGAATTCCACGGTCAAATGTTTTCAATTCCGATCAATACGAGTAATCCTGCCGCACTGCAAAGGCGATTCTTTGAAAATTATAAAATTGAAGTGCCCGTTACTCGAGCCGGAAATCGTTTTTTCATCCGTTATTCCATACAGGCTTTCAATGAATCTGTTGATTTGGATAGGTTGCATGAAGCCATTGAAAAGGAAATATCTCAAGGCCAACTGTTATCCACAGTGTAACGAAAAAGGGCCGCTATTGCGGCCCTTTGTTAAGTTTAATGCATTTCAATCTATCGAATGAGGTTAACGGTTCCATTGAAGACATGTTCTTTTCCTCCAACAGTTTTAACAATGATACGGTAGGCATAAGTTCCCTGAGGAGAATCTGCATTATCAGTGGTGTTTCCTTTCCAAACATCAAGTGCGTTTTGTCCAGCAAACACTAGATTACCCCACCTGTCAAAAATTTTCATCTCATACTTGGAAACATCGAGACCATATCCTGAAAAGAAGAAATTATCGTTAATCCCATCGCCATTAGGAGTAAATGCATTCGGTATAAAATAAGGAGAGATTGGGATCACCTCTGTGTGCGTGTCTTCACAACCAGCCAAATTGGTTACGGTGAGCCTTACGGCAAAATCACCCGGATCGTTGAAATAATGTTCGGCGTTTTGTGTAAAAGCATAATTGCCATCTCCAAAGTCCCATTTCCAACTAACGGCAAAATCCGAACGGTCAACAAACTCAACTTTTCCATTGAATACACCGCTTATCTCTGGAGATGTAACGAAATCAGCAACAGGTAATGGGAAAAATACTATGTCAATATTGCCCGTTTGAGATGAAACACATCCTGCAGGCGTAGTGATGGTAAGTGAAATAGGATAAGAGCCTTGGTTCGCATAAGGATGCGAAGGATTGGTGGCAGTTGATGACCCTCCATCGCCAAAGGTCCAAGCGAAAGTGGAGCCAGGATCATAAATAGATGTGTTAGTAAACACACCTTTTTGTTCCTTACAAGTAATTACCGTATCTGCAATAAATGAAACCTCAGGAACCATGTTTACAAGGAGTGATACGGCGGGGGAGACTCCAACGCAACCGTTGGCATCAGTGACTGATACAGTGTATGCTCCTCCGATAGATGTGGAGATTGATGCATTGCTGCTGCTATTGCTCCACGAGTACGACACATATCCTGGCGATGCTGTCAGTGTTGTAACATCACCATCGCATATTGAAAGGTCGCCGGATATGATTGGTGCAGGCAAGGGGTTGACAGTTATCGTAGCATTCCCCGAGAGATTGCCAGGGCAGTTTGCATCAGAAACGGATACAAGTGAATAGGTAGAGGTGGAGCCTGGAGACACATTAACCGAAGCGCTGTTGGAGTTTGAGACAACCTGTGCAGAGTTGGTTGACCCATCAGTCCAAACGAATGTGAACGGAGCAGTTCCATTGAATAAAATACTGAAGTCAATGTTATCGCCTGCACAAATGCTATTATTCCCAGACACGAATGCGGACGGAATCTGATTAACGAATAATGTTTCTGAAGTGGTTCCGATACAGCCATTGATGTCGGTCACAGTCACCGAATAGGTTCCAGCAACGGTTGTTGTGAGTGTTGATGCGGTTGAACCATCAGACCAAACATATGAACTATAGGAGCCTGCATTAAATGTGGTGGGCGTTCCATCACACACTGTGGTGGTTCCTGTGATTACTGGTGCAGGATTGAGGTTTACTACCAACGATTCAACGGTTGTTCCGATGCAACCGTTGATATCAGTTACGGTCACCGAATAAGACCCTTGTGTGCCGGTGGTGATGGAAGATGTGTTACTGCTGTTGCTCCATGAGTAGGAAGCATACCCTGGTGTTGCTGACAGTGTGGTAAAATCGCCATCGCATATGGAAAGGTCGCCAGATATAATTGGGGTGGGCAAGGGGTTGACAGTTATTGTAGCATTCCCAGAGAGATTGCCAGGGCAATTGGCGTCAGAAACGGAAACTAGAGAATAGGTAGAGGTGGATCCGGGAGATACATTTATTGAAGCGTTTGTGGAATTGGAAACAATCGGAGCAGAATTTGTCAATCCATCAGTCCAAACGAAAGTGAAAGGAGCCGTCCCGTTGAAGACAATATTGAAATCTATATTTTCACCTAGACAGATACTATTATTTCCAGATACGAATGCGGATGGGATCTGGTTAACTAATAATGTTTCTGTGGCGCTTCCGATGCAACCATTGATATCGGTCACAGTCACCGAATAGGTTCCGGCAACGGTAGTGGTGAGTGTTGGGGTAGTTGAACCATCCGACCATACATATGAGTTGTAGGGGCCGACGCTGAAAGTAGTAGGTGTTCCATCACACACTGTGGTGGTTCCTGTGATTACCGGTATAGGATTGAGATAGATTGTAACAGATTGTGAGATACTTCCAATACAACCGTTTAAGTCTGTTACAGTAACAGCGTAGAGTCCACTGGCATTTGGATTTATTGTGGATGAAGTGGATCCATCGCTCCACAGATAGGATGTCAGACCTGGCGTGGCATTCAATGTGGCGCTTGATCCTTGGCAAACATTGAATGTGCCAGTGATGGCAGGTGCAGGGAGGGGGTTGATGGTTACGGCCTGAGATGTGAAACCGGAGCAACCATTGGCATCGGTCACCGTCACGGTGTAAATACCCGCAACACTTGGGTTGATGGTAGCCGAGGTTGCACCATTACTCCAAGAATAAGTGAAGCCCGCTGGTGCATTGAGGGTTGTTGCAGCACCTTGGCATGCTACAAAGTTTCCGGTAATGATGGGCGAAGGGTTTGTATTGATGGCCACAGCCTGCGAGGTGGAACCTACGCAACCATTTCCATCAGTTACGGTAACTGTATAATTTCCCGCT
>JBKCHO010000013.1:0-14710 GCA_046302815.1 Bacteroidota bacterium | reverse complement strand
CTTTTCATCAAATTGCTCTTGAGCCTTTTCAACGAGAGAGACGATATCCCCCATCCCTAAGATTCTATCGGCCATCCTTTCCGGATAGAAAACATCGATGGCATCCATCTTTTCACCAGTACCAACAAACTTGATGGGCTTGTCTACTACTGAACGAATTGAAAGAGCAGCACCACCCCTAGTATCACCGTCTAGTTTGGTCAATACAACACCATTGAAATCTATCCTATCGTTAAAGGCCTTAGCGGTATTGACAGCGTCCTGGCCCGTCATGGCATCCACTACAAAAAGAGTTTCAGTAGGATTAACAGCACGCTTAATGGATTCAATTTCCGCCATCATGGCTTCATCGACAGCTAATCGACCAGCCGTATCGATGATTACTGGACTGTATCCCTCTCTTGAGGCAAGGGCAATCGCATTTTTCGAAATCTGTATTGGATCAGTATTGCCGGGTTCGGCATATACAGTTACTCCGATTTGCTCTCCCAATACCTTGAGCTGGTCAGCTGCAGCAGGTCTATACACATCGCAAGCAACCAACAGCGGATTCTTACCTTTTTTAGATTTGACAAAATTGGCGAGTTTTCCAGAGAGCGTTGTTTTACCCGAACCCTGAAGGCCAGACATTAAGATGATTGCAGGGCTACCTTTAAGGTTAAGCTCGGTCATGCTTCCACCCATCAACTCAGCCAATTCCTGATGTACAATTTTCACCATCAGCTGACTTGGTGAAACTGAAATCAATACATTTTGACCGAGGGCTTTTTCTTTAACGGTATCGGTAAATGTCTTGGCAACCTTGTAATTGACATCCGCCTCCAACAATGCTTTCCGAACCTCTTTCATGGTTTCGGCTACATTGATTTCGGTAATTTTTCCTTGACCCTTTAATACCTTAAAGGCCCTGTCTAGTTTGTCACTTAAATTCTCAAACATTTTTTTAAAATATTTTACTTAAAACTTATTCAAAGTTAGCGGTTGAGTCCAAATCCATTAAAGAGTCTTCAGACAAATCCATGTAATTATCATCCTCGTAAAAGCCCTCCTCTTCCTCTTCCTGAAATCCAGAATCCTTCATCGCGGCATCCTGCTTGGTAAAATGAACCAACCAGCTGCCATTTGATTTCACCAGTTTAATAGTTGAAGGAAAATCATTCCCTTCAACTACAAACTGAACTGTAGCTGTATCTCCTTCAATTTTTTCGTCAATAATTTCGATTTGACTTCCACCCATAGGCATGGAATCGTTGGAGAGCTTGGAAATACTTTCCCACAGATTTACCAACTTAACGGTTTCAGGAGTCGATATCTCCCTAGCATCATCAAATCTTTTATCTTCCAAAGCCTTCATAAAATCCATAAGCACCTCAGATGGATTCTTTGACCAAAATCCACATGAATATATAGAGGTTAATACAAGGGTGATTATTGCAATATGAATAGAACTACTTTTTCTCATGGATAATCGATTTGACAGATCAGGGTAGCTTGATTGTTGATGTATAAGTCATCCAAACCAATATAATCTTGGTTTTGATGAGAACTTTTAAAGGATGAAATACCGTTAGGCTCAAGAAGCGTCTTTTGTATGAATTCAGTGCAGTAAAGTGCGTTGTCAGAATTCAGGTCAAAATCGGAGTCGAATTCAGGATTGATGTTTCTCCAGAAATTCAATTTGAAATGGAATCTTTTCAGTTGCTGAGCACTCAGTGGATATCGGTAAGCTGCAAAACCATGATTATATTGATTTGAACAAAAAGATTCTAAAGTTTCTATCTTGAAATCATTTTTCCCATTCGGATCTTCTATCATATGATAAACCCAAGATTTTCCATTAGACTTGACAAGCACTCCCACATGAGAGTACTTGCGTTCTGTTTGAGATGTATTCCTGAAAAAGGAACTAACCAAACCTTTACCATTTCTAAAAACAAGATCTCCCGTACGAAGATTTAAATCATACTTTGCAATTGATGCAACGCAAGTTGTAGTAACATCCTTGGATGACACTTCCTTCATTGAGACCAAACTGCTGAAAGGGACACCCAATGCCAAACAAAAAACCAATAATCTGTCTACTGATACCATCACATTTTTTCTGGCGATTGAATACCCAAAAGTCCTAGACCAATTGAAATGACACCAGCGATATCATTTGAAAGTTTCAAACGAAAGCGACTCGTTGCAAGATCCTCCATATCAACGATTGCATTATCGTGGTAAAACTGATTATATGATTTGGCCACTTCGTAAACAAAATTGGCAATTACTGCAGGAGAAAGCTTTTGAGATGCCTCATATACAATTCCATCGAATTCCAGGAGCAATTTAATTAATTGCCTTTCCTTGTCATTTATTGCGAAATGGCTATCCAATTTAATATTACTGTAATCAGTCAATTCGGAAACCGTGGAAGCTTTTCGCAAAACTGATTTGATACGGGCATGGGTGTATTGAATAAAAGGACCTGTGTTGCCGTTGAAATCAATAGATTCATTCGGATTGAAAAGCATTCTTTTTTCGGGATCAACCTTTAATAAAAAATATTTGAGTGCTCCCATTCCGATGGATTCATAAAGGTTTTTGGACTCATCTGAGTCCGGATCCTCCAATTTCCCAAGTTCTCTGGTGATTTTCTCAGCTTCAGCAGCCATCTCATCCATCAGATCATCGGCATCAACAACCGTTCCTTCCCTCGACTTCATCTTTCCTGATGGCAAGTCAACCATGTTATAGGAAAGGTGATAAAGCTTTTGCGCCCATCCATAACCAAGCTTGGACAGAACTAGAAAGAGCACCCTGAAATGATAATCTTGTTCATTGCCTACTACATAAACCATACTATCAAAACCGAAATCCTCGTATCTCTTGATGGCCGTACCGATGTCTTGAGTCATATACACTGATGTGCCGTCTGAGCGCAGTAAAAGTTTTTCATCCAAACCATCCGGCCTCAGGTCAATCCAAACGGAACCGTCTTCTCGTTGGTATAAAACCCCTCGCCTTAAACCATCTTCAATGATGGCTTTCCCTAGAATATAAGTGTCGGATTCGTAATAAATCTTGTCAAAATTGACTCCTAAACGGCTATAAGTAACATCAAATCCCTCATACACCCACCCATTCATGGTTTTCCAAAGAGAAATGGTCTCGGGATCATTCGCCTCCCATTGTTGGAGCATTTGCCTGGCCTGCTGTATCAATGGTGCATTCTTTTCAGCCTGTTCTTTATCCAAACCCTGAGCCACCATTGCATCTACCTCTGCTTTAAACATCCGGTCGAATTCGACATAATATTTACCAACCAAATGATCGCCCTTCATTCCAGTGGATTGGGGTGTTTCCCCTTTCCCGGCGATTTTCCACGCTAACATGGATTTGCATATGTGAATTCCACGATCATTGATGATGTTGACCTTGGTAACTTTATTTCCTGCGTATTTCAGGATTTCGCCTACCGAGAATCCAAGCAGATTATTTCTGATGTGCCCAAGGTGTAGTGGCTTGTTTGTATTGGGAGAGGAGTATTCAACCAAAATGTGATTATTGTTGCTCGGCAGCGGTTGATGCATATCCCGAATTTGGTTGTAGGAATTTATCCAATGTGCATCATTAATCTCAAGATTCAGAAAGCCCTTGACAACATTGAAATTCGAAATCAGGTCGGAATCTGCTACCATCTGCGACCCTAATATGTTTCCTGTATCTTCAGGGTTTTTACCGGCTATTTTCGCTAGGTTGAAAACAACCAATGTTGCATCACCTTTGAATTCTTTTCGTGTTGCTTGGAAAACTATTGCTTTTTTATCCAGTTCCTTGCCAAAAGCTTTTTGGAATGAATCAGCAACCAATACCGAAAGTTTAATCTCAAAAATCATTGGTCGATAGAATCAAGTGGTCAATTGGCTTACAACTCGCTGAAGAATCTCGAAAGTATTCTCTGCCATCAGGTTTTCCTTATCAAGAGTTGGATTCACTTCGGCTATTTCAAAACAACAGACCTTTTCATTTTGAATCAATCGTACACATAAGCTACCCGCTTCCTTTTCGGTGATACCATTTCTTACAGGTGTTCCAGTTCCTTTGGAGATGGAAGAATCCATGCTGTCGACATCGAATGAGACATATATGAGGTTACAATGCGACAAGTGGGCTAGTGCATCTCTAGAAATCTTCTCTACTCCATTTCTTTTCACATCATTTGTCGTAAAAATCCGCACCTTATGTTTTTTGAGCAAATAGGACTCCTCTGGTTCGACATCCCTCATCGCAATGTATACCAAATCTTTGTATCCGATCTTCGGAGTAATGCCACCAATCTTTTTGAATTTGTTCCATAAATCGATGGTTTCCTTGTCCGGTTTGTTAATCCTAGACTGGGTATTGTCTTCACCAATGGATGCAGCCAAGGGCATACCATGCACATTACCTGTAGGTGTTGTGTAAGGCGAATGCAAGTCGGCATGGGCATCAATCCAAATGACCCCGAGTTTGTGTTTTGGGAATGCCTGTCTAATACCCGCTATGGTTCCGGTGGATGTACTGTGATCGCCTGCCAACACTATTGGAAAGGATTTCGACTTCAAAGTAGATGCAACCTCGTTAGAAATTCTCTCACAAGTACTGATGATACCCTTGAGTCGTTTTGCATAGGGCGTACCAGGATTTGCAAAAAGCAGTTGGTTTTCTGTCTTTATCTCTATTGAATCGAACTTATTAAAAAGGGAACTTCCGTAATCCAAAGCAGCAATTTTAATGGCATCTACGCCCAAACTTGCACCTCTAGTTCCTGCCCCTATTTCGGATTTCACCTCGATGAATTTTACATTTTTAATCATATTGAATGTTGATTGAGGCTTTAAAATTTTATATCCGAGTTATTTACTTTATCACTAAATTTACAATCCAACTCACTTACTTTAATGAAAAACCGTTACGCTGATCTCATTTCACAGACTTTCGATTTTCCTCAAGAGGGCTTTGAAGTCGTTGATAACTCCCTGCATTTCAATGGAATCCCATTAATGGATATCATTGAGCAATATGGAACTCCACTAAAAATCAGTTATTTACCGAAAATCAGCGAACAGATCCAAAAAGCCAAGCGATTCTTCAATGTTGCCATGGCCAAGGCCGATTACAAAGGTAAATATACTTACTGTTACTGCACTAAGAGTTCCCACTTTTCATTTGTACTCGATGAGGCTTGTAAGAATGACATTCATTTAGAGACTTCATCTGCATTCGATATACCTATCATCAGGAACTTGGAAGAGAGGGGAAAAGTTAGCAAGGATGTTTATGTGTTGTGTAATGGATATAAGCGTTCAGCATACACCAAGAACATTTGTGACCTGATCAATGACGGTTTCGTGAATGTGATTCCCATTCTGGACAATATGAATGAGATCCATGATTATGAGGAAATACACAAAAAGGAGAAATTGAAAATTGGGTTGAGAATCGCCGCAGAAGAGGAACCAAACTTTGATTTTTATACTTCCAGATTAGGTATTAGACACACAGAAATCGTGGATTACTACAAGAATGTGATAAAAAAGACTTCAAATGTGGAGGTCAAATTATTGCACTTTTTCATCAACACAGGAATAAGAGACACGGCATATTACTGGGCTGAGTTGGAACGATGCATCAACCTGTATTGCGACCTCAAGAAAGTATGTCCGGAATTGGATTCCCTGGACATCGGAGGAGGGTTTCCCATACGAACCTCACTTAGCTCAAACTTCGACTACCAATACATGGCGGATGAGATTGTAAGACAAATCAAGTCTATATGTGATCAAAGAAAAGTAAAGGAACCCAATCTCTTTACTGAGTTTGGGTCATTTACAGTTGGAGAAAGCGGTGCAATCCTCTTTAACATAACGGAGGAGAAAAGGCAAAACGACAAGGAGACATGGAACATGATTGATAGTTCCTTCATTACTACACTGCCCGATACCTGGGGTATTAAACAAAAGTTCATCCTATTGAGTGTGAATCATTGGGACAAGGAGTACCAACGGGTAAACTTGGGAGGACTAACATGTGATAGCGACGATTATTACATCATGGAGAGTGTGAAAAGCAGGGTTTTTCTTCCTATAGGAGACAAATCAGAGCCTCTTTACATAGGTTTTTTCCATACCGGAGCCTATCAGGAGTCGCTGGGTGGATATGGTGGCATTCAGCATTGCCTGATACCCGCTCCCAAGCATGTACTGATTGACCGCGATGAGAATGGAGAAATCGTTACCCGACTCTTTGCTAAGGAGCAAAGTGCCAAATCGATGATGAAAATTTTGGGATACTGATTTTCTGGATTATCGAACGACGATCATCCTGGTCCTTGCCAACCTTCCAGCCGATGATACTTCCAATACATAAACTCCAGGTGCTGGATTGAAACGCGCTATGTCGCAATTAATGATGTTGCCTCCGTGGTAAAGATCGCCATTCCATATTTCCTTGCTGAATTTACCATCGATGGAAATCATCCGAATTGAACCTGTGCCTTGAACTTGACTATTCAATTTTATGGAGACCCACGACTGTACAGGATTGGGCATAAGGGTCAAAGATCCAATGGTTGTCAAGTTCTCATCTAACGAAGTAAATGATCTGAGGCTGTCTCGAAACACTACGGAAGTAACATTTTGGGTGCCTCCACCAAACTGTCCGCCCGTAGTTGTAATCTGCAACAATGGGATGGATTTTGTTGTTCCTAACCACTTGTACTCAGTAGTAGGTGGAGATGGGAATTGGAATCCAAATCCAAGGGTATCTAGGAACAATGTGTCGTTCCCAGTGATCGAAGATTTGAGTCTAAGTGTATTGAAAGAACCAAATGGCGTTATCAAGGTACCCCATCCATCTACCTCCGTCACCCTAACCTGGTCATGTCCGTAATAACCTAAGTTGGGAATGCTTATATTGAAGTCAGAGGCGGAAGTATCCACATCTCCAAAGTTCATCGGAAAACGATAAATAACATCCTTGTTATTAAACCCTACCGGAACTCCTATGCTATTGATGGTGGCTCCGTATCCAGTTTGTTGGTAAAGGGTATTGGATTTGTAGTAGAAAGCCACCACATCACTAACTGTAACCCCTCCTCCAATTGGCACATTGGGTAGACCTAAATTTCCTTTTTTAGCTTGATTGGATCTGTTTGCATTGAATGATAAATCCGCAAAATAAAAAGCATATGTGGTTCCAGTTGATGCTACCGTCCTGAAAGTATCAATATCCTGAGAAATTGGTTGCAAAAAGGAGAAATCCCATGTATAATTGGCTCCCGTTGGTATGGGATCAATTGCGGATGTTATTTGGGCATTGCTATAACGAAAGGTATCACCAGCCACAGGAATGGAAGCTGAATTTATGGTTATCTGCCCTTGAGCAGAAAGAACTAACGAAAAAACAAATAACGCTAGAAAGACTTTTTTCATTTTATTATCATTAAGATTCATTCACAAATTTATCATTAAAACCGACCCCAATAACATCTTAGCATCAATTAAATGTCTACTCAAACAACATCATAAATACCTTTCCGTTCATGAGACGAATAATGGCTAAATTTGAGGAAAACTAGAATAGTGGTGCGTCGACTTAAAACATTTGTAATCATCATGTTGTCAGGTATTTTGACAAGTCAGGCGCAATCACAAAACCACAACCTGGTGCAATTTTCAGGAGTGGTTGTTACAGGTGATAGCTTACAACCTATTCCGTACTCTAGTATTGTGGTCCGGGGTTCTTTTAGAGGCACGATTAGTGACTATGGTGGATTTTTCTCTTTTGTAGCCCAAATGGGTGACACCATCGATTTTTCTGCCGTAGGGTTCAAAAAAAGCAGTTTTGTTATACCAGACACATTGAACACCGACAGATACTCCTTGATAAAAATTATGTCTTCGGATACTGTGCTTCTTAAGGAAGCAGTCATTTACCCCTGGCCAACCAAAGAGCAATTCAGGCAAGCATTTCTGAGCCTTCGTGTACCTGACGATGATCTTGAAAGAGCCAAACGGAACATGGCATTGGAGGAGATGCGAGAGCTAATGGTTAGCTTGCCCATGGATGGAAGTGGTAATTACAAAGCCATGATGGTCGAAAGGTTGAATAAAACCTACATGGCAGGGCAATATCCAGGCATAAACCTTTTGAATCCCATTGCTTGGGCACAGTTCATCGAAGCGTGGCAAAGGGGTGATTTCAAAAGAAAGAAAAAGGATTAAATCCTGAACCATAAACCGATATATGAAAATCCGTCCTATTGCATTTTTAATCTTACTCCTTCTTGTAGTTACTACAGGACTTGGACAAGACATTGCAAGGATCAAAGGGTTGGTAACCGACAATCAAGGTCGTCCTTTGGCAGGAGTTTCGATTTCGATTAAAGGAAAAGCCGTTGGAGCCGCTACCTCCGGAAGTGGCAGTTACGAAATTCCAGTCCCAGCTGGTGAAGACATTGCCGTTTCATTTTCTTCTATTGGCCTTACTACGCAAACAATAACCGTGCGTTTAGACCCAGGAGAAACAAAAAGCTTGAATATAGCAATGGAGATTGGAACTACTCCTCTACCTGAGATTGAAATCAGAGATAAAAGGAGAGAACCGGGTTCCATCATTTCTATAAACCCACGATCCCTGACCGAACTACCGAATACAACTGGAAGTTTTGAAGCCGTTTTGAAAACCCTTCCCGGGGTGGTTTCCAACAATGAACTTTCATCACAGTATTCAGTCAGAGGTGGAAACTTCGATGAGAACTTGGTTTATGTAAATGACATTGAGGTCTTCAGGCCTTTATTGATTCGCTCTGGCCAACAAGAAGGATTAAGCTTCATCAACGCTGACCTTGTTTCTACCGTGAAGTTCAGCGCCGGGGGATTTGATGCCATTTATGGCGACAAGCTTTCGAGTGTATTGGATGTAAAATATAAAAACCCTACTCGTTTTGGTGGATCCGCATACGCCTCTCTGCTAGGAGCTGGATTTCATCTGGAAGGTATTTCCAAGTCCAAAAAATTAACATACATGTTGGGCGTTCGTAGAAAAACTACCCAATACTTATTGAATTCGTTGGAAACAAAGGGAGAATACAAGCCATCTTTCAGCGATTTCCAAGCGTTGATAAACTGGAAATTGAATGAGCGCAATGACTTGACTTTCCTTGGCAATTATTCTGCCAACAAATATGAGATTATCCCAGTAGACCGGAAAACGGAGTTCGGTACCATTAACCAGGCATTGAGGCTCAGTATTTACTTTGATGGAAAGGAAATAGACAGCTACAACTCAGGCACTGCAGCATTGGCTCTGAGACACAAATTTTCAGATGATTCATGGATCAAGTTCATTGCCTCTACCTACAAATCCATAGAGAGCGAACGATTCGATTTGCTTGGACAATACTACATAGATGAATTAGAAAAGGATTTAGGTTCTGATGCATTTGGTGAATCGGCCTCCAACCTTGGAGTTGGCAGTTTTTTGGAACATGCACGGAACGATTTAGAGGCCACAATTTATAACGGTGAGTTTAAGGGGTATTGGGAAAAAGGAAATAAAATCCTTCAATACGGCGCCCAGGCCAGAATGGAATCATTCAACGATAAATTAAGTGAGTGGGAATATATCGACTCCGCTGGCTTTGCCTTACCTCACCCTCCAGATAATGTTGGACAACCCGGTAACCCATCTCAAATTATTCAAATGCAGGAGTTGGTTAAAACGGATACGGCCTTAACAAACTTTCGATTTTCGAGTTACATCATGGGAAGTTGGGCGCTAGGCAAAAGTGAGACATTCTCCCTCAACGCAGGATTAAGGTTTACCAGCAGGACATTATCTAATGAGTTTTTGGTTAGTCCCCGGGCAGGAATCACTTTTGATCCTGAATGGAAGAGAAATGTGGTTTTCAGAATATCAACTGGTGTATATTACCAGCCACCGCTTTACAGGGAGATGCGCGACTACGAAGGAAAAATCAATACCAATCTAAAATCGCAAAGATCGATCCACTTTGTATTAGGAGGCGATTACACATTTCTCGCTTGGGGCCGTGAATTCAAATTCATGACCGAAGTATACTATAAGAAACTGGACAACCTTGTTCCATACAAAGTTGAAAACCTCAGACTTAGATATTTTGCCAACAACAAATCATCTGGATATGCTACCGGTGTGGATTTCCGCATTAATGGAGAATTTGTTCAAGGTGTTGAGTCTTGGGCCAGCCTTTCCTTGCTCAAGACCGAAGAGGATATAGAAGGTGATGTATACTATACATACTTCAATAACGAGGGACAGCAAATTATTCCAGGATATACATTTAATGACACTCCTGTTGATTCAGTTGCCAACACTCCTGGCAGACTAGCAAGACCAACTGATCAACGAGTCACTTTCAGTCTGTTTTTCCAGGACTACCTACCGAAGTTCCCTTCTTACAGAATGAACATGACATTGGTTTATGGAACCGGATTGCCTTTTGGTCCCCCAGGGCCAGATAGATATAAAGACAAGCTCAGGTTTCCGTCCTATCGGAGGGTGGATATTGGTTTTTCTAAAACCATTATCGATGAGGATAAACCCAATAATTCCCGATTGAGATTATTCAGGAAACTGAATTACTTGTCTTTGGGATTGGAGGTATTCAACCTTTTGCAGGTCAATAATACAGTATCTTATTTATGGGTTACTGATGTAACCGACAGGACTTATGCTGTACCTAATTATCTAAGCAGCAGAACCATCAATCTGCGCATTACAACTAGGTTTTAACCAATCTCGATTTGATTGGGGTTTTTTCCAAGAGAGAAACCCAATGCAATCAATATTAGAGCCAAATAGTATACCGGATTGATCCAATTGATGGCACCTTGCCATAAATGAGAAAAATCCGATAGGATTACCAATAGGTCACTAGAAGTCAACATAAGAGTTCCAGCCAAAATCAAAAAATAAGATTGTTTTCCATGATACATCATTCTCATGGTAGATGCGATACTCAGAATTAGAAGAAACAAGCCGTAAATGGCAAAAGCAAACTTCCACGCACCGAAATATTCATAGTTGAGTACATAAACCTCTGCAATCAAAACAACTAAAAAGGCAGCAAAAGCCAATTGACCCCAATGCCGCTTTTCTTTTATATGAGATATGGGAACCCCATAAGTCAATGCAACTATAAAGCTGAGGTAGGTTAGCATATACATAACCATTCCTAACAGATAATACTGGGTTTTACCTGTCTCATTTAGGGTAATGAAAAGATCGGCCAAAGAACAAAAAACAAAGCCGATTAACATTGAAAGAGCTATGTTGGGATGGTATCCATTTATCCGCAAGTTTTGATAACAAGCAACACCAAGAAGTAGCGCGGGGATTGGGTTTATTACCAAATTTAACCAATCAGTGCCTGTCAAATAGGCCCCAATGGCAATCAACCCAGCAACAACACCAGCTAATATGAAATAAACACCTCTCAAAAAAACAGGAATTTAAACCAAATGTAGAGGAAAATCCCGATAAACAATCAATTCGGGTCAGAAAACCTTGTATCGTTTAAGAACTGATTATCAGTCAAGGTTCGTAAAAAACTCAGGATATCGGCTTTCTCCTGTGTGGTCAATGAGATACCCCCAACCAATGAGGGATCCAAGGTGGAGGATGGCTTTACTCCTGAACTGTAGTGATCCAAGACCTTTTCCAATGTATTCACTGAACCATCATGCATGTATGGAAAAGAAACCTCGACATTTCGAAGCGATGGAACCTTGAATTTGCCGTTGTCATTTGGATCTCCGGTGATCTCGCCTCGTCCAAGGTCATCCGTGAAAACAGAGTCCAAACCATTATTTCTAAAAGTCAAATCGGTGAACAAAGGTTCGGTATGACATGAAGAACACTTTTGTCTGAAAAGATTCAATCCACTCAATTCTTGGGCAGTCAAGTTCCCACCGGATTCTCCTCGGATGTATTTGTCGTATTTAGAATTCGATGACACTAACATGGCCATGAATTGGGCCATGGCTTTCAACATCATTTGCGAGGTGATTGAATCGCTTCCATAAGCAGATTGGAACAAATTCCTGTAGGTACTGCTTCGTTGCAATTTGCTTACCACATTTGCCAGCGTTTCATCCATTTCTGTAGGATTTACGATTGGACTGATGGGTTGTACTTCAATGTGATTGCTTCCTCCGCTCCAAAAAAAACTGTTATGCCATGCCAGATTGAACAAAGAGGGTGAATTTCTAGTTCCATTGAGGTTGTCTATGCCATGGCTAACGCGATGATCAATGTGCGAAAATGCTCCGGCTTGTTGATGACAAGATCCGCAAGATATGGTACTGTCTCTAGACAAAATCGGATCGTAGAATAGCTTACGACCCAATTCAAACCTGTTTGAGTTCACCTCATTATTGCTGAAGTTGTAAACTGGAGAGGGAAAACCTTGAGGGATTTCAAAAGCCAACGGTCGGGAGACACTATCCGAATCGCCATCCTTTTGGCATCCCCAAAGAAAAAGGGTTGCGAAAAAAACGACTATGTTAAGTGCCTTTTTGATAAACATTTGTTTAGGATTAACCTCTAATTTACACAATACAAGTAACCAGCGACATTGATAATTGTTAGCCGTGTAGTGCAAAAGGTAAGATTAGCATTAGCAGAAGTTTTCAAAGGCTTGACCTTCAGTCCATTATTATTATTGTAAATACTTATAAAACAATCCATTGTGTAAAGAATCGGTAGTTATATTTGCCGGAAGTTTATAGATCTAAAATCAGTATGACCAATCGAATAAAGTTCAGAAAAACCCAGGATTTGACTTTTACAGAAGTTTTGAACCAAAGAATTCAGGAATATTTTCTGAGCAAAGGGTTATCAACCAAAGGAAATGCATTGATGTTTTTCAAGGTTACTTTTATTCTAGCAGGATTCTTTGGTAGTTACTACTTCATATTCTTGTCAGGTGCAAATGTTTTGGCTAGTTTAACAAGCTGGTTATTTATGGGTCTTTTTACCGCCTTTGTTGGATTCAACATTTCCCATGATGCTGTGCATGGCTCCCTATCAAAGTATGGCATTATAAACAGGATTATGGGATATACTTTCAACTTGGCTGGGACAAATAAATACATGTGGAAAATCCTACACAATGTAATCCATCACACTTACACCAATATTCCTGGACACGATGAGGACTTAGAGCCCGTTGCTTTAATTCGATTGTCTACAGAAAATAAACTTCGTAAAATACATCGTTTTCAACATTACTATGCTTATCTTTTTTACTGCTTGACTTCTTTCTCCTGGGTTTTTAAAAAGGATTTCGAAACATTTTTCAGAAAAAAACTAGGTAATTACGAAAACAAAAAGCACCCTGCCAGAGAGTATTTCATCCTTTTCTTCTCGAAGGCGGTTTATTTTACCTTATTCTTGATACTTCCCATCATGTTTACAGGAGCACCTATTTGGCTTTGCTTACTGGGATTCCTGTCCATGCACCTCATTCAAGGAATCACATTGGCAGTTGTATTTCAACTGGCACATGTTGTCGAAGGCACCACATTCCCAGTACCCGATGAAAGCGGAGATGTAAAAAACAACTGGAATATCCATCAACTAAACACCACTGCCAACTTTGCAATGAGAAGCTGGTTGGCTACCTGGTTTTTTGGTGGCCTCAATTATCAGGTGGAACACCACCTTTTTCCGCATATATGCCATATACATTATCCATCCTTGAGCCCAATAGTTAAAAGAACTGCTGAGGAGTTTGGAATTACCTACCACGAGAATAAAACCATGTGGGATGCTATTCGTTCCCATACTCGCATGCTTCGAACCTTGGGAAGCAATGAAAATTTGCCAGAAGTGAAAATGGCATCATAACTTATCCTATTATTTATGGAACTACTAAAATTCATCATCGACTTTATTTTGCATATCGATGATCATCTGGTAGAAATTACCGCCAACTATGGACTCTGGATATATGCCATCATTTTCCTGATTGTCTTCTGCGAAACCGGATTGGTTGTAACGCCATTTCTCCCAGGCGACTCGCTGTTGTTTGCAACTGGTGCAATTATTGCCCTGCCCGAATCCGGTCTCAGCTATTGGATAATGTATGGTGTAATTTTCGTCGCCGCCGTCATTGGAGATGCCACCAATTACCATATTGGAAGGTATATTGGTTCAGGAATTTTTAAAAGTGAATCCCGATTCATCAAGCGGGAATATCTTGAGAAGACGCAGAAGTTCTATGAAAAACATGGCGGCAAAGCAATCGTTTATGCTCGATTCGTTCCTATTATTCGAACATTCGCTCCATTTGTGGCTGGTGTCGGCACAATGGACTACAAAAGGTTTTTCAACTTCAATGTTTTCGGTGCCTTTTTGTGGGTCTCGTTGTTTCTTACAGCTGGTTATTTGTTTGGAAACATTCAGTTCATTAAGGATAATTTCAGTGCGGTAATCTTGGGAATTATCATCTTGTCACTACTACCAATCTTCATTGAATACTTCAAGGCTCGTAAAAGTTCTTGACCGTTATCGCCCTTCAACTCTTCTAAATCATTACTGACATGAACCTGTGCAAACATTTGTTAATGTTCCTACTTGCCTTGCTGCCTCTGTTATCCCATGGTCAGCAAAAAGATGAAAAATGGGATGTCAACAATCC
>JBKCHO010000012.1:0-10825 GCA_046302815.1 Bacteroidota bacterium | reverse complement strand
GGTGGTAGGTGGTAGGTGGTAGGTGGTAGGTGGTAGGTGGTAGGTGGTAGGTGGTAGGTGGTAGGTGGTAGGTGGTGCTACTACTACCCACCACTTACTACCCGCCACTTACAATCAACAACTCCTTGGCAACTTGTGCTCCGACCGCTGCATTATTCTTCACCAACGCGATGTTCGATATCAAACTGTCGCCTCCTGTGATTTCGGCAATTCGTTTCAAAAGGAAGGGTGTGGTTTGCTTTCCGCTGATACCGGCTTTGGCTGCATCTTCGAGCCCTTGACGGATGTGTTTTTCCATGACTTCAAAAGGCACTTCATCGGCTTCGCTGATCGGGTTTGCGATGAGCACTGAGCCCTCCAGATTCATTGACCACTTGGAGTGCAGCATGCTTGCGATGGCGTTGGGTGTGTCGAGCTGCAGCGGACTTTTGAATCCGCTCTTGCGAGAGTAGAATGCTGGGAAATCGGGTTGTCCGTATGTGACCACTGGTACACCAAGCGTTTCCAGGTATTCGAGTGTGAGTCCGATGTCGAGGATGGATTTCACACCAGCGGAAACAACGGCAACGCTTGTCTTCGACATCTCCGTAAGGTCGGATGATATGTCCATAGTGGTTTCAGCGCTTCGGTGAACGCCACCGATGCCACCGGTTACAAAAATGCGAATGCCCGCTTCAGATGCTATGCGCATGGTGGCAGCCACTGTTGTGGCTCCAGCGAGTTTGTTACTCACCACATAGGCCATGTCGCGGATACTTACTTTCCACACATCGGTTGAATTGCCAAGCTCTTCCAATTGTTTTTCATCGAGCCCCACGCATAGTTTGCCATGCAGTATGGCGATGGTGGCGGGTATGGCGCCTTGTTCACGCACGATGTGCTCCACCGCACGAGCCGTCTCTACATTTTGCGGATAAGGCATGCCATGGGCGATGATGGTTGACTCCAAAGCCACCACGGGTTTATTGTTACGCAGTGCGTCTGCTACTTCGGGATGTATCTTCAAAAACGGGTTCATCTTGGTGTTAAAAGTTCTTGTATGCCTCAATCAGCAGGTCTCGATCCAGTTTTTCCAGCTCTGCTCCCTTTACGGAAATGGCGATTCCAGCGAGGGCGTGTCCGAGCCGTAGGCAATCTTCGGGCTTCGCACCAATCAACCACCCATGAATCCATCCCGCCAAGGCGGCATCACCGCTACCGGTGGTATCTTGTAGCGAGGTGTTAGGTGCATCGAGGTGAAGGTTACCGGTTGGACTGTATATCGTCGATCCTTTGTCGCCCGAACGCATCCAAAGGTGTTTCAGTCCACGACCATGCACCTTGTCGATTGCAGATTTCAGATCCGCTGTTTCTGCAATGGCACACAATTCCGATTCATTGGGGGAAATCATCAGGGTGAATGAAAGATCAGCTTGTTTAAGCTTTTGGGATTTCGGGACTGAAACAGGTTCGATGATGCAAGGTATTTTGTTTTGCTGTGCGAACTGCAAGATCCATTGGATGCACTCCACACTTAGGTTACAATCCAGTACCAATAATCGTGCTTCGCGCAATGATGTTGATATCGACTCCAGATATGTGGTAGTCAGTTCGGTTTCCAGATACGATATCGATGCACCTACGAAGAGTTGTCCGTTCGAGTGGTTGATGGCTGTGAAGCAACCCGTGGGTTGTTCCGTTCGCACAACAAGATTCATTTTGATGCCAGCGTCTGTGCACTGCTTGAATAACCAATCTCCGGAGGCATCGTTGCCGATGTGGGAAATCAACTCCAATGGGTGGCCGAGCCGAGACAAGTGCGAAGCAATGTTTCGTGCCACACCACCAGCGCTTCTGAATAGGGTGGAGGGATTGCTAGTGCCTGGCTCAATGGTTGCTTTGCCGGTGAAAATCTCATCCACCAATGCCGCTCCGATACAAATAACGGGTTTGTTTTCCATCGCGGCTCGAAGGTAGGGATAAAATCAGCAGGCGGTATGCATTGGCAGAAGGCGGTGGTAGTGTTTTGCCTCGCCGCAGGAGGGTGTTTAATGTAGATTCCTTGCCGGCAAACAAATGCTACTGATCACCGTTTCGTATCACCAACTCTACACGCGTACCTTTGCCCTCTTCACTGATCCATTCGATTTTTGCACCGATCTTTCGAGAGAGTTCCTTGCAAACGAATATCCCAATTCCTGCACCTTTGCTGCTTGCAGTACCACGGTTGAAAATGCTGTTGGCTTTTTTGCGAAGCGATTTAGGTAATCCAGGTCCATGGTCTTGAATGGATATTTTGCAGTCGTCTGACGAAAAATGCAATTCGATATCGATTTCCGGATTCGAGGAGCCGTTGTGTCCGTATTGCAGCGCATTGATTAGAAGTGAACGAATGATGACCTTGAAGCGGTTCTCATCGGTGATGATGTATCCCTCGCTGTTGCTTCGTATCCTTATATCAAATGCAGTTTTGAATTCATGCTTTAAAAACTCCACGATTTCTTGAATCAACCTTTCGGGGATAACGGCGTTGGTGAGCACCGGTTCGCGGAGGTTGTTCGAATAGTAGTAGATGTTCAGCAGGATGCTATCTAGCCGGTTCACCGTGGTCTTGAGCATCGGATGGTATTCATCGAACCGTTTGGGGTCGTGTGCCATTCGTTCAATGAGGCTCATGGTGGTGAGCACTGGACCTCGGAATTCGTGCGACAGGCTGTATAGGATTTCATCCATGCGCCCTCTGATTTCTTCAAACCGTTGTTTATCGCGTGCGTTAAATGTTCTTGTACGAAGCAACTTGTTCTCGGTTTGATTCAATCGTGTGCTTGCAATGGTTTTGATGATCACTGTGGATGCAATGGATGCGAGGACTGAAAGGAACATCATCCCATCTTGCGTAATTTTTCCTTTCCTGTTGCTTATTACATGAACGACTCCGATGGCCTTGTTGGCATAACACAAAGGCACGGCCATTTCACAGTAATCTGTTTTACGAGGTGAATTGCTTCGCAGGATTCGGGTTCGTAAATCGGGTTTCCCTTTTTTGAAAACACAACCAGCGAATCCATCTCCGGGCAACAAGATTTTGGGAGGGTGTGGCACATGCAGGGTGCCTGTTCCGCTCTTGGCGGAAGCCGTTCTTACCAGCTCCTGTGTTTTGTCGGTGTACAGGTAAACAGCAACATCAACCGCGCCAAAGAATTCAATCGTTTTGCTAACCAGTTCACAGCATACTTTTTCCAGCGAAGTTTTCGCTGACAAGGAATTGGTGAAGGCCTGTATGATATGCAATTGGCCGTCCATGGTTATTATGTATTAGTACGATGGGTATTTCTAAAGTAGAAAACAATATTTTGAAAAACAAATCGTTGGTATGCAATCGTGTCATATTTTTTCTTGCCCATCTGATACAAGTAATTGTAAATCAGTATTTAACAATTTATTATTTTTCTGGTTAACACGGATAAAATGGATTCAGCTTATGGACGCGAATTTAGTTTTGTATAGTATGAAACACGCGTAAAGCCGCCTTAACCGGAACTTTTCCGTTTGCAATCATGCGCAGGGTTTAATCCGCGTTCACAATTATTCATTTCCTTAAAGCCCTTTCGACGAAATCTCAATCTCCACCCTAGTGCCATCCAGCGGCTGACTATCCCAAGTAATTTTGGCTCCGATGCGACGAGCAACCTCTCTACAAACAAAAATACCTATGCCGGCGCCATCGCTTTGCGAAGTGCCTCGCATGAAAACGGAATCCATATTGTTAAGTAATCGCTCAGGAATACCCGGGCCATTATCTTCGAGAATGATTTTACAGGTTTCTTTTCCGTGCAAAACGGTAGCTTTCAAACAAAGTGGTTTGCCCTCCAGCGCTCCGAATTGGATGGAGTTCATCAGCACCGAGCGCACAATAACCTTAAGTCGCGATTCATCTGTTTCAATATAACCCGCCCCTTGTGAGTGCATCTCAAACTCGAATTCCTCTTTGAACTCATTGCGCAAAAACTTGATCATATCGGTGATGAGCGTTTCGGGAATCACCAAATTCGATTGAACAGGATTACGAAGGTTATTGGAGTAGTAGTAGATGTTCAGAAGGATGCTATCGAGCTTATTCACCGTTTTGAAAAGCATCGGGTAATATTCGTTGAACTTAACGGGATTCACATGTAGACGCTCAATCAAGCTGCGTGTAGCCAGCACCGGTCCGCGGAAATCATGTGACAGGCTGTAGATGATTTCATCCAGTTGTGCGTTCAATCTGCTAAGCTCTTGGTTGCGTAACTCTTCTTTAGCCCTACGCTTTTCCAAATCTATATTCAACATCTGCAGCCGGTCGAATGCCCGGGTCTTTACAATCTTGTTGGATGCGATTGACGCGAGTGTTGTCAAAATCATCCGATGATCATCATTGAAAAAACCGATTTCCGAATGTTCGCTATCAATTACGCCGATGGGCTTGCCGTTGTGCAGGATGGGTACGGCGATTTCAGAAAACCGGAACTGATCATCCACCACATAGCGATCATCGAGGCGAGTGTTGGAAATAATCTCCGCTTTTCCGGATGAAAAAACATTACCCACTATGCCTTCGCCTGGTTTGAGGGTGATGGGGTTGTAGATATCAAGGTCGATGGGATTCTTAGGTCCATGCGCAGCCACTTGAATCAGTCGGCCCGAGTTCTCATCATACAGATACACTACACAATCCTCGAACCCGATATGTGCGATTACATTCTTGGTCAGTTCCCAGCATACTTCGCTCACCGTCTTCGTGTTGGTTAGCGACAGCGTATACTCTTGTATTATTTGCAGGTAGTTAGTCAACTCCCGTTCAATTGGAAAATACTAAAATACAATAATTTGCGAGATTTGTCAAGCCCGGGTAGAGTGGGAGGTAGCAGGAACCTGCTGCGCACTACGTGGGTAGCCTTAACAAATTGAAAACGGATTGACAGACCACGCGCAAGGACGCGGATTTTTTAGCGAAAATGAAATCCACGCAAATCCGCGTCGCCTTGAGCTTGTTTACCCTGAGCTTGTCGAAGGGTCGAAGTGTTTAATCCGCCCAATCAGCGTTCCCCAATATTAAACGTTTAATTCAATCGGAACTCGGCCTTTCGGCACGGGCATTGCGGCGGGTTTAACTTTTCATCGAAGCTTTTTTGGAAAATTCTTTTCGCAAATCCCAGTAAAATCATTCTTAAGACAATTATGATAGCTAATAACCAAATTGAAATTTATAAATCAAATGATAATAATATCGAGCTTCATGTTAAGCTTGAGAATGATACCGTCTGGCTAAATCGTCAGCAATTATCATTGCTTTTTGATAGGGATATCAAAACCATAAGCAAGCATATTGTTAATGTTTTCAAAGAAGGTGAGTTAGATATTGATTCAACTGTCGCAAAAATTGCGACAGTTCAACCGGAGGGTAATAGGCTGATTAAAAGGAATGTAGAGCACTATAATCTCGACCTCATTATATCCATAGGCTACCGCGTAAATTCCAAAAGGGGAACACAATTCCGTCAATGGGCTACGCAGCGACTGAAAGCCTATCTGATAGAGGGCGTGGCCATCAATGAAAAGCGGCTCGAACAGCAGAACAAGGAGCTGAAAGTGTTGCACGATGGCATCAGAATCCTAAGTAGAGTAATAGAAGAAAAAATCAGTAATACAGAGTCGTACGACTGGCTAAATCACTTCCGCGAAGGGTTGCGATTGCTTGATGATTATGATCATGAGGCCTTAGATGATCGCGGAACACATTTCACCAAAACCGAATTCCCATCCTCAAAGGAATATGAGCATCTAATCAATAAAATGCGCTCTGATATTGATTCGAATTTATTCGGAATGTTGAAAGACGGTGGATTCGATAGTGCAGTTTGTCAAATTATGCAGGGCCACCGTGAAGAGGATTTTTATCCTTCTTTGGAAGAAAAGGCAGCCATGCTATTGTACTTGATAGTGAAAAACCATGCCTTTGTTGACGGAAACAAACGCATCGCAGCCGCATGCTTCCTGCTTTTCTTGTCGCGAAACGGACTACTATACACCTCGGGTGGCAAAACCGTGATCAGCAATGAAGCCTTGGCAAGTTTGACCTTATTTGTTGCCGAAAGCAAACCGGACGAGATGGAGACCGTAAAGCGTTTACTCGTAAGTGTGTTGAATAGGAATTTAGGTTAAAGCGTCCCTAGATAAAGCGGAATTAAGTCACCGGGTAGATGGGCTTGTTTTTGATGCGAATGAAATCTGTCTAAGCCGCCCAATCAGCGTTCGTTTTTTAGAACACGGATAAAACTGATCAAGCGGATTGGCACGGATTTTATTTGAGATGTTTTTTAGGATAACCTCTTCGCGTTCTTGGCGCATTTCTTTGCGTGCAATATATCTTATTTGAAATATAATCCTCATTTAAGCTTCCAATCCTTGATTTCGCTGCTGATAAAGTCTTGTAAGAGCTCTTTTGAAGGCAGCTTGAGCAGATACTTCGATACAAACATCCGGTTATCCATACCAGCTGTGGCGTATTCAACCAAAGATTGGTTTTTATTTGTCACCAGCAATATTCCAACTGGTGGTTTGTCATTGTGTGATTTGACTTCCTGCCTGTAATAATTGACATAGGTGTTCAGTTGTGATATATGTGCATGATCAAAAGCATCCACTTTCAGTTCCACTAGTACATGGCATTTCAGGATTCGATGATAAAACACCAGGTCGATAAAATAGTATGTATCACCTATCAGGATTTTCTTTTGCCTTGCCTCTAAACAAAAGCCGTGGCCCAGTTCCAGCATGAATTCCTGCAAGTGATCAACCAAGGCCTTGTCAAAATCACTTTCCTCCACCACATCTTTCAGATTCAAATCCAGGAATTCGAAAGCATACACCGACTTTATAAAATCGTTATCAGATCTGGTTTTTGAATTTATCGTGATGGATTCGCGAAGTTTATCGGGCTTTTGACTCATTCGGCTGCGTTCGTAATACAAGCTGTTGATTTGCCGTCTAAGCTCACGAATACTCCAGGTGCCTTGGATGCATTCCTTTTCATAAAATCTGCGCTTGGATGCATCCTCTATGGCTAATAATTGCTCAATATGCGAATACGACAACTTGGTTATTAAAATCCAAGCATCTATTTGATTTTCATTGTTTTGTAATTGTGGGGTCGCTGACCCCACTTTTCCTAATCGATTCGTATCCGCATTCATATACCAACTCTGGGGGAATACGCTAGAGGCCAATTCCGCTGAAATCAATTCCTGTTGAACGATCGCGCATTTGATTTGTGGATACATCAAATAAAATTCCTTGAACCGAAACAATGATCGCCGATCAACTCCCTTAATTTTTATCATTTTTTCAGCCAACGCGTCAATTACTCCGGTTCCATAATTAGCCCTATCTTCCCCCGCCTGCTCGAATTCTACGATGTAAAAACCAATCAACCAATTTCTCATTGTCAACTGGATGTTGATGGCCTTGGCAGCTTGTTGCTGAAATTGACGATGCGTTTGTTCAATCGTCGAAACCAAAAAATTGAAATTCATAAAATGAAGATTTTGAAAAATGAAAAGGTGTTAGCGATGCTATCTGCTGAACAGGTTTGAGAAAAATTCTAACGGTTTCTAAAAATTACCGCTCGTTGACTAATTATAATAAAAAGTATAAAAGAGCTTGTGTAAAACTAACCAATTATTTCTCGAAGCTGGCAAAGATAAAAACTAAAAAAGCAAATGAGTTCGTTAAAAAAAAGCCTTTTGCACCCATTGTATACCCTCCGTGAAAAAGGCTTGCAAATATTCTGAAGTTCGTGAAATCGATGTTTCAATTTTGGTGTAAGTTTATTTTTGATTAATCCATAAAATCATAATCGTTTTATAATTACGCAACTTGCCTACGGCGTTTCTTGTTACTTTTTTCTTGCCCAAAAAGTAACCAAAAAAGGCACCACGAACGCCAACCGTTTGATTGGTCTTGTCGCACAAGGCTACACCCCCAGGCTGACCAATCTTACGGTTCGCACCGTTCGTGGACAAGCCACCCGCCGACAGAATAGTAATATCAGGCAGTAATTGTCGAATGGTTTAATAGGGCTTCGCGTTCTTGACGCATTTCTTTGCGTGCTTTGCGAGAAATAAATCCGTGAACATCCGCTGCTATCCGCCCAATCCGTGTTCCCAAAAGTTAATCGTTTAATTTAATCTATGTTGGGCCTTTCGGCACAAGTATTGCGGCGAAGGCCTTTTTTTAAGGTTTTTATTTGTTGCACTATGGGGCAACATTTTGTATATTTGTATGGGAGAAAATGCAAAAATCCGAGAGGTCAGGTTTTATGGGTCGTATTTTCAGGATTTCTTCGAAAGACTGTCGTTTAAGGCAAAGTCCAAGGTCATTTGGACCCTGCGGCTAGTTGAGGAGTTACCGAGAATACCCGAAACATATCTCAAGCACCTGGAGTCTACTCATGGATTATACGAAATCCGAGTACAGACATCCGGAATCGCTATACGATTATGTTGCTTTTTCGACCAAAGACAAATCATCATCGTAACTCATGGATTCATCAAGAAAACACAAAAAACGCCTCGCCGTGAAATCGAAAAAGCCATTGAAATCAAACGCCGTTATGAAATCGAAAAGAAAATCAACCGAATCCCTTGATGCTTTTGTGGATCGTACTTATGGTAAGCGTGGCGCTCATAAACGCGAGATTCTCGAAAGTGGATACGAGCATTTCAAAGTAGGCGCACTATTGCAACAAGCTCGCCTCGACCGTGGTTTGACTCAAGAACAATTGGCCGACAAAACCGGCACAACCAAATCCTACATCTCCAAAATAGAAAACAACATCAAGGAAGTCCGTATCTCCACTCTACAAAAGATCGTTGAGCAAGGATTAGGCGGAACCCTACAGCTGGCGATTAGGTTGTAAGTGGTGGGTAGTAGGTAGTAGGTAGTAGGTAGTGGGTAGTGGATGGTAGGTAGTAGGTGGTGATATAATTCTTAGTGCTCTTTGCGATATCCTTTGCGCTCTTTGCGTGAAATGAATCCGAGTAAATCCGCGTCGCCCTGAGCTTATCCGATAGCTATCGGACGAAGGGTTTAATCCACTCAATCAGCGTTCATTTTTTTAGAACACGGATAACACGGATTTAGCTGATGGACTCGAATTTGATATTTATCGGAAAATGAACCCGCTGTTGTTTATTACGATCCCCCTTTTGTCATGTATCCACGTGCTTACATCTTCGTTTTTATTGCTAGGATGAGCTAATGCTGACAGATAAAATCAAACGCAATTTAAATCGTAAGCGTCCCCGCGTCTAGTGTCTAAAAAGACCGAACCATCATCTGTAGAAGGTGTATTGATCTTTTTAACCGGTTATTAAATTCTTGATGCAAGATTATTATTTCTATAAAAATATTAATATTACCTTAATAAATAATTTCATTCTAAAAGTCCCTTTTGCTTCCGGATTTTATACAATGCCTCTAACCTCCACTTGAGTTCTTTACATTTATTCCTGCTTTCTATATCTTTTTGCAGTTTTTTGGTTTCTATTTCTGTTTTTAAATATTCTATTTGGTTCTTAATTTCAATTTTAACTTCTTGCACATCTTTTTCCAATAGAACATTTTCTATTTCCAGGTTTACCTCTGCGATTATGAGTGCTTGGTCCAGACCATTTAAATATTTAATATGTCCGTCTAACTTCTTATCACTTAAATAACTTTCAAGCATGTTTTCTTTTTCTGATTTACCTGCAAATCTGTCCAT
The DNA here is from genome assembly GCA_046302815.1 of Bacteroidota bacterium. Lineage (GTDB taxonomy): Bacteria > Bacteroidota > Bacteroidia > AKYH767-A > OLB10 > JALRAP01. Next base: position 1,044 of record JBKCHO010000012.1, on the reverse strand, counting down.
GCTTGTAATATGCCAACCCCCGCAAAACGAGCATAGGTATGCACGTTTCGGTCCATACCCGTTTTCCGACTCAATCTCTGTAGAATTGAATTTTATGAAGTTCTCAGCCTTTTTCTGGGTTTCGAAAAGCATCTTAGGCCTTTCACAGTCCAAACAAAATACTTTGTTGTTTTTGGGCTTCATCTAAAATATTTGCATTCAAACTTCTATACATGAACATAAACTGGATCCATTGGCAATAATTCTATAAATAACCTTATAGGTAGCGCATTTAATGTTTTTCCTCGTCCACCGATGTATTGCACCGCCTTTTTAATTCTGCTAACCTTGGCTTGTTTTGGTTCTTTAAAGATCGGTGCGCTCAATTCAAGAAATTTATCTGTACTTAAAGGGGCTTTAAATGGTTTTACACACTCATCTTCACCAAAATTATAAAATAAGCTATCTGGTGATAAAGGATAACAATTTGGATAACTCATTATCATTCCATTGTATTGTCTATTCGGATTTACTTGAATTTGGTTGTGCTTTAATAAATCTGTCATTTTGCCATTTTTGAACGATTTTATGTAATCAAGCTTCAAATTGTCATTTACAGATCTGTTCTGGCTTTTACTGTTTTGAGATATTCGATTTAAAACTTCTTGGCCACTTAATTTATCAAAATCCAACCAATATTTAATATCCCTATGGGGTCGCGATCTTCCAGGATTAATCATTGCTTGCGTAAGCATATGTGTTACCGCAAATTCAACCATCTCCCACTTTTTGCCAGCCTTTGATTGTCATATAATTGAGTCCTTATGCTTTTGCTTTCTGATCAAACGGAATATTTTTGTTAATATTTTATTATATAGTTTAAATAACATCACTTTTTCAATTCAGACCCACATTATTTGATGTTTGGTATTACCTGCATTTTTAAAATATCAGCGTATAATGTGCCATCAAATGGCTTTATTTCAATTAAATCAGGTAACTCACTCAATTCAACATGATTTTTGTAAAAAATCATGTTTAGTTAACGAGGTATACATTTTTCAT
>JBKCHO010000011.1:0-8612 GCA_046302815.1 Bacteroidota bacterium | reverse complement strand
GGTGATACCATATACCATTTCGACTTGTATAGGTTGGAAAAGGAGTCAGAGGCTTTGGATTTCGGCATGGAAGATTATCTTTGTAGTGGACACTATTGTTTCATTGAATGGCCTGACCGGGCCCCCGGACTCATGCCTGACGACGCGGTTAAGATCAATATAGATGTCCATAACCATCAACGAACATTCATATTGACGGTATGAGCCGATCCAAAAACGACCCAGGATTATCCAGTATCGCACGCGAAGGACTTTTGCAGCCTCAGGAAAGCATGGTTCCTGTGAAGACCGGCAACAAGCGACTATCCATCGGCATACCCAAAGAAACTTCTTTTCAAGAAAACAGGATTGCTTTGGTGCCAGAGTCAGTTGCTCTGTTGGTAAACAACGGACATGAGGTTACCATAGAGATGGATGCTGGTAAAAACGCCAATTTCAGCGATAACGATTTCAGTGAGGCCGGGGCACAAATAGCTTCATCCGCAGGAGAGGTTTACCGCAATAGTAACATCATTATGAAGGTGGCTCCACCCTCCGAAATGGAGTTGGAGCTATTGCAAGACAAACAAACCCTATTCAGCATTCTTCAGGTTGCCATGCAACCCAAGGATTTTATCGCTAGGATGAAATCCAAGCAGATTACGGCATTGGCTTATGAATATATGCGCGATGAAACCGCCGTACTTCCTGTTATTCAGGCCATGAGTGAAATTGTGGGTGGCACCGCCATACTTATTGCTGCCGAATATTTGAGCAACACCATGTCCGGAAGGGGCGAAATATTAGGAGGCGTAACCGGTATACCACCCACCCAAGTTGTTATCCTCGGAGCTGGCTCTGTTGGAGAAAACGCTGCCCGTACAGCTATGGGGCTTGGTGCTCAAGTTAAGGTTTTTGACAACAACCTATCCAAGCTTCGCAAGATTCAACGCAACCTCGGACAGAAGTTATATACATCCACAATTGTTCCATCTATTCTCGGTGAAGCCCTGCGTACGGCTGATGTGGTTATTGGAGCTATTCATGCGCGCGAGGGTCGAACTCCAGTAATAGTTTCTGAAGAGATGGTGGAGGAGATGCGCTCCGGTTCAGTCATTATCGATGTGTCTATCGACCAAGGTGGATGCTTTGAAACTTCACATGTAACCAATCATACCAAACCGGTTTTCCTCAAACACGGTGTCATACACTATTGTGTTCCCAATATTGCTTCTCGCGTGGCTCGTACCGCTTCCTACGCACTGAGCAATATTTTTACTCCCGTATTGATGAACATTGGCGAGGAGGGTGGTATGGATGAGTTTCTTTGGTCGAACAAAACCGTTCGTAGCGGAATCTATCTTTACAAAGGAACCGTTACCAACAAATTTGTCAGCGATTATGCCAAGCTCCCTTACAGGGACCTTAATTTGTTGATGGCCTCTAAAATTTTCTGATCAGGCATTCGCCGATTTCTTTCGGCGATTCAGTTCTCGAATGATCATCGATAACTCCCTTCCGGTTTGTCCGGAAATGGAAGTGTTTTCCTGAGCCCTTCGAATGAGATAGGGTAGCACCGATTTGACAGGTCCGTAGGGCACATACTTAGCCACATTGTATCCGGCAGCTGCCAAGTTGCCCGAGAGGTGATCGCTCATGCCAAGCAGCTGCGAAAACCATATTGAGGTGCTGTCGTTGGGTATTTGCTTTTCTCGCATCAGTTGGCACAGAAGCAAAGAGCTCGATTCGTTGTGGGTGCCCGCACAAATGGAGATGCGGTCAATATGCTCCACGCAAAATTTTAACGCGGCGTCATAATCGCGGTTGCTGCTGGCGTGATCTGGTTGTATTGGTGAGGTATAACCCAACTCGCTGGCTCTCTTGCGCTCCTTCTCCATGTAGGCGCCACGCACCAACTTGAAACCATTCATATAACCTTTTTCCATTCCTTTCTGATGTGACTTCCTAAGGAACTCCAACCGATCAGTTCTGTACAGTTGAATGGTGTTGTAAATGATAACCCGTTCCTTGTTGTGTTTTTCCATCATGGAGTCGGTCAATGCGTCAATAGCGGGTTGAATCCAAGATTCCTCTGCATCGACAAAAAGCCTTACTTGGTTTTGAGCTGCCAAATCACAGATTTTAGTGAATCGAACTTTCGTTTTTTCAAATTCAGTCGTTTCATTTTCTGTTAGCGCAAGCTCGCTACTAACTTTTTCCAACAATCCAAATCTTGATATGCCCGTTACCTTGAATACACAGAAGGGGATGGAAGGATCACCCTTCGATCTTTCAATGGTGGCACATATCTCAGCAGCCGTATGGTCGAAATTCGCTTCATTCTCTTCACCTTCTACCGAATAGTCGAGAATGCTTCCAATGCCATTTTTCCAAAGGTTGACCACTGTTTGGTTGCAATCATCAATGTGCTCTCCTCCGCAAAAATGTTTGAATATGGTAGCTCTCACAATCGGCACTACCGGAAAGCGAAGCATGAGGGCCAATCGGAGCAAGCCGGGAGCCGACTTAACCAAACTAGGGTAGCCTATAGCCTTAAACAGCCAATAAGCCTTTTTAAGTTCCTGGTTGGATTTGCCCTTGAAAGCAACCTCAATGTTTTCTAAATCAAGGGTTTTTGTAGCGGTTTCCATAAAAACGATTGGTCGAAAACGGTTAGTTTTGACGCAGCAAAGATAGGGATTGCCCGAGGTCGTTGACTACCTTTGTAACACAACCATGGAGGACATTACAAGGATAAGCACCGGTACGCATGAAATCATCGTTTCGAATGGTTTGTCTGAGGCTTTACGGGATATTTTCATAAAGGAGGAAAGTCCCTCTGGTCCTTATTTGGTTTTAGCCGATGAAAAAACGCACAAGCATTGTTTCAATCGGATGTTTGAGCTGCAAGGAGTAATGTATCATGCTTTGGTTATTGGCGCCGGTGAAGCGTCCAAAAAATTGGAAACGGTAGAACGAGTTTGTAAAATGATGTTGGATCGCAAAGCCAACCGCAATACCTTGTTGGTAAACCTAGGTGGTGGCGTTGTTTCGGATGTCGGAGGCATGGTTGCATCTGTTTTCATGCGAGGTATTCGTTACATCAATATTCCTACATCTTTATTGGCCATGACGGATGCTGCCATTGGCGGTAAGTCGGGTGTCGATTTGCACGGCTATAAAAATATTTTGGGGACTTTCTATCCTCCATTGATGACCATCGTTTATCCTGGCTTCCTGAATACACTGCCCGAGAAAGATTGGAATGAAGGATTGGTTGAAACATGGAAACACGCACTCATTGGAGATGCTGCACTTTGGCACAAAGTGATTCATGACCCCGTGTTGTTCTCCTACGGGCAAAGGTCATCTCCCAAAACCATGCAATGGATCACACAATCCATCGCTGTAAAGGCACATATTGTAAAGCAAGACCCGTTGGAAAAAGGAGTGCGCAAGCATCTCAACTTCGGCCATACCGTTGCACATGCCTTGGAAGCGTGGTCGTACAAGCACGACACATACATCACAACGCATGGGCAGGCTGTTGCTATCGGATTGGTTTGTGAGGCTTACATCTCACAGAAGCTACTTGGTTTGGATATCCGCGTAGTGGAGGAATTGAAGGCCTTGGTGAAATTGCATTTTGCAAAATTGAGGATACTTCCCGAGTCGTATTCGTTTCTGCTTCATGCGATGCGCAAGGATAAAAAATCAGATGGCCACGGCTTGGCTTGTGTCTTGCTGGAACAAATCGGGTCGCCTCGTTTTTGCAGTGATTTATCTGATGAACTTTTTCTTGAATCATTCACTTACTTCAACGACTTTTAAATGGCAATACGGATCAACTATCTGGGAGAGCCATTAAGGAATGTGCGAATCCCGCTACCATCTTCCAAAAGCATCAGCAATCGTGCATTGGCTATCCGCCTCATAGGTGGTCTTGATAGTCGTATCGATAATTTATCCGATTCTGACGATACCTTGGATATGCTTCGACTCGTTTCCGAGGATGGCGATCGGCTGCATATTGGCAATGGGGGTACTACCTCCCGTTTTTTACTGGCTGCTTTTGCTTTGTTGGGTCGTGATGTGATTTTGGATGGCTCCGATTCACTTAGCGCCAGACCTATCAGTGGTTTGGTGGAGGCTTTGAATGCGCTTGGTGCGGATATTAGCTATGTGGAAGAGGAGGGATGTTTTCCGATCAGAACCGGGAAAGGTAAGTTGCATGGTGGACAATTGATCATACCTGCCGATACCAGTAGTCAGTTCATAAGTGCGTTGATGATGATTGGGCCCTGTTTGGATGGAGGATTGGTTTTGGAGTTTTCTGGTCAAGTTTTATCTTTTCCTTATATTCAGATGACAGCCGCTATCATGAAGCATTATGGTGCCGCAGTTGAGGTTTCGCCCTACGGTGTTACTGTTGCAGAGGGAGCCTATCAACCCAAAGATTTATTTGTTGAAGCCGATTGGTCGTCGGCCTCCTATTGGTTTCAGGCAGCAGCAATGCAACCAGGCTCTTCCTTTTTTTTAGAGGGGCTGAGTCAGGAATCGCTTCAAGGCGACAAAGTGATTGTGGATATGATGCGCAAGCTTGGAGTGTTGAGTGAGTTCAATGCAAATGGGCTTGTCGTCACGGGCACAGGTGAATTGCAATCCGATTATTTTTTGGAAGACTTTACCGCTTGTCCAGATTTGGCACCTGCTGTCGCCATTGCCTGTGGAGCATTAAATATTACTGCCGACTTAACCGGACTCAAGAATCTTCGCTTGAAGGAGTGCGATCGTGCACTTGCATTGCAAAGGGGGTTGTATGACTTAGGGGTGAAAACGGATTTCTGTGGAGGATCCAAGTTCAAGGTTTACCCCGACCGAGGACCGGTACCCACCAATCGCATCATCAAAACATTCGATGATCATCGAATCATTATGGCATTTAGCTTGATGTCTTTGAAGACGGAATATGTGCATTTGGATCACATCAATGGCGTCGATAAATCCTATCCTACTTTTTTCGCCGATTTGTTGGAGAATGGATTTGAGTTCTTTTCTGTTTGAATCTAGAAGAATGAATGGTTAGTAGTAACAAGTGCCTAGCCATCGATACTGCTAATTCATTTGTATGTTCGAAAATTTTCGCTATCATTGTCATAGAAAGGTTAAATTCAAATATCACTCATTTTGATACCATAAACCAAACCATTCCATGTTGAGAAAACTCCTCACGCTTGCCCTTATAATTGGTTTTATTGTGGTTGCTTGTAAGAAGGACGAAGAGCAAAACATCCCTTCTGATCCTCCGTTAAACAATGATTTATGGGGACAAGGAGTAAGTGCTACTGTTTATGGTACGGTAATCAACGAATCAGGAAATCCAGTCTTTGGTGCAACTGTAAAAGCTGGTAACAGCATAGTTACCACCAACGCACAAGGTGTTTTTCGTATTGATGGATTTGCTGCCTATCAAAATTTGGGATATGTTAAAGTAGAGAAACAAGGTTACTTCCCGGGCTCTCGAAGTTTTATTCCTTTGAGTGGTGGTAACCGAGTGAACATCCGATTACTCTCCAATGATTCCGATGGCAATGTGAATGCGGCCACTGGAGGTAGCATCACAGATCAAGGCGCCACCGTTATATTACCAGCCAACGGCATCGTTAAAAACAACGCACCCTACACTGGAACTGTACGGGTGGCCATCCGACACATCGATACCCAGAGCGCCAACTTCTCTGAGGAAATGCCTGGCAACCTAATTGGAGTTCAAAATAACCAGGTCAGGGGACTGTTTTCTTATGGCATGGTGGCTGTTGAATTGACAGACAATAGTGGACAACCGCTGCAGTTGGCACTGGGACAAACAGCCACTATTCGTTTTCCTATTGCTGCGCAACAACAATCCACGGCACCTGCCAGCATCGATCTGTGGTCTTTTGATGAACAAAATGGATATTGGAAACATGAGGGCACTGCCACCAAGCAGGGGAGCGAGTATGTGGCGCAAGTAGGTCATTTCTCCTTTTGGAATTGTGACATACCATGGGATTTGGTAACGCTTAGTGGATCCATACTCAATAACATAAATGGACAAGCCATACAGGGTTCGGTAGTAAGTCTTGTGAATAATTTTAATGATACCGCCCAGGCTATTACAAATGTTCAAGGACAATTCAGTGGATGGGTTCCAACAAATCAAACCTTCACTATGATGGTTAATCTACCATGTGTTGGTTCCTCGACAGGTACAATAACCGTACTAACCCAGACTATTGGTCCATTCAATGCGAACACATTGCTTGATCCGATTTTGGTAAATATACCGACGGCTACGCAGGTAAGCGGATTGTTGGTAGACTGCAATGGTAATCCTTTGTCAAATGGTTTTTTATTTGCAGGAGGTCAGCTGCATTTTATAGATGACAACGGTAGTTTCAATATAGCAGTTTGTGGTGCTAATTTGACCATTGCTCCTTTTGGCACCAATCCACTTTTGGCGGGTGCTATTCAAAATTTCACCTTAACAAACACGGTTCAATATTTAGGCAACATAACGGTTTGCAGTGGTGTTACAGCCATAATTGATGTTGATGGAAATGCCTATTCCACAATCCAAATCGGAAGTCAGGTTTGGATGCAGGAAAATCTAAGAACATCACGATATAATAATGGCGACTTGATAGAGACCGGTTTAACTTACGCTCAATGGCAAAATACCACCAGCGGCGCGTGGTCTTATTATAGAGATAGCACGCCATGCAATCTTCCCTATGGAAAACTATATAATTGGCATGCGATCAGCGATAGTCGCGGTGTTTGTCCTACGAATTGGCATGTGCCAACAAATGCTGATTGGAATGAATTGGTAAATTTTTTGGATCCTATTTCCGATACCACTGTAGTAGGTAGTCAGAGTTTGGTGGTCGGAGGTAAACTGAAATCCACCGGCAATTTGTTAGATGGCACTGGTTTGTGGAAGTCGCCGAATGTTGGCGCCACCAATACCAGTCAATTTTACGCCCTTCCCGGAAGCTCCCGCGACAGTGCAGGTAATTTCGCTTTGCTAGGTAATGTAGGTCATTGGTGGAGCATTTCTTCCTCCAACTCCATCTCTGCATATAGCCGTTGGATCAGTTACTATTATGCAAACTTATATCGGTATAATACCAACAAAAACAGCGGGCTATCAGTGAGGTGTATTAAGGATTAATCTGAATGGTTAATTGGTTAGAAATGTTTGTCATTTGCCAATGATGAACGCTCCCGCCACTGCTTTTTTACATTTTCGAAATTTTCCCTATCATTGTACTACAAAGCCGCTTTTTCACGGCTTCAACATTTTGAACTAGCTAAAAACAAACCCATGTTGAGAAAACTTCTTACCCTATCCATTCTGTTGTCCCTCGCCATTGTCGCTTGCAAAAAAGACGATACGGAAGAGCCCGCACCGGCACCACCACCCAGCAGCGATTTGTGGGGACAAGGAGTTAGCGCTTCGGTTTACGGAACGGTAACCGATGAAAACGGTGCTGCGGTTGCAGGCGCCACGGTGAACGCAGGTGGCATCACCGCCACCACCGATGCGCAAGGGGTGTTTCGTATCAACGACTTCAACGCCTACCAAAATTTAGGTTATGTGAAAGTAGCCAAGCAAGGCTACTTCCTTGGCTCGCGTAGCTTTGTGCCGTTGAGCGGTGGCAACAGGGTGAACATACGATTGCTCTCCAACACGCCCGATGGCTCTGTAAGCTCCTCGAGTGGTTCCACCATAAACGATGCAAACTCAGCGGTGAAGATCACCCTGCCCGCCAACGGCATCGTTAAAAACAACGCGCCATACAACGGTGCGGTACAGGTAGCCATTAGGCATATCGATACCCAGAGCGACAACTTCTCGGAGGAAATGCCAGGCAATTTGATAGGGGTACAACAAAACAACCAGAGCCGCGGATTGCTATCCTACGGGATGGTGGCGGCGGAGCTTACCGACAATGCCGGACAACCCCTGCAATTGGCGGCCAATCAAACAGCCACCGTCCGTTTCCCCATTTCTGCGCAACAACAGGCCACGGCACCTGCCAGCATCGATCTATGGTCTTTTGATGAACAGAACGGATATTGGAAACACGAGGGCACGGCTACCAAGCAGGGCAGCGAGTATGTGGCACAGGTGAGCCATTTTTCGTTTTGGAACTGCGACATACCGGGCAGCTGGATCACGCTAAATGGCACCATTACCAACACCAGTGGCCAGCCCATACCTGGCGCCACGGTAACCCTCAACAGCCAAACGAGCGGCACGGCATCGGACTACACCAATGCGCAAGGGCAATTCAGCGGCTGGGTGCCTTCCAATCAACCTCTAACAATGACTGTCAAGATTTTTAATAATAATATCGACACAACAATTTTAGTTCAGGGTATCGGACCTTTTAATACCAATACGACACTAAACCCAAGTGCCTTAGCCGTTCCTGGCGTTACTCAGCTGGTGGGTACGCTAGTATGCAATAACAATCCAGTAACAAGTGGGTATGTGCTTGTCAGTGGTCAAGTTTTTTTCGCAAATGCTTCAGGTCAGTTTTCCTTTCCAGCTTATGGAACCAGCGCTATTTTATATCCATTTGGCA
>JBKCHO010000010.1:0-36149 GCA_046302815.1 Bacteroidota bacterium | reverse complement strand
AGCGTACAGACTTGCCGAAAAAGTCTGTCGTGCCGCGTTTAGTTGGCTCAAGACAAAAGACCCATACAGTTTCCTCCTCGATATCAATTGAATCCCAACCTGTTTCATACATGGAAGAGGGTGGTGGAACAAAACCATCGCAATCCGTCCGCTTTGATGAACCCTCATCCGATGAAATCCCTTCTTTTAATCCAATAGCAGAAGAGATAAGAAATGCTGATTTTAGAAGAGCCTTCATCCTTTCAGAGGTGTTGCAAAGACCTTATAATTAATGATTTGAATATACTTTTTAGACCAATGTTAAATTTTCTCGGAAAGAAATTTTGGTTATTGTTTTCATTTATTTCTACTTTTACCCGCTTAGTGTGAAAAACCCATAAACCCTAACAATAATTGTATTCATATGCTGAGAAGAATTTACCTGTTGACAGCTGCTTTTATTGTAGCAACCGGTGTGGCGGCAATCGCTCAAACCGGCTCTATAAAAGGTAAGGTGCTTGATAAAACCACCAAAGAGCCTCTGCCATTCGCCAATGTCATAGTTGAGATCAATGGCAGTCAAGCCGGTGGTGCTCAAACCGATTTCGATGGAAACTTTACCGTCAAGCCCCTTCAGCCGGGTAGATACAATATAAAGGCATCTTTTGTGGGTTACACTGCCGCAGAAGTTACTGGAGTGTTGGTTTCTGCTGACAAGATCACCTTCCAAGACATGATGATGGGTAAGGGTGCTGTGGATATCACAGCAATTGATGTAACTGCTTATAAAAATCCAATCATCGACAAGGGTAATCCTTCAACACAAACTACCATCACTCAAGAAGAAATCAAGGTTGCTCCGACCAGGGATGTGAAGTCTGTTGCTGCAACAACTGCAGGGGTATATCAAAAGGATGAAGGCGACGATGTGAATGTAAGAGGTTCGCGTTCAGACGCAACAGACTATTATATTGACGGAATTAAGGTTCGTGGATCTACCAACCTTCCTCAGTCCGGTATCGAACAAATTACGGTCGTAACAGGCGGTGTGCCTGCACAATATGGTGATGCTACCGGTGGTATCATCAACATCACCACCAGGGGGCCATCCAAAGAGTATTTTGGTGGAATTGAATATGTTACATCTGAATTGTTCGACAAATACGGATACAATCTTTTTGGTGGTAATATCTCTGGTCCGATTTTATCTAAAAAGAACGCGGAAGGTAAAGTTGATAGAACCTTGCTTGGATTTTTCGTTTCAGGAGAATATCAAAGTGAAAGAGACCCAGATCCATCGGCAATTGGGTTCTACAAGGTCAAACAAGAAGTTTGGGACGATATCGTTGCTGCACCCCTTGCTTCAGCCATCCCTGGCACCACAGTTTTCCGTAACAAAGCTGATACCCTCAAAGCTTGGAGTTTCGAAAAGATTGATGCCAAGCAAAAGGTTAAAGCTACTAGCTATCGTGTTTCTGGAAAATTGGATTATTCACCTGTACAAGATTTAAACTTAACAGTAGGTGGATCTATAGATCATCGTAGTAGCCGTGATTGGAACTATTCTTATGCTCTCTTTAATTACGATAATAATGCACAGAGGATTGATGATACTTGGAGGGTTTTTGGTAGAGTAACACAAAAAATCGGTTCCAATGCCGCTACTGAAAGCGAGGCTTCCAGTTCAGTTGTTAAAAACCTGTATTACTCGGTCCAAGTCGATTATAGCAAGACGACTTCTATCCTTCAGGATGAAACCAATGAAGACAGGTATTTTGATTACGGATACCTTGGCAACTATGATGTCATTAAGAATTTGAAAAGAACTTATGGCGCACCCGGAACAAGCAACTTAATCAATCCATATACTGGTGATAGTATTTTGTATGAGCAGGTGGCCTTACCAGGTGATTCTTTGGTTACATACAGCCCTGCTGGAATCAATACACTGACTGAAGCATATGTCAACCAATATTTCAATATTGCAAACGGCTTTGGAGCACCTGGCTACTTTCAAAATTTAACCCAAATCCGAACTAATGGAGGTTTGAGAAATGGTGATAGGCCAGCATCGTCTGAAGGTATGTGGATTATGCCCGGCTTCACTTACAATGGCTACAATAAGAATGTTGCAACTCAGTTCCGTGTTTCAGCTCAAGTCAATGGCGATATAAAAGACCATGCTATCACAGCGGGTTTTGAGTACGAGCAAAGGACTGATCGTGGATTCGGTGTTGCCCCAGTTGGTCTTTGGTCAATAATGAGGCTTCGAGCCAACGAAAACAACAGGGAGCAAGACCTTGAAAATCCAATCTTTATTGGGAATAACACGGTTCACTACAACAGGAAGTATTCTGGAGATGGAACTCCAGGCTTCTTTGAAAATGTCCGCTCGGTCTTGGCTTCTGCCGGATACCAAAATGTCGGTGTTACCGATTTTGTAAATATCGATGGCGTAAACAAGGATCTGTTGACTTTGAATTTGTTTACTGCTGATGAATTGTTGAACGCAGGAAACAACTTAGTTGCCTATTATGGATACGATTACACGGGCGAGTACAAAACCGGTTCGGTTTCCTTTGAAGACTTCTGGACTGCCAAGGATGACAACGGCAACTATACTAGACCGATTGCCGCCTTCGAACCTATTTACATGGCAGGATACATTCAAGATAAGTTTGCTATAAACGATCTCATTTTCAACATAGGTGTTCGTGTTGACCGTTTTGATGCTAACCAAAAAGTTCTTCGTGATAAATACTTGTTATATCCCGCATATACTGTCGGACAAAAACGCGGTGAGTTGCTCGAAAATGATGTAGTCGTACCAGCTGGAATAGGTAACGATTTCGTTATTTATGTGAATGATGTTAATTCTCCAAACGCCAATAGCATTATAGGTTACCGATTCGAGGATATTTGGTACGACGCTAATGGAACCATCGTATCCAATCCTAACATTCTTGCGCAGCAAGCAGGTGGTGTTATTGCCCCTTGGCTTGTGAGTCCTTCGCTTGCTCAGGGTGGAGTTCAAACCACTGCCTTTAAGCCTTCCGATTCTTTCAAGGATTACGAACCTGTCGTAACGGTAATGCCTCGTGTCGCGTTCTCATTCCCCATCTCAGATGAAGCGCTCTTCTTTGCTCACTATGATGTATTGACTCAGCGTCCTCCCTCCAGGTTGCGCTCCAATCCTTTGGATTATTACTTTATCGAATCTCAAGGAAGTCTGATTAACAACCCTGCTCTTAAGCCTGAGCGTACAACTGATTACGAAATTGGATTTAAGCAAACGCTTTCCAAAAGCTCCGCCATCACTATTTCCGGTTTCTATCGTGAACTTCGAGACATGATTCAGCAAACCAAAGTGAATTTTGCATTTCCCAAGGAGTACCAAACCTATGATAACCTAGATTTTGGTACAGTAAAGGGGCTTTCCCTTGGGTACGATCTTCGCAGAACAGGCAATGTTCGTTTGAGCGCAAACTATACCTTGCAATTCGCTGATGGTACCGGTTCAGCAGATAATACTTCGAATAGGTTATTAGCTAATGGCCAACCCAACTTAAGGACCATAGCTCCTCTTGATTTCGATCAGCGCCACGCAATCACTACATCTATTGATTATCGTTATGGTCAGGGTAAAGACTACAACGGTCCGATGATCAAGAACACGCAGGTGCTTGCCAATGCCGGTTTGAATATCGTGCTTCGTGCAGGATCTGGCACACCATATAGTCGTCAAAGGGATGTAGTTCCAGAGGCGAACTCTTTGTTCTTGAACAATACAGGAGCTGGACAATTAGATGGAGAAATCAATGGCTCAAGGTTGCCATGGCAATACCGTGTGGATATCAAGCTCGACAAGGATTTCGCACTTAAGATGGGTAAAGGAGAAGGTGCTAGGTCCGCGAGTCTGAATGTTTACATTCAGGTTCAGAACTTGTTTGACACCAAGAACATCATTTCTGTTTACAGGTATACTGGAAACCCAGACGATGATGGTTACTTGGCTTCCGCTGTTGGTCAAGACTATCTTTTGTCAAGGCCTGATGCAGTGGCATTCGTTGACCAATACAATATCAAGGTCAATAACCCGAACAACTATAGCCTTCCTCGCAGAGCAAGGATTGGTGTGAAGTTTGACTTTTAATCAATTTTAGAATCTAAACGAATTAAATAAACCCCAATATGATGAAGCCTAGGTCCATAATCAATCTTTTGGCTGTTGCCTCGATGTGTGGTCTTTTCACAACAGTTACTGTTGCACGTGAAAATGCTGGAGCATCGGGCAGTTCCAATAACAAGAACGGTCAACCCTCCACCATGGCGGCCACATGTAATGCAACTACCGCACAAGCGGAGTTGGACATCAACAACATTCGAACCACCATTCTAGTCGGTGGCGACTTGTGGTGGAACCTCGATGAAGGTCGATATGAAGTTCCAATCGGTTCTGGCAAGCACTCGCTCTTTGCTGGTTCTTTGTGGATAGGAGGTATTGACGCCGGTGGTCAAATCAAGGTAGCCGCTCAAACCTATCGTCAAACTGGTTATGATTTTTGGGGAGGTCCCATTGATACGGTTTCCGTATCTACAACAGACGACCGCTGTCAGGCATTCGACCGTCATTGGAAAGTAACCAAAGATCAGGTTCGTGAATTTATCGCCGATAACTCAAAAGCAACTAACGACATAAAATCTTGGCCAGGTAATGGAAGTGATGTCTCCAATGAAGGTCAGTTTTTGGCTCCTTTTAAGGATGTGGACGGTGATGGCGTTTATGATTATCGCAACGGTGACTATCCATACTATCTGTTGCCCGATTTGTTTCCCAACGACCAATACCCCACTATCCCTGGAACACCCAAAGTAGAATGTAACGATTATCTCTTCGGTGATGAAACGATTTGGTGGGTTTTCAACGATGTGGGTAACATTCACTCAGAAACAGGTTCCGATCCGATTGGTCTAGAGATTCGTGCTCAGGCTTTTGCCTTCAAGACCAATGACGAGATTAATAACATGACTTTTTACAAGTATCAAATCATCAACAGGTCCTCCAATACTTTGACTCAAACTTACTTTGGTCAGTGGGTTGATCCGGATTTGGGGAACTATACCGATGATTATGTGGGTTGCGATGTTCCTCGTGGATTGGGCTTCTGCTATAATGGGGATGCTGATGATGATGGTGGCGCAGGGTACGGTGCCAATCCACCTGCAATTGGTGTTGACTTTTTTCAGGGTCCTATAGCCGACAAAAATGATGGTGTTGATAACGATCGTGACGGATGTGTAGATTGCACGGTCATAGGTAACGATTCGATTGATGATGACATCCTAGGTGAGCAAATTATCATGTCAAAGTTCGTATACTACAACAACGACAACTCTCCTTTTGGAAACCCTAGTGGATTTGCTGATTTCTACAACTACCTCCGTGGAATTTGGCGCGATAACCAGCCTATCACCTACGGTGCTGATGGTCGTGACCCCAATGCTCCTCCATGTAACTTCATGTTCCCTGGAACAACAGACCCGGCCAACCCAACAAACTGGACAGAGTTTAGTGTGGGCAACCCACCAGCCGACCGCCGCTTCTTGCAATCTGCGGGCACCTTTACTCTTACCCCCGGTGCAGTTAATTATGTAACTACCGGTGTCGTTTGGGCTCGTGCTCAACAAGGTGGTCCGCAAGCCTCTATTGATTTAATGAAGTTGGCTGATGATAAAGCACAAGCATTGTTTGACAACTGTTTTAAGTTGATTGATGGACCTAACGCTCCTGATTTAGTTATTCGTGAACTCGATAAAAAGTTCATCTTCTCACTTCAGAATTACAATACAAGCGCTGTTGAATTGTACTCCCAAGAAGATCCTACTATTGTTGGTGTTGCTGATTCCCTCAAAACCTTCGATTTTCAAGGCTATCAGATTTACCAATTCCGAGATGCAACTGTAACAACTGCAGACATCGGTAATCCTGACAAAGTACGATTGCTCTTCCAATGCGATATTCAAGATGGCGTTGCACAGCTGGTGAATTTTGAGTTTGATGCTTCGTTAAATGCCAATGTGCCTATTGAGAAGGTAAATGGTGCTGATGAGGGAATAAAGCATGTCTTTGTAGTTAATCAAGATCTTTTTGCAACAGGTAGCTCTGCCTTGGTAAATCACAAAACCTATTACTACTCTGTGATTTCCTATGCCTACAATCAATACAAGAAATATGATCCTAATGATCCGACTGCTTTGGATGGCCAAAAGAAGCCTTATCTAGCTGGTCGAAACAATATCAAAACCTATGCTGCTATTCCTCAAAATCCCTCCCTTCAAAATGGCGGACAGATTTTTGGAGCTGAGGTTGGCGAAGGACCAATTATCACTCGTATAGAAGGACAAGGCAATGGAGGTATGTTGTTGGATTTTGCCAATGATTATACCAATGAGTTGATTAATCCTCCTTACCGAATCAAAAACCCTACCTACAAGGCTGGAAATGGTCCTTTGAACCTTCAGGTTTACGATCCAGTTTTGGTAAGCAGGGGTAATTATGTCACCCGTTTCAGTGGCGTTGCTCCCTCATCTACATGGCAAATGGTCGATGCAGATGCTGACACTGTTCTCGCAGAGCGTGGAATTGGCGAAAACAATCAGCAAGTTATTCCTGAATGGGGTTTAACTGCAGAAATTTCTACCATCATCGAAGCTGGTAGATTGGGTGCCGCTAATAATGGCTTTTTAGGTTCATCTATCGAATACTCAAATCCGTCTAAGGCATGGTTGAATTCCATTGTTGATGTTGACGACACCGAACCAAATCCAGAAAACTGGATTCGTGCAGGTAGCGATCCTACAGATATCGCGGGTGATAGTGAAGGCATTTACGAAACAGTGGTTGGTGGAACTTGGGCCCCATTAAAACTTACGGCAAATACTTTCCCTGGTCCTAAGCCTCCATCCTCAGCTCTTGCAGAGGCACAAATACTTCTATCTCCTGCAACAACCGCGGTGCCTCCTCTCCCTCAGGTTCAAGTTAGAACGGGTCTTAGCTCTGTGGATATTGTCATTACAGCTGATAAGAGCAAATGGTCTCGTTCTCCAGTAATTGAAATTGGTGGTGGAACAACAGGTGTTGGAACCCTTGGCTCGATGGGAACCGTCTCCATTACAAGCGGTGGTTCAGGATATACTTCCGCGCCTACTGTGACAGTGTCGGGTGATGGTTCAGGTGTCCTTGCAACAGCTAACTTGGCCACAACTGGTTCTGTAAAGTTCGTAACCGTTAATGATCCTGGAACTGGTTATCCTGCATCATCCACCATACCTGTTGTATTCACAGGTGGAGGTGGAAACGGTGCAACTGGTTCTGCTGTTATTGATGCAAACGGTTCTGTAGATACTATCTTGATAACAAACGGAGGAACAGCCTACGCTACAGCACCATCTGTCTCTATTACTGACCCCAATGGTACTGGTTTCACCGGAACATCTACTCTCGGATATGCCGTGGCTTCTATCACCGTTACCAATACAGGCTCCGGTTTCTCAGCTGCCCCAACCATTACCATCTCGGGTGACGGTTCAGGAGCAACAGCATCAGCATTGTTGAGTGGTGCTAAGGCATTTGAGTTGAGGAGGTCTCCATCTATCGACAAAAACGGAAACCCAGATGGTTCCGGTTTTGGAATGAGTTGGTTCCCTGGTTATGCTGTTAATATTGAGACCGGTGAGAGATTAAACATCGCATTCGGTGAAAATTCTGCATTGGCTCCCCAGCATAATAGCCGTGATATGAAATGGAATCCAACAGCGTCAACTTATGATGAAACCACTGGAGATACCGTTTTCGGTGGTATGCACTATATCTATGTGTTCGGTCACAACAGCGACGGCTTCGCAACCATCAATGTCGGTGGAGTTCCTACACTCTTCCCCAAAGACATTCCAATGTATGATGAAGGTAAATCTATCTACGACCTTTTGCGCTTAGGTGCTGGTCAATATCCAGGGGTTCCTGCCAATGCAGTGGCTCGACGCGATTGTTGGAAAGATGCCATGTGGGTTAGCTTACCTAAAGTGGCTGAAAGCTTCTCTTCACTGAGCTTGCCTGATCAAATCCCATCCGATGCCAAAGTTAGGTTAAGGGTGGCTAGAACTTACAGGCCATATGCCACTGGAGAGGTGCTGAAGAGCAATCAAACTTTAACAGTTGGTACCTTATATTATGTAGTCACAGCACCAGTTGTTCATTCGGGTTCTACCTACACAGCGGTTGGTGATACATTTACTGCTGCCGACACTGTATTTACCGGTTACGGTACAGTATCCTCTCAACTCTCTCCCAACAGCTTGGGTTCCTTTGCCCCGATGTACAATTTCAACACCGATGACTTGGCCAATACTACCAATGTCTCATCCATTGCCCAATCTGCACTGGGACTGATTTCCGTTGTGCCAAACCCCTACTACGCCTTCTCGGCTTACGAAACCAGTCAATTGGATAACAGAATTAGGATCTTGAATTTGCCATCAAAATGCACCGTCTCCATCTTTACGGTAGGTGGCACTTTGGTTCGCAAATTCAACAGAGATGCGCCTGCAGACAACTCTGCTGGTCAGGTGTTCAGTACATCAGTGCCTACCCAAAGCTCATCCTTGGATTGGGATTTGAAGAATATCAAGGGTATTCCTATAGCAAGTGGTGTTTACCTAATTCACATTGAGGCTCCCGGTATTGGAGAAAAAACCATCAAGTGGTTTGGTATGACAAGGCCTCTAGATTTGGATACATTCTAATACATCTTCAATCCTGTTCCAGTTAACCCAAGAAACAAACCAAGCATATGAAGCAATATTTTAAACCCTTTGCACACGGTTTCATGGTTATGTCGCTCGTCTTTGGCGGAGCCATAAACAGTTTTGCAGGTAATGAGGATCGTGCCGGACAAGCTGGTGCAACCGAATTATTGATAAACCCATGGACTCGAAGCTCAGGCTGGGGAGGCATCAACCTCGCAGGAGTTAGAGGGCTAGAGTCTCAGTTCAGCAATGTTGCCGGATTGGCATTTACCAAGAAGACAGACATCAGTTATAGTTTCACCGATTGGATGAAGGGATCTGATGTGAAAATCAATTCTATCGGACTTGCTCAAAGGGTCGGCGAAAGCGGAGTCATGGCTCTTTCGGTTATGTCGGTCGGATTTGGTGATATCCAGGTAACTACTGTTGAAAATCCCGAGGGAGGACTAGGGAATTTCAAGCCTCAGTTCTTTAACATGGGGATTTCCTACTCAAAATCTTTTTCCAATAGCATATATGGCGGAATGACCGTCCGTGTAATATCTCAGTCTGCCTCCGATGTCAAAGCTCAGGGTGTAGCTTTTGATGCCGGTATCCAATATGTTACCGGTTTTAACGAGGATAAAGATGATTTGAGATTCGGCATTTCTCTCAAGAATGTCGGAACTCCAATGAAGTTTACAGGAGATGGATTGTCATTTCGTGGAAACCCACCTGTGGCTACAAGCTATCAACAGACCATTCAACAGCGTACAGAGCGTTTTGAATTGCCATCACTGATTTCTATCGGAGTTAGTTACGACTACCGTCCTCAAGAAAATCATCGCATCACCTTTGCCGGTTGCTTTATCTCGAACTCCTTCACATATGACCAATATGGAATTGGAGCAGAGTATAGCTTCAAGGAAATGTTCTCGATCAGAGGCGGATATTTAACTGAAAAGAACCAACTTAATGAAGATGAGCGATTGACTGCACTTACAGGTGCAAATGCAGGTATTTCTTTCGATCTACCTCTTGGTAAGTCAGGTAAAAAGTTCGGGATCGATTACTCATATCGTGCCACTGAATTTTTTGATGGTTCTCATGGCTTGGGCGTGCGCCTAATGCTATAAGCAGAAAACAATTTAACAATACCAAACAAGAGGACCCCGCTCGCGGGGTCTTCTTTCGTTTTATCAGCCAAAGAAAATTACCATGGCACAAATCAATTATTTCACAGAAGAAGGACTAAAGAAGCTACACGACGATCTCCACCATCTGAAAACAGTGGAGCGCCCTAGTATTTCCAGGCAAATCGCGGAAGCGCGTGACAAAGGAGACTTATCCGAGAACGCCGAATATGATGCTGCAAAAGAAGCACAAGGTCTACTCGAGTTGAAAATCGCCAAGATGGAGGAGCTCTTGGCCAGTGCTCGACTCATAGATGAATCCAAGATTGATACATCCAAAGTGTCGGTACTCTCCAAAGTGCGCATCAAGAATATGAACAATAAGGCTGAAATGACTTACACGCTGGTAGCTGAAACAGAGGCCGACTTGAAATCAGGAAAGATATCTGTTACCTCTCCAATCGGAAAGGGATTGCTCGGAAAGAAACCTGGCGATGTGGTGGAAATAGAGGTTCCGTCCGGAATCATGAAATTCCAAATAGTAGAGATATCCCGATAATGCCCAGTATTTTTTCCCGTATCGTTGCCGGCGATATCCCTTGCTACCGAATAGCAGAGAACGACAACTATCTAGCTTTCCTGGATGTGAACCCTTTGGTGTTGGGTCATGTGCTTGTGATCCCTAAAAAGGAAGTTGATTATATCTTCGATTTGGATCAGGATGAATATGTAGGTCTGATGACTTTTGCACAAAAGGTAGCAAAGGCCCTCAAAAACGCTGTCCCTTGCAAAAGAGTCGGCGTGGCCGTTATTGGATTGGAAGTGCCGCACGCCCATGTTCACTTGGTGCCTTTAAACACGATGTCTGACATCAACTTTTCGATGCCCAAGCAGCAGTTTCCAAAGGAAGTTATGGAAGAAACGGCAGCCCGAATTTCCAGTGCGGTGAAATAATTCTTTTCAAGCAATCCGGTCCGGATTGTCTGACAAAAACGATTTCCATCCAGATGCTTTTTTCGTTGATTTCAACTTGTTTGTTGACGAAGGTTTGGCCGATTGAAAATAATGGCACACCGCAGCAGCCAACCCATCTGTGGCATCCAAAAATCGAGGTAACTCCTCGAAACCCAGAATGGTTTGAAGCATGGAAGCCACCTGCTCCTTACTGGCATTACCATTGCCAGTGATGGACTGCTTGATTTTCCTTGGCGAATATTCGCAAACGGGAAGTGATCTGGAAAGGGCGGCAGCAATGGCCACTCCTTGAGCCCGACCAAGTTTAAGCATCGATTGTACATTCTTACCGAAAAAGGGAGCCTCAATCGATAGTTCATCCGGACAAAACTCATCAATCAAACTTATTGTCCTATCAAAAATGCGCTTCAGCTTGACCTGGTGGTCGTCTAATTTTCCCAACTCGATTACACCTGCAGCTACAACAGATAATTTTTGGTTCGATATCCTTACAATACCGTATCCCGTTACTATGGTGCCGGGGTCGATGCCTAGTATGATACGATCCTGTTGGGTCATTATCCCAAATGTAGCCAACAGATGGGGTTGGGGAGGCTTATTTTGATTAAACTTGTTAGCTTGGAATCAACAACCCCATGAATCGCAACACACTCCTTGTTCTCATAAAATCTGTTGTTGTGGTGGGCTCCATTGCGTTCATCATTCAAAGTGTTCGCAAACGCCCAGAATTGCTGGATTTCTTTTATGATCCCGCTTCGCTGTTGGTAAGCAGCTTTGCGTTTGCTACGGCTTGCCTACTAATGCTTTTGAATTGGAGTTTGGAAGCAATGAAATGGCGCATTCTGGTTAATGCCGTAGAACCAATCGGATTTTTGAAATCGTTTTTTTCTATCATGAGTGGTGTAACCGCAAGTTTGATCGGCCCCAACCGTACAGGGGAGTTCGTAGGCAGAGTCCTTCATGTTTCTGAAGGCAATCGCATCAAAGCCTCCTTATGCACTATTCCGGGAAGCCTATCCCAGCTCATGGTAACCATGGTTTTTGGTCTTCTTTCGTTGCCATTTGTTACATCGCCATTTGCACAATTCGGAATCAGTGTGCAAGCCATTGTAGTATGGCTCATCATGGCAATCATATTGCTTACTGCTGCCTATTTTCTGATTCCTGGATTACGAGCCAGGTTTCAAATTACATCCATGTTCGATCGTTTGAACGGTTACTTGTCGCCACTGTTCAGCTACAGTCGATCAGATCTCATTCGAGTGTTGGGATTCTCAACAATCCGCTACTTGGTGTTTACTACCCAGTTTTTTCTCATGTTGTTGGCCTTCGGCGTGGAGGTATCTGTATTGGATGGTTTGGCATGCATTGCTGCCATATTCTTATTCATGGCATTGGTTCCTGGTTTTGCAATTGCAGAGTTTACGCTCCGGGGCTCGGTTGCATTGTATCTGTTTGCGCCAATCACTGCTAATTCTGCCGGGGTGTTGGCAGCGTCATCTGCATTATGGCTTGTTAATCTGGTGTTGCCCGCATTGGTAGGAGCCATCGCCATATACGCAGTTAAAACCGATTCTACCCCATGATTTTGGAATTGCTCGCTTGGATGATGGTGTATGGGCCTGTTGCATTGCTCGTAGCTTATCTTTTTTGGGTTGTGAAGAATCTACTGCTGTGGAAAAGAGCTCCACACATCCCCGTAAAGGATAACTCCATTGATGTGCCTTTTATTTCTGTGATTATCCCTGTTCGCAATGAAGAGGATAACATTTTACATGTTTTAAAGTCACTTGAAATGCAAGACCACCCAACATCTCGCTTCGAGGTGTTGGTGACTGATGACTTCTCCACGGATCAGACCGCAGAAAGGGTTCATCAATTCATGTTTAACACAACGATGTCTGTGAGATGGATTTCCAATAGCAATGGTGATGCCATAGGTAAAAAGGCGGCATTGAAACGGGCTATTGACGCTTCCAAAGGTGATATAGTACTCACTACAGATGCCGATTGCTTGATGGGTCTCCATTGGATTCAATCGATGGCAAGGGCCTTCAGCTCTGCTGATATAAATATGGTAACCGGCTTTGTTAAGTCCCAAGGTGGATCAACATTAATGAGCCGCCTCGAGCAGTTGGATCAATTGGTGCTTTCTTCAGTGGGTGCCACTTCGGTTTTGTCTGGCAAGCCAGTGCTATGTAGTGGTGCCAACTTGGCCTTTCGGAAACAGGCGTTTTACGAGGTGGGAGGCTATAACTACGGCGCGAAAGATCCGTCGGGCGACGATACATATCTGATGCTTCGCATGATTCCTCATGTTCGATTTAACAAAAATCAAAATTCATTGGTAACTACCCGCTCCCAATCCGATTGGAAAACAATCGTGCAACAGCGCATTCGGTGGGCTTCCAAGGCGAAACACTACAAAGAGAAGCGGATCTTGGCATTCGGGGCCTTTGTGACGCTGCTAAACTTGTCGCCGTTGGTATATCTCCCATTTTGCTTTTTGAATGTAGAGATTTTCATTGCAATGGTGTATTGGTTCTCATTGAAGTTGATTATGGACTTTTTATTCGTTTCACCTTTCGCTCGGTTTTCAAACCAGAGAGGATTATTGAAGACATTGCCGATCTATTCATTAATTTATCCCATTTACATCTTGATGGCTTTATTCATGATTCCCTTTCGGGGTTATGAATGGAAGGGAAGGAGCTATCCGAAGTGAATGCCTAATTTTGAACGGATATGGCAAGCATGACCAATAACGATTCACCCGGCAGCCGGTTTTGGAAGCGTTTTTTTTCGAGCTTTCAAGCAATGGCAGGCTTGTCCATTGTTTCAGTGGCTTTGCTGGTTTCAATCTTTTGTTATGTCCTGATTCCTGATCCAACTCCCGATGCCAATGAAATGCATGTATCTCTCGGATTGCTACCCCCAGGCACTCAGGTTCATTTTTTAAATCTGCCAACTCAAGCTGCTCCGCTTGAAAATCCGATGCCTGATTGGTTGACAGGAACTCCATTAAAGACAAAGAGAATTCCCATAGACACTTTTTTTGTACAACAAAACAAATTGGTTTGGATAGAATATGGCGACATGACTCCTGAACTTGAAAATACGCATTCTGCTTCGCTGTCTGTTGTTTGCCCCTCATGTGCCAATGCCAAAGACTCCATTTCGATTGCAAGCATTATCCGAAACGATCACATCACTACGCGCACCTTCTTGCTAGGCGCCGATCGTTTTGGTCGCGATCAGCTCAGCAGGTTGATGGCAGGCACGCGTGTGTCAATGTCGGTGGGATTGATAGCTGTATTCATTTCCTTGGTTATTGGCGTGTTGCTGGGATCGCTCGCAGGTTTTTTCCGAGGTCGCACAGATGATGTGATTATGTGGTTCACCAATGTGGTTTGGTCGGTGCCTACCCTGTTATTGGTAATTGCCATCACCCTTGCTCTTGGAAAAGGATTTGTTCAAGTGTTCGTGGCGGTGGGACTAACCATGTGGGTGGAGGTGGCCCGTTTGTTGCGTGGACAGATATTCAGTTTGCGCGAAAAGGATTTTGTGGAAGCGGGACGCGCGTTGGGTTATGGTAATTTCCGAATCATCATTCGGCATGTACTTCCCAATGTGATGGGGCCGGTGGTGGTTATTGCCGCCTCTAATTTCGCTTCGGCTATTTTGTTGGAGGCGGGTCTCAGTTTCCTGGGGATGGGTGCGCAGCCGCCAACGCCTTCATGGGGCATGATGGTAAAGGAGAGTTATGCTTATATAGTTTTGGATGCCGCCCACCTGGCGGTTTTTCCTGGGCTTGCCATCATGGCCATGGTGTTGGCTTTTACCTGGCTTGGCAACGGCTTGCGCGATGCGCTTGATACGCGCTCAGTGGATTCGAACTGAAAGTCAAAAAAGCAACAACAACTTCCACGCGTCGGCAACCTTGCCTGCCTTGATGAGTTCCTTCGCGGCGAGGTGCAATGCCAATTTGCGATGATTGCGGTTTTCGTCAAGTGATTCCATCAGCCGAATAATTTCAGGCATCTGAGCAAATGCTTGCACATCTTCGTAACCGGGAATAGCTTCCACATTGCCCAGTTGCCCTAGGTCGTTTCCAGTGAGCACTTCACTGTGCTTGATTTCATCTGGAATGTTGTCTATGCCGATGCCGAGTTTCAAATTGGGTTTAGCCACCTCGAAGAGGGCTGGTCCAGATGCTCGGCAATACCAGTCATAGCCACATCGGGCCACCAAATCAATTTTGTTTTGATCGATACGGCCGTTTTCATCCAACACAAATTCGTTCACATGCATCAATAGAATCTCGCAAACAATCAGGTTGCCGGCTCCGCCTTCGTTTCCGGTTTCAATCACCTGCTTCACCTTGCATTCGAATTGTACCGGCGATTCCTTAACCCGGAATGGTTTTACCATTTGGGATGCAATGGGCGTGAAGCCTGCTTTGGCAAACTCACTCACTCCCTTTGGGAACTCGCAGCTCGATAGCGAAACCTGTTGTACCATCGGATAGGAAACCACATTGATTACCACTTCCATGGTTTCATACACATTCTCGAGGGTATGTTTGATGGTGTTGTCGCGTACCCTTCGGGCCGGACTGAAGATGAGTGTGGGTGGTTTTGATCCAAAGGCGTTGAAGAAACTGTAAGGACTGAGGTTGGGAACACCATCCTTATCTATGGTGCTAGCAAAAGCTATCGGCCTTGGTGCAATGGCGCTTAACATATGCGCATGCAACTGTCCGGTTTTTATTTCCTTTGGATCGATGGTTAACATGGCATCAAAGGTATGGAATATGCCAATTGCCGTAAAGGTGCTCTGCTGATGGGGCGCTTTAAACCAGTGTGTTTAAAGAATTCTGAATTAACACATTGAACAATTCAATAACTTTAACTAAAATTGTGTCTCAGACAAATATGTTACTAGCAAGGTAATACTGAACCTAATCACCAAGGCACTGCCAAATGAATTCAATGAAGGATGGTGTATGGTCTTGATTCAAGATGCGGGTCGCGGAAATGGGAAACATTTTAAATGAATAATTGCAGTATGAAACGATATTGGATACTTCCATTGATTTTGATTGTCATATTGGTGGGATGTGAAAAGGAGGAGAAGGAGCCAGTTGTTAACGCTTGTTCCGAAGGACAAGCCACTGTTTTGGATATTGATGGTAACGAGTATGGTATCGTTTCTATAGGTAACCAATGTTGGATGAAGGAAAACCTGCGTACAAAAAGGTATCGAAATGGCGACACTATTCCCACAGGGTTGACGGTATCCCAATGGTATAATACAACAGCTGGGGCTTGGGCCTACTACGCCAACAATGCCCAATTCGACAATCCCTATGGTAAACTTTATAATTGGCATGCAGTAGCCGATTCAAGGGGTGTTTGTCCTACAGGATGGAGGGTGCCCACCAAGGGCGATTGGGATGCTTTGGTCAAAGCCATTGACCCAGATGCCGACACACTCAAGCGAAGCATCGATCAGAGTGCCATTGCAGGTGGTGCGATGAAGGAGATCGGGAATGCACAAGATGGTACAGGATTGTGGGATGCCCCTAATTCGGGAGCCACCAACAGCTCAGGCTTCAGTGGTTTGCCAGGAGGTTACAGTAGCAATTTCGCAGCCTCTGCCAGTATGGCCAATGTTGGATATTGGTGGAGCTCCACACCAGCAAATAACACGCAGGCTTGGTATCGATTGTTGTATAAAGGCTATGGTAATGTAGGAGGTGACAGTCTTTCCAAGCAGTTTGGCTTCTCTGTGCGTTGTATCAAAGAATAGTAAGCAATTCTTCTCATGAATAAATTATTTCACTTTGTATGCGTCTGTATTTTGTTTTCATTCTATGGATGTGAGCAAGACGGCGCTAGTCCGGGCAACGGCAACTCTAATGGCAATACAACAGCCATCGTGTTAACTACCAACGCTGCTTCGAGTATCACAGGAACAACGGCTGTGAGTGGGGGCAACATAACCTCGGATGGTGGTAGCAGCATCATTGGCCGAGGTGTTTGTTGGAGCACCTCGCCCAACCCCACATTGGTAAACAGTTTTACTTCTGATGGAGCAGGCATTGGTTCGTTCAACAGCAACCTGACCTCACTTTCTCCAAACACCTCCTATTATGTGAGGGCTTATGCTTCCAATGCCAACAGCACTGTTTATGGAAATCAAATTTCTTTCACCACATCATCTTCAGGCGGAGGTGGCTCAGGTTCCTGCTCAGGCGGCCCTTCCACCGTTACCGACATCGATGGCAATGTGTATAATGTGGTTACCATCGGCAACCAGTGTTGGCTCAAGGAAAATTTAGAGACGACTCGATACCGTAACGGGGATGTGATACCCACCAATTTGAATAATAGTCAATGGCAAAACACCACCCAAGGTGCCTGGGCTTACTACAACGACAGCAGCCAGTACAACAACATTTATGGCAAGTTGTACAATTGGTATGCAGTGGCCGATGCCAGGGGTTTATGCCCTACGGGCTGGCATGTGCCTACGGACAGCGAATGGAACAAGATGGTAAAATACCTGGATCCACTGGCTGATACATCACAAAATATTTATTTTCAGAGTCAAACTGCTGGAGGCATGATGAAGTCAATAGGCGATTTACAGTCGGGTACTGGATATTGGCAAGCTCCAAACGCAGGAGCATCTAACAGCAGTGGATTCGAGGGTCGGCCTGGTGGACAGCGTAGTCCTAATAGTATAGGTGGTCAAAACATTAATGGAGCCGAAGGCCATTGGTGGAGTGCCTCCTTGAAGGATAGCACTGCTTGGTTTTGGTCTATAGGCTATAACAACCCTCAAGTACTTAAGTACTATAATCCAAAGCGCTATGGCTTCTCTATTCGTTGTCTCAGGGATTAACCCTGAGGGTTAAGTAATTCATTGGATTCATTTGACAATTTGACAAATCCCCGCCGAAGGCGGGGACGAAAAAAAAATCGTCAAACAAATTCGTTATCGTGCAGTTTGTTAAAGGCGATTTTATTCATAGCGCGTTATGAAATTGCAACCGCCCACGCGTGCTGAGTAAAGCCCGAAGGGCTGGGTCGAAGCCAGCGAAGCCAGTGAAACCAGTGAAACAAAAATTCCAAAAACAAAAAATCCCGACCTGGTCGGGATTTCGTTTTGTCGTGCGCATGGAGGGACTTACCTCGACATGGCTCGGTATAAACCTCGAGTCGGGCGAGTTACACTCGCCACCGTGGCTACGCCACGGTTCTCCATGCGCTGCCTTCACAAAATGCAGATAATCTAAAAACAAAAAATCCCGACCAGGTCGGGATTTCGTTTTGTTGTGCGCATGGAGGGACTCGAACCCCCACGCCGTGAGGCACCAGATCCTAAGTCTGGCGCGGCTACCAATTACGCCACATGCGCTACAATAAACAAGGATACTTAAATGAAAGACTTTGACGGGGGCCTTTCGCATCGCAAAGGTATGCAATCCCTCGCCTTTTTACCACATTCCTATTGTTGCATAAGTTTTTGAACGCCAGTTATTTCTTTTACGCGGAGTCAAACCATGCTCAAAAATCATTAAATTTGCACTCCATTAGGGATTATAATACCTTTAAAACCAGTTATTTCCAAATCCATCCATGAACATTACCAGAGTTGAAATCGGTACCCTGAACGAGGAACTGAAAGTGAGCCTTACCCCGGCTGATTATTCCGAGCAAGTAGAGAATGAACTGAAAAAGGTTCGTCGCAATATGACCCTTCCCGGTTTCAGGACCGGACATGTGCCTCCCGGCATCGTCAAAAAGCGTTTCGGTAAAGCAGTTTTGGTTGAGGAACTCAACAAAATCGTATCCGGCTCGCTGCAAAATTTCATCCGCGACTCAAACCTCGATCTTCTAGGAAGTCCCATCCCACGTCCCTCAGGAGCAACCGATAACGACTTCGAAAATCCAGGCAACTTCGAATTCGTTTTCGAAATCGGATTGGCACCTCAGTTTCAACTGACCTTGCCTCCCTCCAAATCGTTCGACCAGTACATCATTAACACCGATGACACCAAAGTCAACGACTATATCACTGATTTACGACGCAAATACGGTAAGTTTTCCAACCCGGAAACTTCCGATGGCGATACCATCTTCTACGGCGACTTCACAGAACTAGATTCCGAAGGAAACGCCAAGGAAGGCGGCATAACCAACCGCTCCACTTTATCGGTAGCCATGGTGAAAGACGACTCCGTTCGTCAACAACTCATTGGTCGCGCAAAAGGCGATGTGGTGAAGCTGAACCTGCAAAAAGCATTCGGGGCCGACGCTACCGAAATCGGACACATGCTCAATCGCAGTCCAGAAGAAGTTACTTCTATCCATTCCGATTTCAACTATGCCATCGATACCATCAACCGGGTTGAATTGGCTGAAATGAACCAGGAGTTTTTCGATAAAATCTATGGCGAGGGCGCTGCCACCACCGAAGAAGAATTCCGAAACAAGGTACGCGAACAGTTGGATGCGTTTTACATGCAAGACTCCGACTTCAAGCTCAAGCATGATATCGAAGACCATCTATTGGCCGAGTTGGATATCAAATTGCCCGACGCCTTCCTTCGCAAATGGTTATCCACGGAAGTGGAAAAGCCACTCACCGAAGAGCAGTTGGAGAAGGAATACCCATCCTATTCGCGAGGCATGAAACTCCGCCTAATCGAAAACCGCATCTTCCGCGACCAGCAAATGCAAATCACCCAGGATGAAATCCGTGGAATGGCTCGTCAGTATATCATGCATCAGTTTTCAGGATATGCTTACGGATTAACCGATGATATCATGGATAGCCTTATCAATCGCTACCTCGAAAAACGCGAGTCGGTTGATAGGATCATCGAGAACCTGTCCTCCCGCAAGGTGTTCGACTACCTGAAGTCGGTAGTTAAACTGAACCCTCAGCAGGTCGGTTACGAGGAATTCGTTAATATTGCCAAGAGCCATTCACATTAATCGCTAACAAACTAAAACTCCCTATAACAACCATGGATTTCGGAAAAGAATTTGAAAAATACGCTGTAAAGCACAAGGGCCTTAGCAGCATGCATGTGGGCAACTACATCAACTCGGTTTATGCCAACTATATTTCGCCAACCATTATTGAAGAGCGTCAATTGAACATTGCCACCATGGATGTGTTCTCGCGATTGATGATGGATCGTATCATTTTCATGGGTGTTCCCATCAACGACTATGTGGCCAATATCATCCAGGCTCAGCTGTTGTTTTTGGAGTCTGCCGACTCGAAGCGCGACATCCAGATTTATGTCAACAGTCCAGGAGGTAGTGTCTATGCAGGTCTCGGCATCTACGATACCATGCAATACATTGGACCCGATGTAGCAACTATATGTACAGGTATGGCTGCATCCATGGCCGCTGTTTTGATGTGCGCAGGAACCAAAGGCAAACGCACCGCCCTCAAGCACGCCCGTATCATGATTCACCAACCCATGGGTGGTGCCGAAGGACAAGCTTCCGATATTGAAATCACAGCTCGTGAAATCCAAAAGTTGAAAAAGGAGTTGTACGAAATCATTTCCTTTCATTCGGGCAAACCATACGATGATGTATGGAAAGATTCTGACCGCGACTATTGGATGACAGCAGAGGAATCGAAGGCTTATGGAATGATTGACGAGGTGTTGGTGAAGAACAAGGCTACCAAGTAATCAAAACAAAATCCGCTTTCAGGTGAAACAAGGCAAGGAAATTAAATGTTCGTTCTGTGGTCGTGACAAAAGCGCGACTAATGTGCTCATTGCGGGCATGTCGGGACATATCTGCGACCAGTGTATCACACAGGCACAGCAGATTGTCAATGAAGAGAAGACCGAACAACTGAATACCTCGTTCGCTTCCAACCTTAGCCTGGTAAAGCCTGTTGAAATAAAAAAGTTTTTGGATGAATATGTAATCGGTCAAGATGATGCCAAAAAGGTCATCAGCGTGGCCGTTTACAATCATTACAAACGACTCATTCATCGTACGCGTACCCGCGAGGATGTTGAGTTGGAGAAGTCGAACATCATTTTGGTGGGAGAAACCGGCACAGGCAAAACCCTACTGGCTCGAACCATCGCCCGCATGCTCAAGGTTCCCTTTTGCATAGCCGATGCCACGGTGCTCACCGAAGCAGGATATGTGGGAGAGGATGTGGAAAGCATTTTGTCGCGGCTATTGCAAGCCGCCGACTATGATGTAACTGCTGCCGAAAGAGGTATTGTCTATATAGACGAAATCGACAAAATCGCGCGCAAATCCGACAATCCCTCTATCACCCGTGATGTATCCGGTGAAGGGGTGCAGCAAGGATTGTTGAAGCTGCTTGAGAATACGGTGGTAAATGTGCCACCGCAAGGTGGAAGAAAGCATCCGGAACAAAAAATGATTCCGGTAAGCACCCAAAACATACTCTTCATTTGCGGCGGAGCCTTCGACGGACTCGATCGCATTATCGGTCGGAGGTTGCAAACATCCGCCATTGGATTTTCCTCCAACAAGGATGTGGCCTCTGTGGATCGCAATAACATGATACAGTATGTTTCACCTGTGGATTTGAAAAGCTTCGGCTTGATTCCCGAACTGATTGGTCGATTGCCTGTGGTAACCTACTTGCAGCCATTGGACAAGGATACGCTTCGCTCTATTCTCACTACTCCGAAAAATGCGCTCATCCGTCAATACGAGAAGCTTTTTGAAATGGAGAATGTCAAGATTGTTTTTGACGAGGTGGTTCTGGATTTCATCGTGGAAAAAGCCATTGAATACAAGCTTGGCGCCCGCGGACTCCGTTCCATTTGCGAAGTAATCATGCTGGATTTGATGTTCGATACGCCTGAGGTGCAAGGAAAGGACAGCGAATTGCGCATCACGCTGGAATACGCCATGGAAAAAGTTACCCGTTCATCCATCAGCAAGCTGAAAGTGGCTTAAGGATTATTCCTTCAGATTCTTTTGTAGTCGATGTAGGAATAGGACCACGGATTTTTTTCATCCGCTTCGAAATCCTCTCTAGAAACTACCTGCCACTCTTTCGGATCCACCTCGGAAAAATAAGTGTCGCCTTCGAATTGATGATGAATCAAAGTTGTGTGAAGTTTATCGCAAATACGGAGGGCTTGGTTGAACACATCCGCACCACCAATCACAAAAATTTCTTCGTGAGATGGACATTTTTGAATGGCCTCCTCCAGCGAGCTTGCCATAATGCATCCTTCGAAATATAGGTCTGGTTGACGGGTAATCACAACGCTTGTTCTTCCGGGTAGTGGCTTGCCGATGGACTCAAAAGTTTTTCTGCCCATTATCATGTAGTGACCCATGGTGATTTGCTTGAAATGCTTCAAGTCGGCTGGCAGGTGCCAAGGCAAACCGTTGTCGCGGCCAATTAGCCGTTTTTCGTCAAAGGCAACTATGATGGATACAGGCATAGTTTTGGAAAATCAGACAGCAACCGCGGCTTTAATGGCCGGGTGCGGATCGTAGTTTTCAAGGCGGAAGTCCTCGTATTTGAAATCGAATATGTTTTTCACATCCGGATTGATATGCATGGTTGGCAAAGGTCGTGGATCTCGACCGAGCTGCAGATTTACCTGTTCGAAGTGATTGTTGTAAATGTGAACATCACCAAAGGTGTGCACAAAATCCCCAAGCTGCAGGTTGCACACCTGGGCAATCATCATCGTAAGAAGCGAATAGGATGCAATGTTGAAGGGTACACCTAAAAACAGGTCGGCGCTGCGTTGGTAAAGTTGGCATGACAATTTACCATCGGCCACATAAAACTGAAAGAGCAAATGGCAGGGTGGAAGGGCCATTTTATCGATGACACCCACATTCCAAGCACTTACAATCAATCGGCGTGAGTCGGGGTTGTTTTTGATTTGATTAATCAGGTTGGTGATTTGATCTACATGACCACCCTCGGGAGTTGGCCACGACCGCCACTGGTAACCATACACGGGGCCCAAGTTGCCGTCTTTGTCGGCCCACTCATTCCAAATGGTAACGCCATTGTCGGTCAGGTATTTGATGTTGGTATCGCCTTGTAGGAACCACAGGAGCTCATGAATGATAGATTTCATGTGAACCTTTTTGGTAGTCAGCAACGGAAATCCATCTTGAAGGTTGAATCGCATCTGGTGCCCGAAAACACTTCGGGTGCCTGTACCGGTCCGATCTTTTTTATCGACACCGGTATCTAGTACATGTCGGAGCAGCTCGTGGTATTGTTTCATGGTTCACAAATTTAATCCTCCCTTGGGTTTTGCTGGGTTTGGAGCTACTTAAGTTATGATTTTTTTTGAACGGGCTTCATGCATTGGTTTTCGTGGATAAAATGTTAGGAAAACCCACTCCCACTCCGAAAACAAAGGGTTATTTTTGAGTTTCCAGTCCAATTTCCACCCAACCATGGAACCCAATCATTTGTCGGGACTTAACCAATCCCAGCTCGACGCTGTGCTTTGCACGGAGGGTCCCGTGATGATCATTGCGGGTGCGGGGTCTGGCAAAACAAGGGTGCTGGTGCATCGCATCATCCACATGATGTATCAGGGAGCCGATCCATTCAACATCCTGGCTCTCACCTTTACCAACAAGGCGGCACGCGAAATGAAAAAGCGTATTGCCCAGACGGCGGGCGACGAGGCACGAAACCTTTGGATGGGAACCTTCCACTCTGTATTCGCCAAGCTGCTCCGTGTGGAAGCGCCCCGCATCGGTTATCCCTCTTCATTTACCATTTACGATACCGATGATGCCAAGAATCTCATAAAGGAGATAGTGAAGGAGCAAGGATTGGATGAAAAGGTTTACAAGCCTTCTTTGGTTTACAACCGTATCTCATCCGCTAAAAACAATCTGTACAATTGGCAGGATTACCAAGACAATGCAGAGCTCATGAGCGACGACCGTCAAGCGGGTAAGCCCATGATCGGTACGCTTTTCGAAATTTACCAAAAGCGATGCTTTAAGGCTGGTGCTATGGATTTCGATGATTTGCTTTACAACACTTTCGTGTTGCTTCGCGATTTTCCCGACTTGCTGCACAAATACCAGCATAAATTCAAATATGTGTTGGTGGATGAGTTTCAGGACACCAACTACGCACAGTATCTCATTGTAAAAAAGCTTGCTGCGCAGCATGAAAACATCTGTGTTGTGGGCGACGATGCCCAAAGCATCTATGCTTTTCGAGGCGCTAACATCCAAAACATCCTCAGCTTCGAGTCTGATTATCCCGATTTGAAAACCTTCAAGTTGGAGCAGAACTACCGCTCCACCAAAACCATTGTGGAGGCTGCAAACTGTGTGATCGCCAATAATCGGAATCAGTTGAAAAAATCCGTTTGGACCGACAACCAAGAGGGTGATCAAGTGCGTTTGATGAAGGCGCTGAGTGATAATGAAGAGGGCAATATTGTTGCAAACGCCATCATCGAAGATAAAGCCAACCTGAGGCTTTCGAACCAAGATTTTGCCATACTTTACCGAACCAATGCACAATCACGATCCATGGAAGAAGCCTTGCGCCGCAAGGGAATTCCATACAGGATATACGGCGGCATTTCATTTTATGCGCGAAAGGAAATCAAAGATTTGTTGGCCTATTTCCGCTTGACGGTAAATCCCGATGACGAGGAAGCACTCAAGCGTGTCATCAATTATCCCAAAAGGGAAATTGGAAAAACTTCATTGGAAAAAGTGATTGTAGCCGCACAGCGTGAAAACACCAGCTTGTGGAAGATTTTGGAAAAAATCAATGAAGTTGAAACCGGCATCAACGCCGCAACACGGGCTCGAATAGCCGACTTCGTTGTGATGATCGATAGTTTCCGCGTAATGCTGAAAACACACAACGCCTTTGATCTCGCCAGCCAAATTGCCACCTCATCCGGATTGTTGCGTGAGTTGTATGCCGACAAATCGCCGGAAGGGGTTTCCCACTACGAAAACTTACAGGAGTTGTTAAACGGTATCAAGGAATTTACCGACAAAGGACTTACCGCTTTGCCCGCTCCTTCATCCGAATTGGAACAGTCTCCCGAATTAAGGACTTTGGATGTTTTCTTACAGGATATCGCTTTGGTTACCGATGGTGAGACCGACGAGAAGAACGAAGATACGGTCTCTCTTATGACCATCCACTCTGCCAAGGGGCTTGAATTCCCTTGTGTTTTTGTGGTTGGTATGGAAGAGAATCTCTTTCCATCTCAAATGGTTTTACAGTCGAGGGAGGAGCTTGAGGAAGAACGCCGCTTGTTCTATGTGGCCATAACTCGGGCCGAGCGACGACTGACTCTTTCTTACGCTCGCACCAGTTACCGTTGGGTTAATCTTATCTCATGCTAACCCAGCAGGTTCATCGATGAAATCGACTCGAAATACATCAACGACCAAACGGCAGCTGTGCCACGCTCATCCATGTTTAATCCCAAAGGGAATTGGACAGGCTTCGGCAATCGCGGCGCACAGGAATCCACACCGGCATATAAGTCAAGACCTGAAGGCTACAAAAAGCTTTCCTCTACATCCAAACCCTCTTCCGCAGCCACCCAGTCGGCTGTTCCCTTTGAAGCCGATGATTCATCTACCATTCAAGAGGGTATGGAAGTCGAGCACCAGAAGTTCGGAACCGGGAAAGTGGTACGACTTGAGGGTGTTTACCCCGACTCAAGGGCAACGGTTCATTTTCCCGCTCACGGCAATAAACAGTTGTTGCTCAAGTTCGCCAAGCTCAAAATCCTTAAGTGAATAAAGCGTAACTTCGCTACGACAAATCAATTTTCAATATCATGGAATACAATTCATCCCGGGTGCGCTTGTTGATGCCCGAGTATGGTCGCAACATCCAAAAAATGGTGCAATACGCCATGGGAGTACAGGACCGTGAGGAGAGGAGCAAGCTCGCTCGATCCATCGTCAATGTCATGGGTCAGCTGAATCCACAGTTGCGCGAACTCACCGACTTCAAACACAAACTTTGGGATCACCTGTTTTACATTTCGGATTTTAAATTGGATGTGGATTCCCCTTATCCAATGCCAGACCCTTCCACCTATAAACTCAAGCCTAGAAAGGTTTCCTACCCAGGACAAGAGATGCGTTTTCGTCACTATGGAAGAATCGTAGAGGAATCTATCAAAGACATAGCTGGTATGGAGGATGGTCCTACCAAGGATCAGCGCGTGTTGAACTTGGCCAATTTCATGAAAATGCTTTATGTGAATTGGAACAAAGACACTGTTACCGATGAGGTCATCTTCGACAATATCCGCACACTCAGTGGCGGTCGATTGGTGGTGAAGGAAGATGCTCGATTGCAACACGCTTCTGAATTGCCCTCTATCAAGCAGGTGAACCATAAGAAGCAAGGCAAGCGCTCGAGAAATAAGAACAACGGAAAGAATTACAGGAAATAATCGCAGGAAGCCATGGCAAACAGTTTTGAGGTCATAGGAGGAAAAAGTCTCAAGGGTGAAATCATTCCCCAAGGGGCCAAGAACGAGGCACTACAAATCATCTCTGCGGTTTTGCTTACCGACCAAAAAGTCGTTGTGAGCAATATCCCCGACATCCGCGATGTGAACAAGCTGATTGATTTGTTGGCTGCTCTCGGTGTAAAGGTAGATCGCAAAGGCAACGGTGTGGTGGAGTTTCAAGCTGACCAGGTCAACATGGATTTCCTCGAAACAGTCGACTTCGCACGCCAAGCCGCTGCGCTAAGGGGCTCCATAATGATTGTCGGTCCGCTACTTGCTCGTTTTGGGAAGGCGTGCATCCCTAAGCCAGGTGGTGACAAGATTGGTCGCAGACGACTCGATACCCACTTTATCGGTTTCATGAATTTGGGTGCCAAATTCGATTTCGACGGCAAGGAGGAGTTTTATCGCGTAGAAGCGCCCAAGCTGAAAGGTTGTTATATGCTTTTGGATGAGGCATCCGTAACTGGAACCGCCAACATCGTCATGGCAGCTGTGCTTGCCGAAGGTCGAACCACTATTTACAATGCGGCTTGCGAACCCTACCTCCAGCAGTTGTGCAAGATGCTCAACTCCATGGGTGCCAAAATCTCGGGTATTGGTTCAAACTTGTTGGTCATTGATGGAGTAACCCGGTTGAGCGGTTGTGCTCATCGCATGTTGCCCGACATGATTGAAATCGGTTCGTTCATAGGCTTGGCGGCCATGACGGCCTCCGAAATCACCATCAAGGATGCTGGTATAGAACACCTGGGCGTGATCCCCGGAGTTTTCAAAAGATTGGGTATTCAGATGGAATTCCGAGGCGATGATATCTTTATCCCGGCTCAAGAGCGCTATGAGATAGACACCTTTATCGACGGCTCTATACTCACCATTGCCGATGCCATCTGGCCAGGGTTTACTCCCGATCTTTTGAGTGTGGTATTGGTGACGGCCACCCAAGCCAACGGAACCGTGCTGATCCACCAAAAGATGTTCGAATCGCGTCTCTTCTTTGTGGACAAGCTTATCGACATGGGTGCTCAAATCATCCTTTGTGATCCTCACCGAGCCACCGTCATTGGTCTCAACCGCAAGCATCCGCTGAAGGGCATCCAAATGACTTCTCCCGATATCCGCGCTGGCGTGGCTTTGTTGATTGCAGCCTTATCGGCTGATGGCAAAAGTCTGATTCACAACATTGAACAAATAGACAGGGGTTATCAGCAAATCGATCAGAGGCTGAACGCATTGGGCGCATCTATCAAGCGAGTTTGACCCCTGAGCTTTTTGGTATTATATTTGCATCCACTTCTGAAAAACAGATAAATCATGAAAAAATTCAGATTCCTACTCCTTATCGCCGGAGTATCTACAATGACTTATGGCTTTGTGCGTCAGGCAGCTCCAGTTGGAACCAACATTGGAGATAAGGCCATAGAACTCGCCTTCACAAGTCCTGAAGGAAAAACCATTTCATTGTCTTCTTTGAAAGGCAAAGTTGTATTGTTGGACTTCTGGGCGTCTTGGTGTCGTCCATGTCGCGTTGAAAACCCAACGGTGGTAGCTGCCTACAATAAATATAAGGATGTGAAATTCAAAAATGGAGCCAAAGGCTTCACCGTTTATGGTGTTTCCTTGGATCAGAGCAAGGATGCTTGGGTAAAAGCCATTCAAGTGGATGGTTTGGTATGGCCAAACCATGTTAGTGATTTGGGTGGCTGGCAATCAAAGGCCGCTCAGATTTATCGCGTCAATTCCATTCCTGCCAGTTACCTCATCGATCACAACGGAATTATCGTAGGAAAAAACCTTCGTGGACCCGCGTTGGAGGAAGCGCTTGAGAAACTACGCTAATATCCATTCCGATATCACAAAAACCCGGCCCTCGGTCGGGTTTTTTCATTCTATAACCATCTGCCAAATTGACCATTTCCATCTATTGGCAAAGAATTTGAACCAGTTAATCACCGAATCCAAATCTACCCTGAAAATTTAACCTGAATCATGAGCGATAAGACTGAAAATCAGCAGGAATCTCTTGAAAAAGAGACTGTTGGTGAAGCGAAACCCTTGGTTGATGAAAATAACCCCAACAACGATAGCACATCTGAAAGTCAACAGCCATTGAGCGAAGAGGAGAAATTGCGTGCTCAATTGGCAGAGCTGAATGACAAGTTCGTGAGGCTTTATTCTGAGTTTGATAATTTTCGTAAACGAACGGCCAAGGAGCGTTTGGAATTAATCAAATCAGCTGCTTCAGACCTGGTCATTTCCATGTTGCCTGTGCTAGATGATTTTGAAAGAGCTATGAAGTTTTCCCAAAACCAAGAGGGCGATGCGGGTGTGACGCTGATTTATCAAAAGCTGAAATCTACTTTGGAAGCAAAAGGCTTGAAGAGAATGGAGTCCATCGGCAAAGAGTTTGATGCCGATTTGCACGAGGCCATTACCAATGTGCCTGCCGCTTCTGAAGAGATGAAAGGCAAGGTTGTGGATGAAGCCGAAAGTGGTTATTTTTTCAATGAAAAAGTGATCCGGTTTGCCAAGGTAATTGTTGGAGCTTAATTTCGAAAGCAGATGGCAAAAAGAGACTATTACGAGGTGCTGGGTGTTGGCAAGGATGCCAACGAAGGCGATATCAAAAAAGCCTACCGGCAGATGGCGCTCAAATACCACCCGGACAAAAATCCTGGCGACAAAGAGGCGGAAGATAAGTTCAAAGAAGCGGCAGAAGCGTATGAGGTTTTAAGTGATGCCGATAAACGCCGTCGCTACGACCAGTACGGACACCAAGGAGTTGGTGGGGCAGGCGGTGCAGGTGGATATGGGATGAACATGGAGGATATCTTCAGTCAGTTCGGAGACATTTTTGGCGGCTCTCCATTTGAAAGTTTTTTCGGAGGAGGAAACGGTGGAGGAAGAAGGTATGTGAACAAAGGGAGCAACTTGCGAATCAAGGTCAAGCTGACCCTTTCGGAGATTGCCAACGGAGTGGAGAAAAAACTCAAAGTCAACAAAAAGATAGCATGTACTTCATGCAGCGGCAGTGGTGCACTTAACGGATCATCATTTAGCAAGTGTGGCACTTGTGGTGGAAACGGACAGGTTCGCCGAGTTACCAATACCATATTGGGTCAGATGCAAACCACCTCAACCTGCCCAACTTGCCAAGGAGAGGGTCAAACCATAACCAGCAAATGCAAAAGCTGCAACGGATTCGGAACCATGCCTGGCGAAGATGTGATCTCCATCAACATTCCTCCCGGAGTAGGCGAAGGGATGCAGGTAACCGTTTCGGGTAAGGGCAACGCCGCTGAACGAGGTGGTGTGCCCGGAGACTTACTAATTGTTATCGAAGAAGCCGAAGACGAATTCTTGAAAAGGGATGGCAACAATTTGTTGTTCGACCTATACATCAGCATTCCTGACGCTGCCCTTGGTACCTCAGTAGAGGTTCCTACGGTGGATGGTCGGGCCAAGATAAAAATCGAACCAGGTACCCAACCAGGTAAGGTGCTACGCTTGAAAGGAAAAGGTTTGCCACAGTTGAATTCGAATTTCAAGGGCGATTTGCTCATCAATATCAATGTGTGGACGCCGCAGTCGCTCAGCTCAGAGGAAAAGAAAATGATGGAAAAGCTGCGAGATTCCGAAAACTTCAGGCCCAAGCCTGGCAAAGGCGACAAAAGCTTTTTTGAGAAGATGCGCGAGTACTTCAACTGATATGGCTTTTCATTTGATTTTTCTTAATTTGGCACTACACCCAAACCAACCGTCATATGAGTAGGAAGAAGTTGTTTATCATAGAGGATGATCCCATGTTTGCCGAAATGCTAAAGGATCGATTGAAGGATCGCCCCATTTGGGATGTGGTTCATTACACTAATGGCGAAGAGGCCATCAAAAACGCCTTCTCACTACCCGATGCTGCAATCATCGATTACCATTTGGACCTAAACAACAAAGGTGGGATGTCCGGAATCGACACCATGACACATATTTTGAAGGAGTCTCCCGTGACGCATTGCGTTTTCCTCTCGGGTCAGAAGAGCTATGGATTGGCTTTGCAAACCATATCCCACGGAGCACTCAACTATGTGATCAAAGATGAGAATGCTTTTGATGAGATCATCCGAATTTTGGATTCCATCCAGTAAGTTTTCATCACATTTTTTCAGCTTCAACTTTAATCATGATACTTCAAGTTCGTAATGTAACCAAGCAGTATGCCGCACATAAGGCATTGGATGATGTCTCTTTGGATGTCCCCAAAGGCAGTGTGTTCGGATTGTTGGGTCCCAATGGTGCCGGTAAAACATCGTTGATACGCATCATAAATCAGATCACCGGACCCGATGCAGGAGAGGTTTTCTTCGACGGACAAAAACTTTCTTCGCAGCATGTAACCATGATCGGATATTTGCCCGAGGAGCGAGGCTTGTATAAAAAGATGGAGGTGGGTGAACAGGCTTTGTATCTGGCACAACTCAAAGGGTTGTCTAAAAAAGAGGCCATGGACAGGCTCAAGTTTTGGTTCGATAAGTTCGAGTTGAAGGGGTGGTGGAGGAAAAAAATCGACGAGCTCAGCAAAGGCATGCAGCAAAAGGTGCAGTTCATCATTACCGTACTGCATGAGCCTAAGCTGCTCATTTTGGATGAGCCCTTCACCGGGTTCGATCCTATAAATGCGGGGTTGATCAAGGATGAGTTACTCCGTTTGCGTGACCAAGGAACTACGGTTATCCTCTCCACACACCGCATGGAATCTGTTGAAGAGCTTTGCAGTCATATTGCATTAATTAACCGCTCTAAGAAAATTTTAGATGGCGATGTGCATGACATCCGTCGCAGATACCGCTCTGGAAAATTCGAAATAGAATACAAGGGTCATGGTGTAGGTTTGGCTAACAGCTTGTGGGGAGGGTTTGAACTCATCTCCAACGATCCACATGCGGGACACATGAAGGCGCTTGTTTCAATTCCCGAAGGCCGAACAACTAACGACCTGTTGGCGGAAATGATTCAAAATGTAGAAATAGTATCATTCAGAGAGGTTATTCCTGGCATGAACGACATATTTATTTCATTGGTGAATGAAAGCAATCAGCAAAGGGAGGTAAACGCATGAGCAAGATATCACTCATCATACAACGCGAATATTTCTCTCGTGTAAAGAAAAAGTCATTCATCATCATGACCATTCTCGGGCCGTTACTGATGGCAGGAATCTTCATGGTGCCCATACTCATGGCCATGTACCAGGAGGAAGAGGTGCTCACAATTAAGGTGGTTGATGAGTCTGGGCTTTTCGCTCCTCGTTTCAAGGACACCCCCGCTCTTAAATTCCAATTGGATACCTTGCCGTTGGAGGTTGTAAAAAAAGTATTTGATCCAGAGTCAACCGATGGCATACTGTATTTGCCCGCCAATGTCATAAATAACACGGGCTCTGTGCTGCTGTTTACATCTAAACAAGCCAACTTGAACATGGTAGCCGCTTTGGAGAAAACGGTTCAAGGAGAAGTGGAAGACATCAAGTTGAAAGCCATCACCAAGGAGTATGGGATGTCGAGGGAAGAGCTTGAAAAGGTTAAAACAGAAGTCAAAATCAACACACGCGTGCTAACCGACAAAGGCGAGGAAGAATCCAGTGCCGAGCTTTCAACTGCTATCGGATTTATTCTGGCGTTTATCATTTATATGTCCATATTCATTTATGGCACCCAGGTTTTGAGGGGCGTCATGGAGGAGAAGTCCAACCGCATCGTGGAGGTCATCATCTCATCTGTGAAGCCATTTCAATTGATGTTGGGAAAGATCGTTGGTATTGCCCTAGTGGGATTAACACAATTCCTGTTATGGATTGTTTTAACCTTCACCTTTAGCTCCGTTGCCACATCCTTGTTTGTTGATTCCAACCAAATTGAACAGCAAATGCAACAACAGGTTACCCCCCTTGGTACACCTATCGTTAAGGACAGTGGTGTTCCAACGGCCAGCCAGATGGAAAATGGAGTTGAGAAAGTTTTTGATATGGTAGGATCCATCAACTTTCCATTGATATTGGGAACTTTCCTCTTTTATTTTCTTGGCGGCTACCTTTTGTATGCATCACTCTTTGCAGCAATAGGCTCTGCAGTCGATAGTGATTCCGATGTGCAGCAATTCATGCTCCCTGTGACCATACCCATGATTTTGTCTTTCGTGGTAGCACAAAATGTGATGCAAAGTCCCGACAGCACTTTGGCGTTTTGGTTTTCCATGATTCCGCTCACATCACCGATCATCATGTTGGTTCGAGTGCCTTTTGGAGTTGAGGCTTGGGAGCTTGTTTTGTCGATGGCATTGTTGGTAGGCGGATTCCTGTTCACTACCTTTCTTGCCGGCAAGATCTACCGCACAGGAATTCTACTCTACGGAAAGAAGGTAACCTGGAAGGAGTTGGGTAAATGGCTTTTTTATAAATCCTGATTTTAAAAATGGCATCAAGAGTTGTGACAAAGCCGGTTCGAAAAGCTGTGATGGATTTTGGAACCAACACTTTCCATTTGTTTATTGCAGATGTTTTTAGTGATGGGACTTTTCGGAAAGTACTGCATAAGAAAGTAACCGTTAAGCTTGGCCAAGGGGGCATTCATAAGGGTTTTATCTCACCAGCTGCCATGCAGCGAGGATTAAACGCCGCTGCAAAATTCAGGGAAGAGATGAATCGGCTCAAGCCCTCAACCGCAATAGCCTTTGGTACCTCCGCCATTCGAGATGCATCCAATGGTAGCACTTTTTCTAAGATACTTAAAAGAGACTATCGAATCGATTTACGCATTATCGATGGAAACCATGAAGCCGAATTGATTTGCCATGGTGTTCGTCATGCCGTCAATCTGAGTGGGCATCGT
The DNA here is from genome assembly GCA_046302815.1 of Bacteroidota bacterium. Taxonomy (GTDB): domain Bacteria; phylum Bacteroidota; class Bacteroidia; order AKYH767-A; family OLB10; genus JALRAP01. The sequence continues at coordinate 2,856 of JBKCHO010000010.1, read as the reverse complement.
GTTCTTATCATGGACATAGGAGGAGGTAGCACAGAGTTCATTATTTGCGATGATAAAAAAATCCATTGGAAGAAAAGCTATAAGCTGGGTTCTTCTTTTATGTTGGAGCACTTTTCGCCTTCCGACCCTTTTTCTAAATCTGATATCCAGAGAATGGAATCCCATTTCAATCAAACATTAATGGATTTGTTCGCTGCATGTAATAAATACAACCCTCAATCATTGGTTGGTTCTGCCGGCTCGTTTGAAACATTCGCCAGCATGATATATAGACGGCATCCTGAGGCGGGAAGGCATTATGGTAAGAAGTCACATTCTTTCGAATATGCGATGCTAATATCGCTTTGCAAGGATTTGGTTACATCCAATCGTGAGGCTAGAAAGGTTATGCCTGGCCTGCTTCAAATGCGCATAGACATGATTGTTCCAGCTTCTTTGCTTTTGCATTATGTGTTGAGGAAAACCAAATTGAAAAACACTTGGATGTCGGCTTACTCATTGAAAGAAGGTGCGCTACTAACCATATAAATCCAAAGAGATGCCTAGGATACTGATCATCGATGATGAAAAAAGCATACGCAATACGCTCAAGGAAATTTTAACCTATGAGGGGTTTGAAGTTTCGGAAGCGCAGGATGGTGCTGAAGGAGTAAAGGCTGTAGAGAAAGGCAAGTTCGAAGTGATTTTATCGGATATTAAAATGCCAAAAATGGATGGCATAGAGGTCCTTGAGAAACTCCAAGAAATAGCTCCAGATACTCCTGTGGTAATGATATCGGGTCATGGCAACATAGAAACCGCTGTTGATGCTATTCGTAAAGGAGCCTTCGACTATATCGCCAAACCACTCGACCTGAACCGCACTTTGGTGACCATTAGAAATGCGATCGATCGCTCTGTTTTGGTAAACGAAACCAAGGTGCTCAAGAAAAAGGTTTTCAAGACACAGGATATCATAGGTGAGACCGAGCCTATCAAGCAGATAAAGGTCATGATTGAAAAGGTGGCACCCACCGAAGCCAGGGTTCTGGTAACAGGTGGCAACGGTTCGGGGAAGGAGTTGGTGGCGCGATGGATTCATGAAAAGAGCAATAGGTCAGGTGCGCCATTGGTGGAGGTGAACTGTGCAGCCATACCATCAGAGTTGATCGAAAGTGAATTATTCGGACACGAGAAGGGTTCATTCACATCGGCCATCAAGCAGCGCATCGGCAAGTTCGAGCAAGCCAACAACGGCACTTTGTTTTTGGATGAGATTGGTGACATGAGTCTGCCTGCCCAGGCCAAGGTGTTGCGCGTACTGCAAGACGGTAAAATCACAAGGGTGGGAGGCGAAAAGGATTTCCCGGTCAATGTGCGCGTGATTGCCGCCACCAACAAGGACCTACGCTCCGAAATAGAGAAGGGCAATTTCCGCGAAGACCTTTATCACCGTTTAAGCGTGATCGTGATTCATGTGCCTTCCTTGAACGAACGCCGCGACGACATCCCCTTGCTAGCCGACCATTTCATGAAGTCTATCTGCCAGGAATACGGCATCCCAGAAAAGAGTTTTTCCAAAGACGGCTACGAAGCCCTCAAGAAAATCGACTGGACTGGCAACATCCGCGAGCTTCGCAATGTGGTAGAGCGCCTGATTATCCTTTGCGACAAAACCATCACGGGCAAGGATGTGGGGTTGTATTGTAAGAAGTGAGGTGGTGGGTAGTAAATAGTAAGTAGTAAGTAGTAGGATTTGGTCAGCATACTCAAAGGATCAAATCAGTTATTGGGGTTTATGAAAAATTAATAAGGTGCAATAATCCAATGAATGTATGAGATTAATTTTAATTGTACTAGCGATAATCTTACTAGCTTTTACACTTTTCCAGCTTTATTTTATGTACGAGCAGAGGAATATTGAGAGATACTCTTATGCCGTCATCAAAAAATACACGCAATTTGAGATAAGAAGTTATGAAGCCACTTTATTCACTTCAGTCAAACTGGCTTCAAGCGGGTTTAATAGTTCTTCCAGTAAAGGCTTCTCCATTTTAGCTGGATATATTTTTGGAAATAATGAAAGGAATGAAAAGATATCGATGACATCTCCGGTCTCGATGTCATTAGAGGACTCCATGACTATGATGTTTATGGTTCCTAAGAAGTATAACAAGGAAATGCTGCCTAAGCCCAATCAATCCGGCATTGAATTCAAGGTAGAGCCTGCAAAAAGAGTTGCTGCAATAAGTTTTGGCGGCTGGGCCAATGATACTAAAATAGAAAGGTATAAACAGGATTTAAAAGCGGCATTGGATGCCGAGGGAATTAAATATACCAATCAGTTTTATTTTTTTGGCTATAACGCTCCATTTGAAGTTTTCAATCGGAAAAATGAAGTTGTAGTTGAGTTGGAGTAATCTGTCAGTTATTTCGTCCTCGTCCTATAGTTATCGGACCGATAGTTATCGGATCGACAGTAATTAGACAGATACCTATCGGACAGGGTCGTGAGCAGAAGAACTCAATCACCAATTCACTTTATTTAAAAAAATTCCAGCAGCAATTATTGCTAGATACGATGCAAGGCAAATCACTAAAAAGCTCCTCCCCTTTTGCAGGGGAGGTGTCCGAAGGACGGAGGGGTGCAAGAAACATCAACAATCTTCCGCACCTCAAAACCTTCCGAAAAGAACTTCGCAACAAACCAACACCTGCCGAAGCTAAACTTTGGACTTTATTAAAGGGGAAAAAATTAGAAGGAAAAAAATTCAGAAGACAATTTAGTGTGGCCAATTATATACTTGATTTTTATTGTCCTTCGGAGCACTTGGCAATAGAGTTGGACGGACAAGGTCATTTTGAAGCTAAACAAGC
>JBKCHO010000009.1:0-37342 GCA_046302815.1 Bacteroidota bacterium | reverse complement strand
TCGTTTGTAATCGCTTTTATTATCGATGTTTCAGAGCGAGCATCCTTCTTAGATCAGATTCGAAAGGAAAAGGATTTGGCTCAACTATATCTTGATATCGCACCGGTAATGTTCGTAGCTCTATCGGCTGATGAAAGAGTTACATTGATCAATCAAGAAGGATGCAATATTATCGGACTGCCTGAAAGCGCTATCCTTGGAAAGAACTGGTTCGATATTTTCAAACCAAAGGAAACCCGTGAAGAGGAGCGACAAATTTTCAAGAAATTCTTTGAAACACCCAACGATTTGGAAACAGATCGTTACAATGAAAGTCAAATTGTGACTGCAAGTGGAGAACGCCGACTGATTGCGGGTAGTTTGGTGATTATTCGTGACAGCCATGGAAATCCTGTAACGCTTCTTGCTTCCGGTGAAGACATCACCGAAAAAAGAAAACAAGACAGGCAGATTGAAAAAGCGAATCTTGAATTGATAGCCAATTCTGAAGAGATACTAAAATTAAATTCCGAACTCGAGGGTCGTGTAGATCAGCGTACCAAAGAGCTTGCTGAATTGCTGTCTCGGATGGAGTTGACCAATGCGGAGCTCGCCACCGAGGTCAGGGAACGCCGACAAGCTGAAGAACTTTTGCAAAAGAACCGAGAAGAACTCAAAGTTGCACTGGCCAAAGAAAAGGAATTGGGTGAATTGAAATCGAGGTTTGTAACCATGGCATCACATGAATTCAGGACACCGTTGAGTACCATTTTGTCCTCCGCTTCCTTGATTTCTAAATATACAGCTGAAGAGCAGCAGGAGCAAAGGAACAAGCATATAGAGAGAATCAAATCGGCAGTAAACAATCTGACAACTATTTTGAATGACTTCCTATCTATTGGCAAACTCGAGGAAGGCAAAGTGCAATGCCATCCAACTGAGTTCGATATTGCCTCGTTTGCTAGGGAGTTGACTGGTGAACTACGCGAACTAACCAAAAGGGGACAAACATTGGCGTATGCTCATGTGGGTGGAACTACAAAGGTTTGTTTGGATAAAAACCTGACCCGAAACATTTGTATCAATTTGCTGAGCAACGCCATCAAATATTCTGAGGAGTCGAAGCACATTGAGTTCATCACAGAAATGGATTCGGAATATGTAACCATTCGAATATCAGACCAAGGCATTGGCATTCCCGAAGCAGAGCGATCACACATATTCGACCGTTTTTTCAGAGCTCAAAATGCCACCAATATCCAAGGCACAGGTCTTGGACTGAATATTGTCAAGAAATATACGGAACTGATGCAAGGACACATCTCCTTCGAAAATAATGCTGATGGAGGCACCACATTCATAGTGGTTTTACCTGTCTGCATCAAAAGTGAAATTGTCCCCTGAATACTTTAACCCTTTGCCTCCAATGGAAAATTAATTACATTTACAAAACAACATCCTCCAAACATGAAAACATTACTGCTCATCGAAGACAATCCTGAAATGCGTGAAAACACCACCGAAATCCTGGAGCTTGCAGGATACAAGGTAATTTCCGCTGAAAATGGTAAAGCCGGCGTTGACGCCGCACTGAAATCCCATCCCGATCTGATTATTTGTGATGTGATGATGCCTGAATTGGATGGCTACGGCGTTTTACATGTGTTGGGAAAAAACCCTAAAACTGCGGGGATACCGTTCATATTCCTCACTGCCAAGGCAGAGAAGGAGGATTTCAGAAAAGGCATGAACCTTGGGGCGGATGATTACATCACAAAACCTTTCAGCGATTCAGAGCTAATGGATGCGATAGAATCGCGAATGCGAAAATCGGACACTATAAGAAGGGAATTCGACCGAAGCGTTGATGGTTTGAATGAGTTCTTCAACAATGCTGAGTCTTTGGACGCCCTTATCAAACTCACTGGCGATCGTAAGCCCAAGACTTACCATAAGAAAGAAACCGTTTTCCAAGAAGGCAATCTGCCCAATGCCGTTTATTTTATATCCAAAGGTCGGGTAAAAACCTACAAAACCAATGAAGACGGAAAGGAGTTCATAACTGGCATACACGAGTCGGGAGATTTCATAGGCTACCTTCCCATGTTGGAGGGTGGCAACTACAATGAATCGGCTGCAGCTTTGGACGACAGTGATGTTTATGCCATTCAAAAAAACGATTTCGTTTCATTAATCTATTCAAATCGTGAAGTTGCCAACCGCTTCATCAAAATGCTCTCGAACAATCTTATTGAAAAAGAAGAACGGCTTTTGAGTTTGGCTTACAATTCGGTTCGAAGAAGGGTTGCCGAAGCCCTCTTGATGCTTCAAGAGCGTCATAAGAACGATCCTAACATTCAAATATCCAGGGAAGACCTATCAAACATTGTTGGCACAGCAACCGAATCTCTCATCCGTACCTTGTCTGACTTTAAAGACGAAGGACTTGTAGAATTGAAAGCCGGCTTGGTACGCGTTGTGGATGCTCGTAGATTGGAGCACATGAAATTTTAAATCGGCATCGGTGTGGCGGTTCAGATTCGTATGGTTCGAAGTCGAAATGACTTAGAAACCTTCATTCAGCTTCCGCTAAGGATTTATCAAAATTGGCCGAATCACACCCCACCTCTTCTTCGTGACGAAAGGCGTTTGCATGATCCATTGTTCAATGCTGCACTGGGAATTTGCGACACCGTGTGTTTTTTGGCCGAATCGCAAAATCAAATTGTTGGAAGGGTCATGGGAATCATCCATCACCACCACAACGAAAAAAATCATGAGCTAGATGTGCGCTTTTTTCAACTCGACTGCATAAATAAAAATGAAGTTGCTTCATCCCTGCTGGACGCTGTTTGTATGTGGGGGCAATCCATGGGTATGCGACGCTTGATTGGTCCATTTGGCTTTTCTGACAAAGATCCTCAAGGAATACAAATCGAAGGACCTGACGACCAAGCGGTACTTTCATCGGCATCACATCCACCCTACATGCATAAGCTCATCGAGCGGTGGGGGTTTTCCAAATTCAAAGATTGTGTCAGCTATTGCTGGAAAATAGATTCAAAGCTCCCATCCGTTCATGAAGCTGTAGCACAAAGAATAATGCGTAACAATCACTACGCACAGGCTCCTATTTCAAATAGAAAAGCCCTGAAACCATATTTTCCGGAAATCATGGATTTGATGAACCGTGCATACGAAGATATTTATGGATTCGAACCTCTTTCAGATGTAGATGTTGAAAGATTGGCTCAGGAGTTTTTGGATTTCATCGATCCCGATTATGTTAAAATTATAGTGAACCAAAACCAAAGGGTTGTTGCCTTTGTGATAGCCATGGCCAATATGTCAGAAGGATTCCGCAAAGCGAAAGGTAGATTATGGCCATTGGGGGCACTGAAACTTTGGCGATCCATGAAAAAATCGAGCAAGCTTGATTTGTTGCTTGGAGCAGTAGAGCCTAAGCTCCATGGTAAAGGCATAACATCCATAATGGCACTTTCCTTACTGGGAAATGCAGCTAAAAAAGGAATGAAAACATTGGACAGCCATCTGATATTGGAAGAAAACAAGTCCATGAGAGCTGAAATGGAACGGCTAGGTGCCCAACTATTCAAAAGATACAGGATTTATCAGAAAGTCATATCAAATTGATTAAAAGATTCTTACATCTCATTTTCAACTTAGAGAAAGAGTCTGAAAAATTCCATTTGTCAAAATTTATCTAATGGGTTTATTTTGGATTATTACAAGTTTTATTTGACTATTTTCGCAACAATCATTACATTCGGACTAATATGATCACAACAACATCAGGAGTCCGACAATGGAATCCACTCAACGAGCCCATGCTTACCCTTCCACAAGACATCAAATTATTGGTTGTTGACGACCATGTAATTATTAGACGAGGACTGAAGTTCTTTTTGGAGAGCCATTTTGGAATTCGGAGTTTCCACGAAGCTGATACATGCATAGCCGTAAGAGAGATGGCTTTGGCATTCGATGTTTCTCATATTATTCTTGACTTGCAACTGCATGATGGCAACTCGGTTGAAATCATTTCCGACCTTTTGGAGCAGCACCCATTACTCAGGATTTTGGTTTACACCATGAGCCCCGAGGAAGTGTTCAAGACCAGGCTGCTCAAAATGGGTGTTGCCGGTTTCCTGAACAAGCAGGCCGATGAGCAAACCGTCGTTTCCATTATGACGGATTTTTTTACTGGAAAACTTCAGAATTCGGATTATGACCGAGATGACAAGGAAAATAAAGATCCTTTCAATATCCTATCCGAAAGGGAACTCACTGTAATGACTTATTTACTCAAGGGAGAGGGAATCAAAGAAATTAGTGGCAGATTGAATTTGAAATCAAGTACTGTAGCTACTTTCAAGGCTAGGATTTTCAACAAACTCTCTATTAACAATATCATCGATTTGAAAAACCTTGTAGAACTTTACAGGGGTAAAAAGTAAGGAGTATCTAATTGTATTCTCACTGAGATGATGACACTAAAGGCAACTTGGGTGTCCCGTGTTTTTTCGTTAGGCATCCTGATTGGACTAAACTTGTTTTTTTGCAATCCTTTATCGGGACAGGCTTTTGATGAATTTCATCTTTCGCACTACACTTCAAAAAACGGCTTGCCTCAAAACTCTATTAGAAGTATGGTCTTGGACAAAGACCGGTTTCTTTGGATGGCGACAGAGAGTGGCTTGGTACGCTTTGACGGCTATGACTTTGATTTGTACAATGCATCCACTACCAAAGGCCTGACCAATGAACGGATGGCAAGCATAAAAAGCCTTGTGACCGGCGAGCTTATATCCGATGATGTGGATGGCAACATTGTAGAGATCAAAACAGATGGAATCAAATCCATACATAGGGTCCAAAAATCAAGAGGGAGTGGATATTGGATGCGAGGCGGGTTTCCTAATCTGAGTTTTGTTGTTAATGCTGATTTAGAAAAAATATCAGGGATAAAAACAAATTTCAACAATACGGAAGAATGGTACCATGTATTGCCAATTGATAACGAAAGATTTCTTATTTCTATGGGATCGGACATTGGTTTGTACTCCAATAAAGAGTCTAGGATTACTCAATATCTAAACCCAGAAGGATTTACTATTGTATCAAGTTTCAAACTCAACAACGACATTTATATATTGGATGCCAATGGAGCATGTATGGTATTAAACCCAGAAAGTCTCCAATTCAAGAAGGCAATCCTAACAGGATTCTCAAAACAAAAGGTTTTACTTGATAAAGTCATTTGGAATTACGAGCAAGATCAGACCTTCTTGATTAACGGTAAAGAATTGTATCGCATTGAGAAGAAAAATAAAATCCTCCATTTAACTCTCGTCTTAAATCAGCTTCCGGAGAATTGCTTGATTACTGAGGTTATTTTTGACCAAAAAAGCGAATCCTATTTTGTTGGAACGACTACAAAAGGACTTTTCATATTCCGAAAAAAATCGATTCGAACATTATTGGCAGAAAACCCGACAACTATCAATACCAATTGTTTTTATTCACAAATAGAATTAGATAGCCACAGGGTAATCACTAACAGAAATTGGGAGTTCAATCAGATGGGTTCCAAATTATCCTCTCATGAGCTTCAATTTGGTTCAGCCCAATTCGATTTCAGCCTTAAAATAAACAATTCCGTTTATTTTGTTTTAGGAGGCAATCTTTTAAAATACGATTTGATAACCAAGCAAAAGACTCAAATCTCAGCTGAAAAAAGGACATACTTTGCATCTTACCAAGATGATGACACGATTTATTTCACATCTTCATCTGGGATTCATGGCCTGATTGATGATTCTCTTTTTTTGCTCTCAAGAACGAAACTCTCTGGTTTCAATAAAAAGATCACATCCATAGTGAAGGGGCCTGACGGACTTCTATGGATGGCTAATTGCAATGGTATTTTGACCTATAACATCTCAAACAGAACCGTAGGTGAAATACCTGAAATGACCGGATTGTGCGTGCGTATTATTGAAAAGATAAGCGATATTTATTTTATCGGAACCTATGGCCAAGGGTATTACGCATTCTACCAAGGCAAGTTTAGAAAACTACCTCTGGACAAACTTGAGAAACTTAAGAAAACACATAGTTTTTTGTTGGATGGAAACGGCTTGATATGGATGTCGACGAACACCGGACTTCTCAATACACCCATAAAAGAAATCATGGCTTTCTTGTCGGATTCAACCAAGCTGCCTTACTTCTATTATTATGATACGGAAGATGGCATCCTTAATACCGAATTTAATGGAGGATGCCATCCAACCTACATTCGCCTGAAAAACGGCTTTGTATCATATCCCACTATGGAGGGCTTGGTATGGCTGAAACCGGAAGAGGCTCTAAGAGATTTACCTGATGAAAGGATATTTATTGATGAAATACAAATCAATGGCGAAAAATTAGCTTTCCAAGGAAACTTAGAAATCAGTAGTTACAGTGATGAAGTAATACTGCATTTCAGTAGTCCATATTGGGGCCACCCCGACAACTTACAGTTAGAATACAGGATTAAAGGGTTTAATGATAAATGGAGACAGACAGAAGGCGGCGGCAGATGGATTGACTTCGCCCATCTTCCACATGGCGAATATTCTTTGGAAATCCGCAACATGATTTCATCGAATGAAAGTCAAGCTCTCACCCTGAAAATCCCAATAATCATTCAACCTGAATTTTATGAAACCACTGCATTCATGTTTGGAGGACTATTGTCGGGCATCCTAATATTGTTTGGACTTTTCCATTTAAACAGCGCAAGGATTGTACGCCAAAACAGACTTTTGGAGGAGCAGGTTGTAGAGAGGACATCAGATCTTCAAAAAACCAATGACACCCTGAATGTCGCCATCAATAATCTACAGGAAAAAGAGTATAAGCTCAGAGAGTCTATTCGCATCAAAGACAAACTCATATCCATCATCTCTCACGATATCATTACACCCATCAAATTCCTATCTATTGTGAGTAAGATGACCGGAAAAAACGACAACATCAAGCCCATGGATCCCAAGGAAACCATGGACAACATGCGCTATATTGGTGCCGCTGCAGAAAAAATATACAATAACGCTGCCAACATCCTAAATTGGATTAAACTTCAAAACGAACTCATTAAAATTGAACCAGAGAACATTGGTTTGTACGATTTCGTTGATGAAGTAATTTCACCGCTCGAGGATGTAATCGACAAGGATGCAATACAAATGGTTAACAAAGTTGGGGAAGAGGATATTATCATTGCAGACCCAAACATCCTGAAAATTGTTCTTCAAAATATTTTGAGTAACGCTGTTAAATACACAAAGGAAGGAAGTATCACCGTTTACTCATTCATTGAAGATAACGGCTCTACACGAATTGTCGTGGAAGATACCGGAATGGGTATCCCAGAAAAAATAATTGAAAAAATCAAAACTATCAAAAAGCATACGGTCACCGGAGAGTTCGACGCCGATGATCCGGACACGGGAAACCAACTGGGATATTTCATCGTATTCGATTTTGCTCGACTTATTAATGCTACCGTGGATATAGAAAGCGAAGTTGGTAAAGGAACCAAGGTATCTATAGTTTTACCCCCCCCCGCACAATCTGAGATGATAAAAACAAACAAGGACTAACAGCATTCCTTAATCATACATTCCAAAATAAAAAAGGGGACCATCAGTCCCCTTTAGCATTAGAATAAGTTAACATCAGCCATTCAAAGCTTCGGCACCTGCAACAATTTCCAAAATTTCATTGGTAATGGCGGCTTGGCGGGCTTTATTGTATTGAAGTTTTAGTTCTTTGATCAGCTCGCCTGCGTTGTCAGTAGCCTTGCTCATGGCAGTCATGCGTGCGCCATGCTCACTAGCGTTGGAATCAAGCACAGCCTTGTAGAGCTGTGTTTTAACTGCTTTTGGAATGAGATCGAGAACAATCTCAGATTGACTAGGCTCAAAAATATAATCCTTCGATGTGTTGTTTTTGCCGCTGGCAGATGGTGGTGCGATTGGAAGCAATTGCTCTACCTCAACATGTTGAACAGCTGCATTTTTGAAGCGATTGTAAACCACAACAACTTCATCAAATTGACCCGCAACGAACCCATCCATAAATTCTTGCGCAACTGAAGCTACGGGCGAGAATGCCACATTATTGAAAATCTCGTTTCGATTACCGGCGTATAAAACCGAGTTCTTACCGTAAAAGTCGCTTGCCTTCTTACCGATACAGAAAACCTTTACATCGCCCTTGTTCTTTTGGGTTACATAAGTTTCGTTTATCAATCTATTGACGGTACGAATGATATTGGAATTAAAGGCGCCGGCCAATCCCCTATTAGAAGTTACAGCAACAATCAGAACCTTGTTAACGGGCCTAGCCTTGGCCAAGGCTCCGCTTCCGGAAGTATCAACACTACCAGCTACATTTTCCAAAATCTCACGCAGCTTGGAAGCATAAGGGCGCATCTGGGTAATAGCATCTTGGGCCCTACGCAACTTAGCAGCCGAAACCATTTTCATGGCTTTGGTGATCTGTTGGGTAGAGTTTACGGATGTGATCCTGAGGCGGACTTCTTTAAGATTTGCCATATCCGGTTATGGGTACGATTGGTATGAATTACTTCTTAGTTGCGTAACGGCTTGTGAGTTCCTTGGCCACTTTTTCCAATGTGCCGGTAATGGAGTCGTTGAAATCACCTTTCTTGAGAGAGTTCAACACATCCTTGTGCTGGGCCTCCAACATATTGAGGAAATCCGTTTCAAAAGCTTTGATATCCTTTACAGGAACATCGCGTAACAAACCTTTGGTTCCACAATAGATAATGGCTATTTGTTTCTCTACTGTCAAAGGAGAGTACTGTCCTTGCTTTAGAATCTCTACATTTCGAGAACCTTTGTCAAGAACCGCTTTGGTTGCGGCATCCAAGTCGGATCCGAATTTGGAAAACGCTTCCAACTCACGAAACTGAGCTTGATCGAGCTTCAAGGTTCCTGCCACTTTCTTCATCGACTTGATCTGGGCGTTACCTCCCACACGAGAAACGGATATACCCACATTGATCGCAGGACGAACACCCGAGTTAAACAGGTTAGCCTCCAAAAAGATCTGACCATCGGTGATGGAGATTACATTCGTTGGAATGTATGCGGATACATCCCCTGCTTGGGTTTCGATGATAGGGAGTGCGGTCAATGAACCACCACCCTTTACCTTGCCCTTTAGCGATTCAGGCAAGTCATTCATATTGGCAGCGATGGCATCTGAATCGATGACCTTAGCAGCACGCTCCAATAGGCGCGAGTGCAAGTAGAATACATCACCAGGGTATGCTTCACGACCTGGGGGGCGGCGCAACAGTAGTGATACTTCACGATATGCAACAGCCTGCTTCGACAAATCATCATAAACAATCAAAGCGGGACGACCAGTATCGCGGAAATACTCACCGATGGCAGCACCGGCCATAGGAGCGAAAAATTGCATTGGCGCGGGATCAGATGCTGTTGCGGAAACAATCACCGTGTAGGGCATTGCGCCATTCTCTTCAAGAGTCTTAACGATATTGGCGACGGTAGACCCTTTCTGACCTACTGCCACATAAATACAATAAACCGTTTCACCGCGCTCATAGAACTCCTTTTGGTTAATGATGGTGTCGATAGCGACGGCTGTCTTGCCGGTCTGACGATCACCGATGATCAATTCACGCTGACCACGACCAATGGGAATCATGGCATCAATCGCCTTGATACCGGTTTGAAGCGGTTCCTTTACAGGCTGACGGTAGATTACACCAGGAGCTTTACGCTCGAGAGGCATTTCCACCAACTCCCCTTTGATAGGTCCTTTTCCATCGATGGGATTACCGAGTGTATCTACAACGCGGCCCACCATGCCTTCACCTACATTGATAGAGGCGATTTTGCCGGTACGCTTGACAGTATCGCCTTCGCGGATGTCATTCGATTGGCCCAGCAATACGGCACCAACATTGTCCTCCTCGAGGTTCAATACGATACCGCGCAGACCGTTTTTGAATTCAATCAATTCACCCGATTGGACCTTGGTAAGTCCGTAAATGCGGGCTATACCGTCTCCAACCTGGAGTACGGTTCCTACTTGTTCTAGTTCGGTGTCGGACTTGAAGCCGGCAAGTTGCTGTTTGAGAATTGCCGAAACTTCGTCTGGTCTTACTTCTGCCATTGTGATTGGTGTTGGAATGGAATTTCTATGGAGTTGTGTTTAAATCAAAAATCCTTAACATAAAGGTTATTGTTGAAGTCCTGCTTCAAGGCATGCAACTTCCGCGTAACCGATGTGTCCAATTGGCGGTCACCCCAACGAAGGATGAAACCTCCAAGAATGGATGGATCTACTTTCTCTTTAAGCACCACTTGCTGGCTGGTGTTTTTAGCGATCAAGTCGAGCATTTGTTTGCGGATTTGGTCATCAGCAGGAACCGCAGTGGTTAACCAAGCCACTTGGCGGCCTTTGTATATGTCGTACAATTCCAAAAAGGATTGAGCGATATCGGCTATGTAGTATTCCCGTTTCTTACGAGTGATAATAAGGAAGAAATCAAGGGTCACGGATTGTACCTTACCTCCAAAGAGTTCCTTGAGAACATTTTCTTTTTTGTCGGTATTGATAACCGGACTTTTGAAAAACTGAGCCAACTCTCTGCTTCCACGAATAGAGGTGTGAACCAAAATCATATCGGCATGCACTTGGTCGGCGATGTTTCGCTCCACACCCAAGTCGAGCAACGACTTGGCGTATCTTCTGGCAACTTTGGTTTCAGCCATGGCGGGATCAGTTCATCTTTACATCCTTCAACATGTCTTGAACGAGCTGCTTTTGCTTCTCGTCGGATGACAATTGCTGACGGATTACTTTTTCGGCAATTTCAATAGAAAGGCTGGCCACTTGGTTTTTCAATTCAGTGATGGCGGCCATTTTTTCATTCTGGATTTGCTCGCGGGAAATACGAAGCAAACGATCAGCTTCTTCCGTGGCTTTGGTTCGGGCTTCATTGATGATGGATTCCTTTGCATCGCGGGCTTCTTTAAGGATAAGATCCCTCTGATTGCGAGCTTCTGCCAACAACTTTTCATTGTCAGCTTTCAGGTTAGCCATTTCCTGTTTGGCCTTTTCAGCAGCGTTCAAGGCATCGGAAATACTTTTTTCCCGTTCGTTCAATGAACCCAAAATAACAGGCCAAGCGAACTTTTTCAATATGAAAACTATGATGCTGAAGGATACCAGCATCCAAAACACGAGACCAAAGGCGGGTTTGACTAATTCCATCTTGGATTGATATTATGATTGATGTGTTTTTCGTTTTAAATCCTGCCGGTGGGCCAAGCGCTTTCCCGGCAGGATGAATTCGGGTTGGGGATTACTTGAATACAACAAGCAGACCAACAACCATGGCAAAGAAGGCTGCACCTTCAACAAGAGCCGCTGTAAGGATCATGTTGGCACGGATGTCGCCTACTGCTTCAGGCTGACGCGCGATAGACTCGAGTGCAGAACCGCCGATGCGGCCAATACCCATACCGGCACCTACTGCAGCAAGACCTGCACCAAGAGCAGCAACGCCATATCCAAGACCTAGATTGGCAGCTTCAAGAATTACGGTTGATAACATGTTTTTGGAATTTATTGGTGAGTAATAGTTAATGTTTGTGTTTTAGGATCAATGGTGGTGAGGTTCTTCGACAGCCGCACCGATATAAATGGCGGATAGGAGCGTAAACACATAGGCTTGAAGGAACGCCACAAGCAATTCAAGACATGTCATGAATACGGTGAACGAAATCGACAGCACGGAGACTCCAAATCCGGCACCTGCACCCATTTCGCCAAAGATGAATATCAAACTGAAGAATGACAAGGCGATGATGTGACCTGCTGTAATGTTTGCAAAAAGTCGGATCATCAAAACAAAAGGACGAAGGAATATTCCTAAAATTTCGATTGGTGTTAAAAGCACCAAAACCCATCCCGGAACACCGGGCATTGCAAGAATGTGATGCCAATAATGCTTGTTACCGTTTACCAAAACCAATACAAATGTGATGGCGGCAAGTGTTAAGGTGACCGAAATGCTGCCAGTCAAATTTGCTCCACCCGGAAAGATTGGAACCAACCCAAGAAGGTTATTCAACCAAATGAAGAAAAAAGCAGTCAACAAAAAGGGCAAGAATTTCTCGTATTTCTTTTCTCCGATGGAGGATTTGGCAATGTCGTCGCGAACAAAAATCACCAAAGGCTCTATCAGTCCCTGCAAACCTTTGGGTGCTTGGCCTGGACGGGCCTTGTAGGCCTTGGCTACCGAAAGAAATATATAAAGCAGAATAAGAATACTAACGAAAAGGGAAACCACATTCTTGGTAATTGAAAAATCCCACAGGGTGGCATTTACTTCATCATTCAATGTTGCGGTCTCAACAGGACCGGAGGTTTCATTAACGGCTACAAGCTTTTTGTCGATAAGGGCGTAACCATTGTATACATCATGGCCGTGGTGGAAGTGAGAGGAAAGAAAAACATCTAAACCTCGACTAGAGTAGGCAATGACCGGAAGCGGAATGGAAACAGAGTTATGACCTTCACCCCACAAGTGCCAATCGTGGGCATCGGTAATGTGATCGGTTATCATTTTACCCGGATCGAACTTAGCACCAGGTTCACCTCCTCCGGCATTTGAAACTAATGGATAAACAACAATAAACAGAATGACGAGCAGGGTTTTCATAACCTGCTTCAAATCAAATTTCGCTTCAAAAGACCGCATGTTCCGTGTAGAGGTAATGGCTCAGTTTTTTCGAGCGCAAAGGTATGAACTTGCCCCGATAAAAAGTAGGTAGCTTGTGCTTTTTACAAGCCTCGAACAATATTGTTTGAAAGACCTGATTTTTAGAGCCTTATTTGTGATCCTTGGCTGTACTGGCAATGGCTCCTGGACCAAAGGCCTTGAAGGAGACCCAAACCTCTAAAGTGGTATACAGCAGGTACATGATCAGGAAGTTAAAGATAAAGCCAAAAGCTTGGCTCCTATCGGCTAAAGCAAAAACCACCATGATAACCATGAAAGCAAATAGCTTCAGGGCAGATGAAGCCATGAAAAATCGTATAAATGCCTGACCACTTTTTAATGATGCTGATTTTAAGCCTCTATGAATGATCAAGGAAGTAATGCCCGCGATGATCTGAATTATCCAAAATCTGTCGTAAACCGCTTTAGCTGGCAGATATGGCTGAAGTAATTGGAAAACAAAAAATACCAATGCCGAAAAAACCACCAAAAAAATAGGAAAAGGCACACGCAACAACATATTCTTACTTGTCATTTTTAAATGATTTGAAAAAAAACACCATAGACATAACTACAGACAAGAGGCTCAGAAGAAGCGTAAAAACAGGGACTTTGAGTCCAAGCCACTCATCCAATTTAACACCACCATAGGTACATGCAAAAATGAAAACGGCGATCTGAATTCCGATCGCCGAGTAACGCGCATAGTCGTTAAGCTGTTTTTTCCTTTGATTGGAGTTCCGGTTGCTTATCGACATGCTTAATGTCCTTGATCAAAGGTCCCATATGACAGTTGCCAGAGAAGCTTGCTCCTACTTCAACCACAAGCTTACCAGTTACAATATCACCATTGATACGAGCCGTAGATTTCAAAAATAGAAGCTCATTAACCGTTGTTTTTCCCTTTACAGATCCGGATATGTCAGCGTTTTGGCAAACTACATCGCCCTGAACTTGACCGGTTGATCCGATGACCACTTTGGCTTTTGAAGTAACGGATCCTATAATGACTCCATCGATCCGTAAATCGCCCGCGGCATTGATTTGACCTTCAATGGTTGTTCCCTGTCCAATGATATTGATGGAACCACTCTGCTCTGAACCGGAACCTACTCCGGTCTTTGACTTCAGGTTTTCAAACATGGTATAAGGTTTTTGTTAATAACTCCGCAAAGCTATGATAATTAAGGGGAAATAACAAAAAACCGGGTTATTGGTGGTAGTTACTGTTGTAAAACTCCTCATAACCAGCTAAATCCTTGGTTTGAACCAACAAAAGCAGGTTTTCAGGTGTGATAATCAAGGGACTAACCGAACTCATGTCGATTTCTTGAAAAGCCTCAACATCATCAAGCAACCCGGTCAGGTATCCCATTGCATCGTTCATGTCGTTAAACTGGCGTACCATGACAAACTGGTATTCCATGCCTATAAAAGAATTGCTAATTTGTAACTTCTTAACACTGTAGAACTTATTATTGTAGTTGGACAAAGCAACTTTCAACTCGTTGCTTCCGACAACATTGTTGTTGGGAAACAAAAACATAATATATTGAACCGTATCAGCCTTCATCGAAAAGGGAGTAGTAGGGGAAACCGAAATATTTTGATTGGCATTTTCAACTGCAGATTTAACCGAATCCTTCAATCCATACATGGAAGGGTTAATCAGAGCCAATATCTCTTTAGCGCGTGTTGATACAGTATCAGAGGGATAGGAGGCCACCACCTTCTTCAAAGCCACCTCGAATTCTTGAATAGACTTAGATCTACCGATTGCCAAAGCGTTCAACAACTCAAAACGAGGAGCCAAATCACTTCCTGGGAAAAGTGAATCAGCCATTTCCTTGCGATCAATGACATCACCATACTGCTTATTGAGATAAGCCCTGTAAGTGGTCTCATAATAAACTCTTTGCAGAGCAGCCTTTTTCTCCAAATCCTTGTAATAATCAGGGTTGAGTATCAACCGCGCATATTCCGAGTCGGGGTAACCATTCAACAAGGCATTCTTGTATTTATCGGCATTTTCAGTGTCTTTCAACAAAAGATATACCCTGTACAAATTATACATGGTGGGTAACTTGTAAGCATTCTCAGGGTAACGATTGAGAAGTGTTTCAAAGTTAGAACCAGACTCTTTGTAGTCCTTGAGCTGCTCTTTATAGATAAGTCCGACATTGTAATATGCTTCGACTATTTTGACATTAGAGCTATCTAATTTTTCTGAAGAGGAAGGAATGGCATCGAGGTATTGCTTTTTCCTTTTGGCGTTGTTGGCAGCTATAATGGAGTCGCGAACAGCAGGATCGACTCTGTCGAGCGTATCTTCTTGTTGCTCCTCTTCATTGCTATCAGTAATAGATGAAATAGCCTTGTTAGATCTACGCCAATTGTCTTCAAGCTTACGCTGACCCCACAACTTTATAAACTCATTGAAGCCAAAGCTTATAGCAGAAGGGTTTGAAAAATACCACCCACCTTGAGCTGCGGCAGGGGTATTATTGGCCCGGGAATTGAAGTTGGGATCTCCAGACTGTTGCTTTGCGGCCTCCTTTTCAGCCAACTCCATTTCTTTCTTTTTCTTCAGCGCCTCCTCCTTCAGCTTGTTCTCGGCTGCAATCAAAGAATCGACATAAGCCTCTCGTTGCGCAGGAGTCAGAATTGCTAACGACTGAAGACTGTCTTCAGATTGAATAATGTTCAGGTATGAGATGAGTTTGGTGAGACTACTATGCGTGTTTTTTATTGTGTAGTAATCAGGATGGTCCTCTGTGATAAAAGAGACCGTACTATCATAGTATGCTTGGGCTAACTTATAGTCGGGTTGTTTAAAATATATTTCAGCCAACTTCAGATAGGATAATGCCTTTTGGTTGACATTGGATGTACTGTTGGCCGTCGACTGTTTTAGTAATCCGATTGCTTCAGGTATCTTTTCCTCGCGCAAGGATATCTCCGCCAAGGAATAATATATCTGATCTAGATAGTCGGCGTTTTTTTCATCCTTGAGCATCTTCTCCAACATCAATCGAATACCCTTACCTTCTTCACTTTCCAAATCAACGCAACGAGCCCTATTGACTTTTGCATTGAACATAACCTCATACACTGGTTTTAATTTTATTACTCTGTCGTATGCAGCTACTGCTTTGGGGCAATCAGATATTTTATTGTAAATCTGACCAAGAATGAAAGCATAACGCACCTTTTCCGACCGCTTTTTACAAAATGAAATTGCTTTTTCAAGTGATTTGGCAGCCTCTTCGTAATCGTTCATGAACAAAAAGTATTGCGCATGAGTAGCATGAAATACGGACCGAAACTTCGCTGGCATACCTGGATCACCGCTTAAAGATGAAAGTAAGTATTGAGCGTCAGGTGTTTTGCCCAACCGTAAGTAGCACTGGGCCAGCCAAATAAGTGCTTCATATTTCTCAGGGTAGTCCCTGAATTGTGCTGCTACAAAATTGAACGACTCAATGGCATTCCAAGTCTCATACTTCAGGAATTGAGCTTGACCAATGATTAAATAACTCTTAGGAATCCACTTGTTGCGCTCTCGACCTTCAATATCCATGGAGTGTCGTTGGATGACAATGGAAACCTTCTTTATAGCCGCATCCATTTCAGGGTATATAGACTTGGAAGAAGCCTCATCGCCGTGGGGAAAAACAGACAATATACGGTCGTATTGGTCGGGCTTGGAAGCTGCCAGGTTCTTAATGCCCTCCCTGATTTTTTCACGAGCGTTGAAATAACCGTTGTAGTGAGCTAAGGTTTTGTGATAAGCCCTACTAGTAAAACGGTTTTTCTTAACAGAGCACGAGGCCGTAAGTAAAACGGCAATCGAAAGAAGGAAAACGCCTTTTAGGCGGATGTTACGCATCTTGGGCTAATACGATATCTTTTCGGTCAATATGCTAAAACTCGGATGGTATTGGTTTATTGTACAGTACCAAAAGATGTAAATTTGTGATATTTGCATCTTTACAGTCCGAAACGCAAAGTTAACGATTGTTTTCATCTTAACCAATTCCACCAGACCACATTGGAAAAACCCAGAAAGCGGATTGTACGCAAATTAAAAAGCGTGTTCAGGCTGGTGATCCTCAACGACCAAACCTTTGAGGAAAGGCTCTCCATTCGATTGACCCCCTTGAATGTTTTCGTTTTTGCGGGAACTGTTATCATTTCCTTGATAACCTTCACTATTTACATTATTGCATTCACACCACTTAGGGAGTATATTCCCGGATACGCCGATGTAAATATGCAGCGGACCATTGTGATGTTGGCGTCTAAAACCGACTCACTGGAAAGGAGTTTGAATTCAAGAGATCGTTATCTGGCAAACCTTCAGGCGGTTATAAGCGGCAAACTACCTCCTGACCAAATCAAAAAACCTGTCGATAAAAACGCCAGGTACGATACCCTACCCATTCCAGAACCTTCCGATGCTGAAAAGAAGCTGCGTAAAGAAATGGAATCTAGGGACAGGTTCTCCCTATACGCTGAATCCTCCATACAAGAAGGAAGCTTGTCCAACTTCCTGTTTTTCACACCCGTTAAGGGCGTAGTTACGAGTGAATTCAACCCAAAATCGAAACATTTCGGTATTGACATTGTTGCATCAGCCAATGAGGTCATTAAAAGCACTCTCGACGGCACTGTGATTTTCAGCGATTGGACATCGGACACCGGCTATGTATTGGCCATTCAACACGGCAACAACTTGTTCTCCGTTTACAAGCATAACTCGGCACTGCTAAAAACCGCAGGTGATTTTGTAAAAGCGGGAGAAGTGGTAGCTATTATTGGCGACAGTGGAGAATTAACCACTGGGCCACATTTACATTTTGAACTATGGTACAACGGAACGGCCGTTGACCCCACCGATTACATGACATTCTGATTCGTGGAGCCAAAAAAGAAAATAGCCATTTTGGGCTCGACCGGATCCATCGGCACCCAAACCCTTGAGGTCATCAGTGAACAACCTGATCATTTTGAAGTAGAATTACTCTCTGCAGGCAACAATGCAGAACTACTCATCGAACAAGCAATTAAATACAACCCCTCAACGGTTGTCATTGGTAACAAGGATTTGCTAGACAAAGTAAAATCCGCTCTAGAACCCCTTCATATAAAGGTTTACAGTGGTCATGAATCAATCGTGCAATGCATGTCGTCGGACTCAATTGACCTTGTGGTAACTGCCTTGGTGGGATACTCTGGATTGAAGCCCACATTGGAAGCCATCAAACACGGTAAAACCATTGGACTTGCCAACAAGGAAACCCTTGTTGTAGCAGGAGAATTGGTTACAAGCCTTGCAGCGCAAAAGGGAGTAAACATCTTCCCAATCGACAGTGAGCATTCGGCTATTTTCCAATGCTTATTGGGTGAATGGCATAACCCTATCGAAAAAATTTATCTGACTGCCTCCGGAGGACCTTTTAGAGGTAAAGAAAAATCATTTCTCGAAACAGCAGGACCCGAGCAGGCTTTGAAGCACCCCAATTGGTCAATGGGTGCAAAAATAACCATCGACAGTGCAACGCTAATGAATAAAGGACTTGAGGTCATAGAGGCCAAATGGCTTTTCAACCTAAAGCCCGAGCAAATTGATGTGGTCGTCCACCCACAGTCAATCATCCATTCCATCGTGCAGTTTCAAGATGGATCCATGAAAGCGCAGATGGGATTGCCAGATATGAAGCTGCCTATTCAATTTGCCATGGGTTACCCGAAACGACTGAAATCTGAATTTCCACGATTCAATTTCATGCAACACCCGAGCCTGACTTTTGAGGCTCCTGACACCGCGACTTTTCCTTGCCTCCAAATTGCCATGGATGCCATGTCGACCGGCGGAAACGCACCATGCGTTATGAATGCAGCCAACGAAATTGCAGTAGATGCCTTTCTGAAGAAAAAAATAGGCTTTAACCAAATACCTTATGTCATAACGGAAACCATGTCGAAGGTGCCTTTCAAAGCCTCCCCCGCTTTTGAGGATTATGTGGATGACGATTCAACAAGCCGCCGCATCGCCTCTGAAATTTGCGACAAGAGTTCCAAATAAGTTAATTTCACACCTGAAAATCAAAAACAGAAATTTAAATTATGTCAGGATTGATCATTGCCGCCCAACTTATTTTGGGCCTTTCCATTTTAGTAACACTCCATGAGTTGGGTCACTATCTAGCCGCTAGGGCATTTGGCATCCGCGTAGAGAAGTTCTATCTGTTCTTTGATGCATGGGGATTTAAGCTCTTCAGCATCAAGCGTGGCGAAACTGAGTGGGGTATCGGATGGCTTCCGTTTGGCGGATATGTTAAGATTTCCGGTATGATTGATGAGTCTATGGACAAGGAACAAATGGCACAACCGCCCCAACCGTGGGAGTTCCGATCCAAACCAGCTTGGCAGAGGCTTATTGTTATGATTGGTGGTGTGGCGATGAATGTGATTCTTGGCGTCGTGATTTTCTCCATGATGCTTTTGGTATACAAAAAAGAATATCTGCCCAACAGTGAGGTCAAAGGTGGAATTGTAGCGTATAAACTCGGTCAAGAGATCGGCCTCCGCGATGGTGACAAGATCGTGGCTATCAATGGCAGTTCTTTTGAAAGGTTTGATGACTTGAGAACCTCCAAAGTTGTGTTCGGATCTACCTTGTCCGTTGAAAGAGATGGACAATTGGCAGAAGTCGTTGTGCCTGGAGATTTTTACAAGCGTGTTGCTGCTGAAGGGCAATGGTCTTTCATAGGAGCTGGCAAATTGTATTACAAAGTAACTTTAATAGACAAGGGAGGACGAGCCGAGCAAGCTGGTCTTATGGTCGGAGATAAAATCAAATCGATCAACGCAACACCTATCAATGCAGGAAGTGATTTGCCTAAAAGGCTTGCCGAATTAAAAGGCAAGACTGTCAAATTATCCGTTTGGCGCGACTCAAACCCATTCGATGTTACAGTTGCGGTAAGCGAAGAGGGAAAAATCAACATAGGATACACCACTGACGCGGAGGTAAATCCCGAATACAAACTCATGCCGATCACTCCAATGATGGCGCTCTCATTCGGCACTGCTGATGCCTGGGAAGCTTTGGTATCCAATATCAAGGGTCTGGGTAAGATTTTCTCTGGTCAGGAAAAGGCGTCCGACTCCTTGCAAGGACCCATTGGAATCGCACAGATTTATGGGGGCACTTTCGACTGGGCCTGGTTTTGGAGAATTACTGGATTGCTTTCAATGGTGCTAGCCTTCATGAACATGTTGCCTATTCCGGCATTGGATGGAGGGCATGTGATTTTCCTCACGATTGAGTCGATCACCAAAAGAAAATTCAGCGATAAGTTCATGGAGAGAGCCCAAGTTGTAGGTATGGTCATTTTGCTCGGTTTGATGGCCTTTGCAGTAGGAAATGATGTTTGGAAACACATTTTGAACTAACCCAATGAATCGAGTACTCAATTGCCTCCTGCTTCTGTTGCTAATCACCCAGGCATGGCCCTCCCTAGCCCAAACTGATACGAGCAAAACCGATACGGTTCGCCTTTCAAATGTCATGATCATCCCATATGATGAGCGCTATTACCTTTCTGATGCCGATAGGGAAATATCTCAAAACTCCCTAGCACTCCCCGACCATTTTCGCAAATATTTCAGATTTCAAGTAGACCGTCATGTGCAGCGATATGTCTCACTAAACTACCCGTGTATCTCTTTGTTGAACGACACGGCAGATGAGTTGGAAGAAACGATGTACCAGATCCTTTCCAAAACGGGCTACAGATACGAGACTGTAATACCGGTTGAGCCAGCCATCAATAGGCTACTAGACATGGATTTGAAACTAAATGGGGATGAAGCCAAGCATGCTGATTCGAAAACCGCATCCATGTACATTCCTGTTAAAAAAGACGCCAAATACATGCACGCCATTGTTCGTGACGGAGATAAATTGTTCCAAAAATTACATGATAAATACCAAGTAGATTATTTTGTTTTTCTGACGCAATTCGAAATAAAAACGAATTACAATAGCTGCATGGATATTGCAAACAAGATTTTCAGGCGTGAAATCATGCTTCATTTCTCTGTTTACGATCACACTGGAAAAGTTGTTGCCGGAAGTTATGCCACAGCTTACATTCCATCAGATAAAAACGAAGCCAGCGTTATTACAGGCCAATGCTTCCCTGAGTTGGCCAAGTATGTAGCTGCTTGCCTGCCCTGAGACGAAATCGGTCATCCATTACACCAGTATTGGCGAACGGAATGCTGAAATAGTAACCCGTAATATTTCAAAAAAACTAAACGATTTAACACTGGAGGCTGTTTCTACCATTGTGGTTTATAGCAGACTCCTCACCATTAGTTATCAATTAACCCTTCTTGGTGTTAATGACTAATTTTACATCAATGGAACCATTAAGCTTGGATCGAATCAAAAAGCCCGTGGAGCATGAAATGAAGGCCTTTGAGGAGCATTTCAGAGAAGCCATGCGATCTCGTGTTCCATTGCTGGATGTAATCATGAGATACATTTTGAAGCGCAAGGGCAAGCAA
This sequence comes from Bacteroidota bacterium, assembly GCA_046302815.1. GTDB lineage: Bacteria > Bacteroidota > Bacteroidia > AKYH767-A > OLB10 > JALRAP01. The sequence goes on along the minus strand of JBKCHO010000009.1, from coordinate 15,921 downwards.
ATTCGTCCACTTTTCGTTTTCTTGTCATCCGGCATGTGTGGAGGAATCAAAGAAGAAACCTTTCGAGGAGCTTCATTGATTGAACTGCTTCATACTGCCACCTTGGTGCATGACGATGTGGTGGATGACTCCAACATGCGTAGAGGATTTTTCTCTATAAACGCCTTATGGAAAAACAAGGTCGCCGTATTGGTTGGTGACTATCTGCTATCAAGAGGACTACTATTAAGCGTGAAACACAAAGATTGGAGCTTGCTGGAAATCGTATCGGAGGCTGTAAGGGAAATGAGCGAAGGCGAGCTGCTTCAAATTGAAAAAGCCAGGAAGCTGGATATCACAGAAGATGTATACTTTGAAGTCATCCGTCAAAAAACCGCATCCCTCATTTCCTCATGCTGTGCTGTAGGAGCCGCATCATCCGGATCCAACGAGCAAATCATTGCAACCATGAAGGAGGCTGGCAGTTTGATCGGAATCGCTTTCCAAATCAAAGACGACCTGTTCGATTATGAAACCGTGAACCGAACCGGAAAGCCATCAGGCATCGACATTAAGGAAAGTAAAATGACGCTGCCCCTAATCAATGCCCTGTCCAAAGCCGGATTCCTCGAGAAAAGATCTATCATGGGTATTGTCAGCAGTAAAACCACTGATCCTAAAAAGATCAAAAAGGTTTTTGATTTTGTAAACGACAAAAAAGGATTGGAGTATGCACGGGAGAAGATGGAATCTTATTGTAAAAGAGCTATGGATTTGGTAGATACTTTTCCCGAGAGTGAATACAAGGTCTCCTTCAAAGACCTGGTCCGTTTCACTATTCAAAGGGACCGTTGATATAAATTATCATGCGACCCAACCAGTTGTTTTTTCGTTGGTCGATGGCTTTCATGGCTTTTCATATCCTTTTAGTACTAATTACGCCCGTTTTCACTGTCAATAGCCTCCTATATCCGTTACGGGTCGACTCCACATTCGTAAAGCAATGGTTGGCTCAAAACAACAACAGTGAAGACTCGGCATTTCTTCTGCACGCTATTCATCCTTCCCAGTTGGGCCTAAAATACCAGACTGTTTATTTTGAAAGAAATGGTCAACCTCGACTTCAAGGATGGTTATCGCTCGACACCACAAAGAAATCAGCCCCATTACTATTAATCATCCCTGACATTTCAGAGGGTAAGGTGTGCTATTTAAGAGACATTTTGGAATTTAATGCTCGCGGCTTTCATGTTTGTGTAATGGATATGCGTGCACAAGGTCAAAGCAATGGACTCAATTATGATCCAGGATCAGGAAGCGCCAAAGATTTAGTACGCATCATCAACAAAATGAGTCAACTGGAAGTTGTGGAATTTATCTCTGTGCTCGGTATTGGTACGGGTGCGGGCATTTGTATGAAAGCTACCCAGGAACAAAGCATCAACATAGCAAGCATCTTGTTACAAAACCCACCAAGATCTCTTGAGGCCTTGTTCTTTGAAAAAGCCCTACAAGGCATCGGCGGTGTCGTGTATCCTTTTCTACCAGTTGTTAAACGAGCCTACGAGAGGACTACAGGATTGGATTTCCATGATCATGATTTTGTGGAAATAATGAAAAAATACAATTGGCCACATCTTTTCATCGCTGCCGGATATGTTACTGATGGAAAAATGAACGATATCCGTAGGTTGATGGAGTCGACTGGTTATTCTAGAAATAAGATATTCTTGGAACTTCAAAATACAAACACCGCCCCCTTTCACAAATACAGCAAAAAATATTACGACCATCTGGCCGGATACATTCTTTCCTCCCGTCAGCCTGCTGGTTCTAAGACCCGTACAAAAAAACTGGTGAACAACGAAAGTAGACCATAATACATCGGCTTTTTATTAACTTTGATATCCTTTTTTTCGAAGACTCCGTTGATAAGCAAGGAAACCATAGATCAAATCATGAATGCCGTCCGCATCGAAGAGGTGGTGGGCGATTTTATTTCCCTTAAAAAAAGGGGAGTAAACCTGTTGGGTCTTTGTCCGTTCCATAATGAAAAAACCCCATCGTTCAATGTATCACCTGTAAGGGGTATTTTTAAATGTTTTGGATGTGGGAAAGGCGGTAATGCGGTGAACTTCATCATGGAACATGAGCACTACAGCTACCCTGAGGCGTTGCGGTATTTGGCTCGCAAATACAATATCGATATCGCCGAGGAAGAGCGAACTCCCGAATTTGACCAAGAGCAACTTGAGAGGGAGTCGCTAATAGCTGTAACCGAATATGCCCGTAAGTTTTTCATTCAACAACTCCACGAAACAGAGGAGGGAAGAAATATCGGTTTATCCTATTTCAGCGAACGAGGTTTCACTGATGAGATGATTGAAAGATTCCATCTAGGTTATTCTCCTGAAGGATGGCGCGCTTTCACGGATGACGCACTAGCAGCAGGCTATTTACAGGAAAAGCTGGAGAAAACGGGACTAACCGTTTCCGGCAATGATAAATTATTCGACCGTTTCCGGGGACGCGTGATTTTTCCAATCCATAATGTGGCAGGGAAGGTCATTGGATTCGGAGGACGCATCCTTAAAACTGACGCCAAAACAGCGAAGTACCTCAATTCCCCCGAGTCTGAAATTTACCATAAAAGCAAAGTACTTTATGGCTTGTTTCAATCTCGTAAATCAATAGCAGAAAAGGATGTATGCTATCTGGTGGAGGGCTATACCGATGTCATATCGATGCATCAAAGCGGCATCACCAATGTGGTGGCTTCTTCCGGTACGGCCTTGACACAGGATCAGATCAGGTTAATCAACAGATATACCAAAAACATAACCATCCTTTACGATGGCGATCCAGCCGGAATAAAAGCCTCGCTCCGAGGTATCAATCTGATTTTGGAAGAGGGAATGAATGTTCGTGTGGTTTTATTCCCCGACGGAGACGACCCCGACTCATTTGCCAAGAAAAACGATACGGAAGAAATAGTAGATTATATACGAAAAAACGCAAACGACTTCATCCGATTCAAAACCTCCTTGCTACTGAAAGAAGTTGGTAACGACCCTATTGGTCGAGCAGGACTCATACGGGATATTGTTGAAACCATTGCCTTGATTCCGGATGCAATTATGCGCTCCACATATGTAAGAGAGTGCTCGAACCTGATGGAGATAGGAGAGGATGTTTTGTTGGCAGAATTGAACAAGCTCATCCGAAAGAAAGTCATGAAGGATGGCTCCAAAGAAAACCCATCCTCCTCTCACGCAACTTCGGATGACCTCCCACTGGAAGAGCTCATATTCGATGAAAAAACAAACACCTCACAAGGAATAACCGAACACCAGGAAGCTGAATTAATACGGCTGCTATTGAATTTCGCTGATGAGCAAATAACCTTTAGTGCCGAAACGGAGGAAGACGGCAGAAAGCATAAAATTGAAGTTAACGAACAAGTCAAGAGCGTGATTATTCATGACCTTGAGCCCGATAATATCGTTTTTGAAAATAAAATATATCAAACCATTTTCGAGCTCTTCAAGCAACAAGTTCATGAAGGCAAACCGCACTCGGAAAACGAATTCGTACATCACCAGGATGCGGAAATAAGCCAAACCGCAGCACATTTCCTTACCACCCGTTATCCATTATCCGCCTGGGATAATAAGGGTATTTTCGTAAAAAGTGAACTCATGAAACTATCGCATGCTGTTTTCAGCGCTTTATACTCGATGAAAATAAAACATGTGGAACGCATGAGCCATGCCAATCGTGAGGCCATTAAGGAAGCATCGAGCAATGGTGGCGATATCACCCCGCTCCTTGAACACCAGATGCAGTTGGATCGTATAAAAGCGGCCCTTTCGGAATACCTGAGCATTGTAGTTTTGAAGTAGGCCCATTGAAGGGAAATTGCTTCTCAAAAAAAATCAAAAGCGTCATCTTTTCGGAAATTCAAAAAGCTTTGAATTCTGATCGCGGAATTTTTAAATATCACTCAAATGAACCAGACATTTCAATCACATAACTTAGGGAAGCAAGGTGAGGAAATTGCTGCCAGATGGCTTCTGAAACAAGGCTACACCATTTTGGAAAAAAGATGGCGGTGGAAGCATCTTGAAATCGATATCGTTGCCCAAAAAAACGAATTATTAGTTATTGTTGAGGTAAAGTCCAGAACAAACGCACAGCATGCAGATCCTGACGACACCATTTCCAACCAAAAACTTAGATGTTTGTATGATATCACCGAGCATTACATGGAAGTAAAAAAGGTGCAGCTCGAGGTACGCTATGACTTAATCACCATCATTGACCATGGTGAAACATATACCATAGAACACATTGAGGAGGCATTCTACCCATTTATGGGTTAGGGCGCTCCTAATTTGCCTATCTTTGTCGTATAATTAGTTGCCATGGCCCGCCCCATTAAAAACAAAAAAGACTCCAAAGCTGGAAGTAGAGATAGAACATCATGGAAAAAACCGGATGGAACTCCGCTTCGCAAGCGGCGTGGCGATTACTTTCCAGACCAAGAAATAGAAAAGCGTTCATCTCCCAAAAGACGCTTCGAATCGGAAAGCGGATCCAATGAAAGACCTCCACGAGATGCTTTTGAAGGCAGAAAGACGGATGATCGTGGGTTCAAAAAAAGGAGCGATAAACCATTCGGAAAATCAAGTCCATCAAAAGAGCGTAGCTCCAACCGCCCAGAAAAATCTTGGACAAAGCAACGCAAAGACGAATTCAAGCCTTACGGTTCATCACACAAGGAAAATACGGATGAAACCAAAAAACCATACAAAAAGGATGATTTTGAAAAACCCTCTGGCGACAAGAAACCTTGGGGCAGGAGCCGTTCAGAAAAACCATCTTGGAAAAAAAGAGAACGATACGACCGGATTGAGCATTCAGGAAATATGGGGAATCGCTTTGAGAAGCCTAGAAGAAGTTCAAAGAGTCAAGAGTTCTCGAAGCAAGACCGAAAACCTACAAAAAAATCCTTTAATCCAGATTCTGATGGAGCGATTCGACTTAACAGATACATAGCCAATGCTGGTATTTGTTCAAGACGAGAGGCTGATGACCTAATATCAGCTGGAGTTATCTCCATCAATGGCGAAGTTGTCACAGAACTTGGAACAAAAGTGACACCCGGCGACGAAGTCCGATTTCATGATCGTGTATTGCGTACAGAACGCATGGTTTATGTTTTATTGAATAAGCCTAAGGACTATATAACCACCACGGATGATCCAGATGATCGGAAAACCGTGATGAATCTAGTCCACGACGCTTGCAAAGAGCGTATTTTTCCAGTAGGAAGATTGGATCGTAACACCACAGGACTGCTACTGCTGACCAACGATGGTGAGCTCACTAGGAAATTGACGCACCCTAGCAGCAACATCGCAAAAGTGTATCAAGTGGAGCTTGACAAAAATCTCACACTTGCCGATATGAAGCAGGCCTCCGATGGTGTAGAGCTTGATGACGGGGAAGTGCGGTTTGACAATATCGAATACGCATCTCCAGACGACAAAAAGATCGTTGGCGTGGAACTTCATTCGGGAAAAAACAGAATTGTTCGCCGAATTTTCGAAGCGCTTGGATACGATGTAAAAAAATTAGATAGGACTGTTTTTGCCGGACTTACCAAAAAAGATCTTCCCCGAGGCAGATGGAGATTTTTAACCGAATTGGAGGTGAATGCTCTTAAAATGATGAAGGGTGGCACTGGCCGTAGTAAAAAGAGACAGTAGTAGGTTGATTCGCCAATGGCGTTCAATAAAAGCAGCGATAGTTACAGTAAAGGAATGCTAACAAATACTTTCATCTGCATAAGCAGTCTGTAATTTATCACTTTAGAAAAAAGACCAGGGGTCTAGGGGTGATCTGATTAACCTAGAATTGACATGGCGTAGAAAAAAATACGCCTCAGTCAATTTAAATTCAATAATTCCATTTTTAATTTTTATCGTCAATTAGACTTGTTTGCTCTCCAACAACCACCTTAATTTTTCTACCAAAAACAAGCGGCTCATTGCGTTCCAAGTGCCCCGAACTGATACCAAATGCAACCGGATAATCGTATTCCTTGACGGCATCCAATATGATTTCCTCAGCTGTTTTACCAAAAGCGATAGTATTATCTTTCATGTCGGTCATTCCACCTATTACCAAGGCTTTCAATCCATGTAATTTCCCAGACCTTTTTAGATTCATCATCATTCTGTCTATATGGTAAAGGTATTCATCAAGGTCTTCTAAAAAAAGGATCTTGCCCTTAGTCAGCAGGTCGGAGGGTGTGCCGGCAAGTGTATGGATGAGCGACAAATTTCCACCCACCAACTCGCCACTTGCTTTACCCCTCCTATTAAAAATATTAGCCGGATATTGGTAAACCACCTTTTGCCCTGATAACATTTGATTAAGATGGTCCAATACAGTTGAAGGTGTTTGGGGAAAGTTAATTGCCATCGGAGCGTGTAAAGTTTCCGTTTTGAGATGGCGGTTTACATGATTATGCAAAACTGTAACATCGCTGAATCCCACAAGCCATTTGGGATGGCGCATAAACCTGGTGAAATCAAGCTTATCGATGATGCGAACAAACCCATATCCGCCACGAGCGAACAGGATAGCTTCCACGGAACTGTCATCCAACATCATCTGCAGGTCGGCCCAGCGTTGTTGGTCGGATCCCGAAAATTGGTTCTCCTCTCCAAAAAGGTACATTCCTTTGACCACCTCATACCCCCACGATTGTAAAAGGTCTACCGCAGGCTGCATTTCGATGGCCGAAACCTTTCGGGCAGGAGCCACTATAGCTACTTTGGAGCCAGGCTTGAGCGGAGGTGGAGAGATCATTTTAAGTGGTAGGAATCGAGAAACGGTAGTATTTGGTGCAGTTGAACCGATTAATGGTACAAATCCGTCAAATCAGCTGAATTCATGTTCTTTTGATTCTTAATGGCAGGGGTCTGATACCGATGAGATGGTGGCTTGGGGAAGCATTACGAAGATGTTAATCAATAATCTCAATCGTAAATCGTAAATCGTATTTTTGCCTTACAAATATACATTTTACTTACCACCTTGAAGCCTATCCTCGTCACAGCCGCCCTACCCTATGCCAATGGCCCCGTTCATATAGGCCACTTGGCTGGATGCTACATTCCCGCTGATGTATTTGTTCGCTACCAGCGGCTCATGGATCAAGATGTGAAATTCATTTGTGGAAGTGATGAGCATGGAGTACCTATTACATTGAAGGCTAAAGCCGAAGGGGTGACACCCCAGCAAGTGGTAGACAAATACCACGGCATGATGAAGCAGTCGTTTGTTGATTTCGGCATCTCATTCGACATCTATTCGCGCACATCTTCCCCCCTACACCATAAGACGGCAGCTGACTTCTTCAAAGTGCTTTATGATAAAGGTTCGTTCACCGAAAAAACCACCTTGCAGTTCTTTGATGAGCAAGCCGGACAATTCCTTGCTGATCGCTACATTGAGGGTACTTGTCCAAAATGTGCCAATGAACGCGCCTATGGCGATCAATGTGAAAGTTGTGGTTCGTCACTCAATCCAACTGACCTCATCAACCCTAAGTCCAAGCTCAGCGGTAACACCCCCATCCAAAAGGAAACGAAACACTGGTTTTTGCCATTGAACGATTATACCTCGTGGCTTAAACATTATATCCTAGAGGGACATAGGGATGATTGGAAACCGAATGTTTATGGACAGTGTAAATCGTGGCTAGAGGCCGGTGATGGTTTACAACCACGGGCTATGACACGGGATTTGGATTGGGGTGTTCCAGTGCCTGTGGCTGGAGCTGAGGGAAAAGTGCTCTATGTTTGGTTTGATGCTCCCATAGGATATATTTCCGCTACCAAGGAATTACTACCTGATTCTTGGGAGCGATATTGGAAAGGGGATGCGCGTCTTATCCACTTCATCGGCAAAGACAACATCGTTTTCCATTGCATTATTTTTCCTTCCATCCTGCATGCCCATGGTGGATATGTGGTTCCAGAGAATGTTCCAGCAAATGAATTCTTGAATCTTGAGGGAGATAAGATCTCCACTTCGCGAAATTGGGCAGTGTGGCTACATGAATACCTTAACGATTTCCCCAACAAACAGGATGTGTTGCGTTATGTCCTTATTGCAACGGCACCTGAAACAAAAGATAACGACTTTACCTGGAAAGATTTTCAAGCTCGTAACAACAACGAACTGGTTGCAGTACTTGGCAACTTTGTAAATCGAACCTTGGTTCTTGCTGGCAATTATTACAATCATGTAACTCCGGGAATAACCAATTTGCACGATTCGGATCGCGAGTTATTGGAATTACTGAAGCAATCATTGAAACAAATAGGAGATAGTATTTCCAAATATCGGTTGCGCGAAGCGCTTACGCTGATGATGGATGTAGCTCGAGCAGGAAATAAATACTTGGCCGACCACGAACCTTGGAAACTGGTTAAGACCGATACCGTACGCACCAAAACCGTCATGCAAGTAGCGTTGGAAGCAACAGCACTACTCGCCTTCGCTATGGAACCCTTCCTCCCGCATACAGCAGTGAAGCTTCGCGAAATGATGAATCTACAAGATGCGTCTTGGAATAATCTCAAGGTAGGAGACCTCGTTCCAACTGGACATAAGATGAATGCACCATCATTGCTGTTTGAGAAAATTGAAGATGATGCCATTCAAATGCAAATTGATCGCCTGCAAGCAACCAAAGCGACCCAACTTGCATCCGCTGCAGTACCATCTGCTCATGCTCCACTGAAATCTGAAACCACATTCGATGATTTTTCAAAGATGGATATCCGCACAGGGACCATTTTGGAAGCAGAGCGCGTACCAAAGACAGATAAGCTTTTAAAATTGTTGGTCGACACCGGTATCGATCGCCGTACGGTTGTTTCGGGAATAGCTGGAAGTTTTAGCCCTGAAGAAATCATCGGTAAGCAAGTTACCTTGTTGGCCAATTTAGCACCACGCAAAATCAAAGGCATCGAATCGCAAGGCATGATTCTGATGACCGAGGACTCCAACGGCAAGTTAGTTTTTGTGAGTCCTGCAGAGTCCGTACCTAATGGTAAAGATGTTCGCTAGTAACTAAGATTATTTAAGTAAAAAATTGCTTTATCTATAAAACATAGATTCGAAGCGCTTAAACTGCTTAGATGAAACGTCTAGCTATTAATTTCTAGAACTACATGGTTTTCGATATTTTTTGAAATACCAAGCATTGCCTTTGATAACGCATACAACGAACTTAATAACGATAAAGATTTTTTCAACCATTCCATAATAGGATTCCCAACAGATCATGTGCTCAATCACTGAAACCGATGGTGATTTGAAATTGTCAAACACTAAAGAAGGACTGTCAAGCTATTCAAAAAACACCAATTGCAATTCATTGCCGACAATACGCCTATTTACTAGCTTTGTGCAATAGTTTTGAGACTATGTTTACTTTCTTCACAACAACCTGAATACCAGGGCCTCGTAGTTCAATGGATAGAATAGAAGTTTCCTAAACTTTTGATACAGGTTCGATTCCTGTCGAGGCTACTTAACCCTCCAAAGTTCCTAGAACTTGGGAGGGCTTTTTATTTTATCTACCCCTATACTACAAAAGAAGCCTAAGTCATTGATTTGCTGATTTTTGGATTAACATCTCGAATATGACCTTTCGCATGTCTAGTTGAAAGCATGTAAGTAATTTTGAGGTCGTAAGTTCATCCCTTAACCCATAAACCATGTTCAAGCGATTCGCCAGTATTTTGCTGCGAAACAAGCTTTTCTTCACAATTATCGTGTTGCTTTCAACCGCCTACATGGGGTATGAGGCATCCAAAATGGAGCTTTCCTACGAATTCGCCAAAATACTCCCGGCCAACGACCCTTCTTTCGTAGAGTACAAACAGTTCAAGAAAGATTTCGGCAGCGATGGAAATATCATGGTTATCGGATTTGCCGACACCAACTTTTTCACTTTGAACAAATTCAATGATTGGTATCATCTCAGTAAAGCCATCAAGATTATTCCTGGCATCAAAGATGTTGTATCTGTGCCCACATCCTATACGCTGGCTCGAAACGACAGCTTGCGCAGATTCGATATTGAACCGCTGATTAAACGCATTCCTAGAACGCAAAGAGATGTGGATAGCCTTCGGGATATTTTCATGCAATTGCCATTTTATGAAGGAATCGTATTCAACAAGGAGAGTTCAGCAACACTGATGGCAATCACTTTCAACAGTGGATCGCTAGATTCCAAGAGGAGAATAGAAATTGTAAAGGAAGTTAAAACACTTACAGAGGCTTTCTCCGACAAACATCGCGTGGAGATGCACTATTCCGGAATGCCTTTCATTCGGACTCAGTTGATGGAGAAAATCTCCAGCGAGATGACCTTATTTCTGATTCTTGCCATCATAATTACAGCGCTTATACTTTGGTTGTTCTTCCGATCCACCCTTAATGTGTTTTTCAGCATAGTTATAGTAGCTATAGGGGTCATTTGGTCCGTTGGCATCTTACAGCTTTTTGATTACAAGATTACGGCACTTACCGGTCTTATACCACCATTGATCATGGTTATTGGTATTCCCAATTGTGTTTTCCTGATCAACAAATATCAAAGCGAATATGTAGCGCACAAAAACAGGGTAAAAGCACTTTCGCGGATGATAGAGACCATTGGCATAACGCTTTTCCTTGCCAATGTAACCACTTCCATCGGATTCGGTGTTTTATATTTTACCGAGAGCGCTCTCCTGGTAGAGTTTGGAATTGTTGCTGCAATTAGCGTAATGGCCACCTACCTATTGACGCTCATCCTTGTTCCGATTATTCTATTCCTACTACCTGCGCCCAAGGCTAAACACACCAAACATCTTGAAGGAAAAAGAATCAACCGCATTCTATCGCTGGTAGAGCATCTGGTTCACAAAAAGAGACGCGAAGTATATATCACCACTTTTGTACTGACCATCCTAGGAGCCATCGGTATGTTCAATATCAGTTTTGTGGGCTTTGTGGTAGACGACCTACCCGAAAGAGATCCCGTCTATACTGATTTAAAATTTTTTGAGAAGCACTTCAAAGGCGTCCTACCTTTTGAAATAGTCATTGATACGAAATCGCCTGATGGCGTTTTTGCCAATGATGCCAAAACGCTTTACAAAATCAAATCGCTCCAGTCAGTTATTTCCAAATATGATGAATTCTCCAAACCCGTATCGATTGTAGAAGCCATCAAGTTTTCAAATCAATCGTTTCAAGGCGGGGCCAAAAAGCATTACATACTGCCCGGCCTTATGAACTTGAAGTCGCTGTCTGAATACTATGGAACATTTGAAGGACAAGACCAGCGTCTGAGAGCATTTATAGACAGCTCTAGAAGCAGAACCAGAATCAGTTTCCAAATGGCCGACATCGGATCCGATAAGACCAAAGCACTGATGGCCGAGCTGAAACCCAAAGTGGATGAGATTTTTGATCCTGCCGAATATGAGGTTGATATGACTGGCCATAGCCTCGTATTCCTGAAGAGCAACGATTACCTACTATATAACCTACTTGAAAGCCTGGTCATTGAAATAATTCTCATATCCATTGTAGGAATGGCCCTGTTCCGCTCTGTAAGAATCATCATTTTGTCTAAGTTACCATGTCTCATTCCATTGATCATCACCGCCGGAGTCATGGGATTTTTGGATATCCGCTTTAAGCCCTCAACCATACTTATTTTCAGTATTGCGTTTGGAATATCATCGGATGGCACCATCTATTTGCTCACCAAATACCGTCAAGAACTTAAAAAGATGGGCGGAAACGCCGTGAATGCCATCAATAAATCCATTAGAGAAATTGGACTAAGTATGGTGTACACCACTGTGATACTTTTCTTTGGCTTCTCCATTTTCTCCGTTTCCAGCTTCGGTGGAACCGCCGCACTGGGAATATTGATTTCCTTGACCTTAATTATGTCATTGATAACCAATTTGGTTTTGTTGCCTTCCATCCTATTGACCATCAACAACAAAAAACAAAACAAAGAGATTGTAAAGGATCCGCTGATCAGCGTTGACGACGAATAGGAATACAATTTCTGATTTATTTGCTGAAACCATTCCCTGTCGCCAAGTGTTAACCAAGACCACTAATTTTGTGCTAATAAACCGTTAAAAATGGAAATCACCACCGGACTGGGCATCACCCTTGCAACCTTCCTGATTATGGAGTGCGTCACCTGGTGCACTCACAAGTTTGTTATGCATGGATTCCTTTGGTATCTACATCGCGACCATCATCAAGGCAACGAAGGTTTCTTTGAAAAAAACGATGCCTTCTTTCTCATTTTTGCAATACCCTCTATGCTTCTAATGCTTTTTGGCAAATTGAACGGTATGGACTACCGCTTCTTCATCGGCGTTGGTATTGCAGCGTATGGTTTAGCCTACTTCCTGGTACATGACATCTTTATTCATCAGCGCTTCAAGTTCCTTAGAAACAGTAACAATTGGTACTTGCGTGGACTTCGTCGTGCTCACAAAATGCACCATAAGCACCTGGGAAAAGAACATGGTGAGTGCTTCGGAATGCTATTTGTACCATTCAAGTATTTTTGGGATGAGCGCAAGCAAGGTGCGTCGAACCAATCAACTGCATCCAGTTAACACTTTCCTTGTCTATTTTTCTTGAAGTGACTTGTAAGTCTTGCATTTAGACCGATACAGGTTTTCCAACTTCTTTTCAAGACCACAAAACCTTTATCGTAGAAGGCTTGTTGATATTCTATGTCAACAAACCATTACCTAATAGTTGGAGGAACCTCCGGAATAGGAGCCTCATTAGTCAGCGGCTTGCACTCAAGCGGACACAAGGTAACATCCATCAGTCGGTTCTCCCAACCATATGAAGCGATAGAAGGTGTTAACTATTTGCAGTGTGATATCAACGACGATCAGGCAGCTCTTCCAATAATCAGTGAACCTATCGACGGATTGGTTTATTGTCCAGGAAGCATCACTTTAAAGCCTTTCCGAAGTTTGAGGCAGGATGATTTCAAAACCGACTTCCAGATCAACCTATTGGGTGCTGTTCGTTGTATACAAGCCTATCTACCAAAACTTCAGGAGTCACAAAGGCCATCAATAGTATTGTTCAGCACTGTGGCTGTACAAACGGGCATGTCATTTCATGCCTCTGTGGCAGCAGCCAAAGGAGCTGTGGAGGGATTTGCCCGTGCATTGGCATCAGAATTCGCACCAAAGGTCCGGGTTAATGTTATAGCCCCTTCCCTAACCGCCACACCCATGGCTGAAAAACTCACAAATTCTGAAGCCAAACTAAAAGCATCAGAAGAAAAGCACCCAATGAAAAGAATAGGAAAGCCGGAAGAAATCGCTTCGATGGCAAAATATCTTTTGGGAAATGAATCAACATGGATTACCGGGCAGGTTTTTCATATCGATGGAGGCATGTCCTCTTTAAAATAAAGCCATGAAAATATTCGAGCTCGAAAAGACACAACAGCTACCCATTGGAATTGGTGAAGCTTGGGAGTTTCTATCATCCCCATCCAACCTGGCGAAAATAACCCCTGCCTACATGGGTTTCGAAATCATTTCTGGATTCAAAGGAGAAAAGATGTTTGCTGGACAAGTCATATCCTACTTTGTAAAACCTGTTGCAGGCATACCCATCAAATGGGTAACTGAAATCACTCATGTGAGCGAACCCAATTATTTCGTAGACGAACAGCGTTTCGGCCCATACAGCTTTTGGCACCACAAACACTTCCTTAAGGAGATTCCAGGCGGTGTAGAAATGCGAGATCTCATACACTATGCATTGCCTTTGGGTCCACTAGGCAATATCGCCAACAACCTGTTTGTAAAAAAACAACTTGAAGACATTTTCAATTACAGGAAAATGGTATTGGAAGAAATGTTCGGTAAAATAAAATAGTCTCCGAATGATAAGGTCCTATCAGGATTGATGATGCTGGCATAGTTACAAACCATGATTACATAAAAGAATCGGCTTTCTATTTCCCTTTTCCTTGGTTTCGATGCTTAGAAACAATTGAAAGGGTCGGTTTATTTCTCCTCCACCGAGTAACCTGCTATTTTATATCCGCCCTCCTCTTCAACTATTTGAAATGTTTCAATGGTGGTGGCATTGACATGCCGAACCGCATAATCCAATTTCAATTGGCGAGGCAATCCCATTTCCTTCACATCCGTAGCCTTTACAAAATCATAGCCCTCAACAGGACCCAACACTTGAAAAAGCTTTTGAAGCTTCTCCACCTTGATGCCTGCAGATTCGGATTCTAAAAAGGAAGGGGCATACATTTCCAAGATAGCATCGTAATCCTGAGTGGTGAAGGCTTGAATATGTTGCTCGGCAACAATCTTGGCTTTAACTTCATCCAAAGGTGGAGACTCACATGATACGAATGCAAGGAGCATGATGCAGATAAGCGAGATTCTCATGGTTTGGTTTTTATCGATAAATGAAGATAACAATATAACGAGTAAAGAACATAAATATTGATTGAAATAACCAAATCCTTCATTAATGCTTCTCGACCCTTTACCTATTTATGAAGTATTGGGTATTCTTTGCATTCGCCACTTTTTCGTAATTTAACGCTCCTAAATATCTCATTTTCATGTATCGTACACATAATTGCGGAGAATTGAATATCAGCCATGTGGGTCAACAGGTCACCTTGTGCGGCTGGGTTCAAAGAGGAAGAGACCTGGGTGGACTAACCTTCATTGACTTGAGGGACCGCTATGGAATGACTCAACTTTTGTTCAATCTAGAAACCGATGACGCCCTCTGCTTAGCTGCCAGAAAGCTTGGAAGGGAGTTTGTACTGCAAGCAACAGGCATCGTTGCAGAAAGAAGCAGCAAGAACCCAAAAATGGCAACAGGCGACATAGAAATATCGGTGCTTCGCATGGAAGTGCTCAATCCATCCTCAATTCCACCCTTCACCATAGAAGACGAAACCGATGGAGGCGACGATCTTCGAATGAAGTATAGGTATTTGGATTTGCGACGCGCTCCGGTTATGAACAGCATACTTCTTCGACACCGAATGGCTCAAGTTTCGCGGAGCTATATGGATGCGAATGGATTCATCGAAATAGAAACACCGGTATTGATTAAGTCAACTCCTGAAGGAGCCCGCGACTTCGTTGTTCCATCCCGAATGAACCCCGGAGAGTTTTATGCACTTCCCCAATCGCCACAAACTTTCAAGCAGCTATTGATGGTGTCTGGCTTCGATAAGTATTTCCAAATTGTGAAGTGCTTTCGAGATGAGGACCTTCGTGCCGACAGGCAACCTGAATTCACCCAAATCGACTGCGAAATGAGTTTCGTTGAGCGAGAGGATATTTTGAACATGTTTGAGGGATTGGTAAGACACTTATTCAAAACCGTGCGCGGTATTGAAATTCCAATTCTGGAAAGAATCACCTATGCAGATGCCATGAAATATTATGGCAACGATAAACCCGACCTTCGCTTCGACATGCGATTGTGTGAACTCACTAATTTGGTTCAGGGAAAAGGATTCAAAGTTTTCGACGATGCTGAATTGGTTTTGGCTATTTGTGTAAAAGGCCAATCGGAGTACACACGCAAACAGTTGGACGAACTCACAGAATGGGTCAAGCGTCCTCAGTTGGGAATGACAGGCCTCATATACGCTAAACACAACACGGATGGCAGTATCAAATCTTCTGTAGACAAGTTTTTTCAAGCCGAAGATCTTACTCAATGGTCGGCGGTTTGCGGTAGCAATCCGGGTGACTTGATTCTGGTATTAGCTGGTGCTGAAACCCGTACTCGAAAAGCCATGTCGGA
>JBKCHO010000008.1:0-18157 GCA_046302815.1 Bacteroidota bacterium | reverse complement strand
TGTGTTTGTTCCGGTGGCATTGGTAACGGCGGTGTTGGCATTGGACAAGCCTGTTGCAGGCGACCAGGTGTAAGTGTATCCTGCCGTTCCCGGTGTACCGATGGAGATGGATTGTCCCGAGCAGATGAATACATCCGGACCGGCATTGGCAACGGGCTGTGGTCCGGATGTGATTGTTACCGAATCCACGGAAGTGCAACCATTCAAAGTAACCGAAACAATATAAGTGACCGTAACAGGGTTTGTTCCGGTGTTGTTTAATGTAACGGTTGGATTACTGATGCTTGTATTGTTCAATCCTGATGCAGGTGACCAGATGTAAGTGTAGCCTGGAGTGGATCCGGTACCGATTTGCACGGTAGAACCAGCACACAACAATTGGTTCGCTCCTGCATCAGCAATAGGTGCGGGTCTTACTTCAACGGAAACCGTATCGGAGTCCAAACAACCAAATGCATTTACTGTAAGTACATAGGTGTTTGTAATGGGAGATGTCCCGTTGTTGACTAAAGTTGCTGTGGTGGTTGCCGTTGTAGAAGAGGAGAGTCCGGTTGAAGGGCTCCAGCTGTAAGTGTATCCAGCAGTTCCGGGACTTCCTAAGTTGGCGCTTTGCCCCGAGCAAATAACAGCATCAATTCCTGCATTAGCAACGGGCTGTGGTGCCGTTGTTACCACTACGGTGTCGCTGGAAATACAACCATTCAGAGTTGTGGTTACCACATAGGTGGCCGTGTTCGCAGTGGTGCCGTTGTTGGTTAGCGTGACCGTTGGATTGCTGATGCTCGAATTATTCAAGCCGGATGATGGAGACCAAGAATAAGTATACCCAGCAGTTGGATTACTTCCAATTTGTACAGAGGAACCCGAGCAAAGAAGCTGGTTTGCTCCCGCATTGGAAATGGGATTTGGCCTTACTTGTACAACAACGGTATCTGTATCCGTACAACCAAAGGCGTTAACGCTTACGATGTAAGTATTGTTGACTGACGAGGCTCCGTTGTTTGTGGCTGTTGCGTTGGTAACAGCGGTATTGGCATTGGACAAACCGGTTGCAGGAGACCAAGTGTAGGTATAACCTACTGTACCTGGAGTGCCGATGGAGATGGATTGCCCTGAGCAAATGAACACATCGGGACCTGCATTGGCTGTTGGTTGGGGTGCCGATGTTACCACTACGGTGTCGCTGGTAGTACAACCATTAAGAGTTGTGGTTACCACATAGGTGGCCGTGTTCGCTGTGTTGCCATTGTTCGTGATGGTTACCGTTGGATTGCTGATGTTGGTGTTGTTCAATCCTGTTGCAGGCGACCATGAATAAGAATAACCAGCGGTTGGATTGGAACCGATTTGTACACTGGAGCCAGAGCACAGCAATTGATTGGCTCCTGCATTGGAAACCGGGTTTGGTCTAACGATTACTTGAACCGTATCGGTGCTGGTGCAATTTCCAAGGGTTGTAGTTACCACATATGTCTGGTTAATTGGAGTGGTTGTGTTATTAGTTAAGGTGATGGTGGGGTTGCTTGAAGTAGCATTGCTAAGTCCTGATGAAGGCGACCATGAGTAAGTGTATCCTGATGTATTGGCCGTACCAATGGTGCCGCTTCCTCCACTACAGAAGTTGATGTCTAATCCTGCGTTGGAGACAGGAACATCATTCACTGTTACATTCACGGTGTCGCGTCTTTGACAACCAAAACTATTTTGCCCCAAAAGGATGTATTGTAATGTGGCCGGGGCCGATATGCCAGATACGGAAACAATAGGATTTGAAACGGTACTGCTATTTAATCCAGAGGCAGGGGACCACACATAGGTTTGTCCCGCAATGGGTGGATTCCCTATAGCAACAGAGCTGTTTTCACAAACCTGTTTGTCGGGACCGGCATTAACAGCGGGCAAAGGGTTGACGGTTACCAGTACGGTGTCCGTGTCTTGACATCCGCTTTCATCAATTGTAAGAACATAGGTAGATGTTACGGGTGTGCTTCCTGAATTGGTCAATGTTACAGTGGGATTCGAGCTGAGTGAATCGCTTAAGCCGTTAGAAGGCGACCAGCTGTAGTAGGGGTAGCCCGGATTGGCAGGTCCGCCAATCGATGCGGTATCTCCGGTACAAAACGAAACATCCACTCCTGCATTGGCCAACGGAAGAGGAACAACCTCCACAATCTTGTCTAAGGTGTCGGAATGACAACCATATTGGTTCACGGTGCTGACCGATACGATTGCTTGGCCGGTATTCGGAAAGCTTACTCCTGCCGTGGTGCCTGTTGGGTTTCCAGCTAGATTCGCATTTGTGGTTGACCAACTAAAGGTATTGCCAAGAGAGTTGGGTACGGTAAATGAGTAAGCGGTTCCCGGCGAAAAGCAAATGGAGTCGGGACCAGTCATGGATGTAGGGTCTGGTGTATTGACCACAGTAATGGAATAAACCACATTGGTGATTTTAGCGGGGCAACCGTTATCGGTAACTGATACGCTGAACTGGTAAGGTGTAGCTCGACCCTGATCGCACGATGGCGTCCAGCAGAAATTGCCCGTTACGGTGCCAAGGCCCACATTGTCGGTCCAGGTAGCTGGAGGATTGGTGATGGAGGGATCAAAGATGTCGCCTGTATGAGACAAGAATAGGCTATCGCCATTGGAATCACCGAAGGTGGAGGAAAAGCATAGGGTTTGCCCCTCTTTGATGATGAAGTTGGTTTGGTTGCCACTTGTCAGGAAGGGTGCTGGGTTCACGGGACATGCTATCACAATAATCTGAAGATCTCTGCGGGAAACACCAATCAAAACACCATTGCGGTATTCGCGTATTTCAACGGCAAGGACATAAAAGCCTATGTTCGGAGCGTAATAAGAAGCTAATCCGGTGAGTGTATCAATGGAGGTAAATCCACCTGCCCCAAACGGATTGGCTTGGGTGTATCCCGGAGCATAGTTTACATTGGGAATGGGCCAGGTGTAGTTTGCCGGCGGATTGGGGTTGGGTTGATTGTTGGATGAAATGCCTTGATAAGGAGTAACGAAGTTGTACACAAGTAAATCACCATCTGGATCGTACGCTTGGTTCAGGATGGAAACGGTATCGGATGCACACAAAAATGGCACAGGGGCCAATGCAAATGTAGGAGAGCTGTTAATGGTGGAAGCAGGAGGTGCATAGGCGTAGTAGGCCTGGCCGGTGTTGCCGGGATTGTTCAGGTTTGCGATGTTGTTGTTCCTGCAGCATCTGTCGGATATGAAATAATATCCGGTTGTATTTGAAGCAAGATTGACGATTCCCTGATAAATACCTTCCTCAACACAAACACTGGGAGCGAATGTGCAAGAGTCGTTTGCATTGGGGGGTGTAATGGGAGTAATGGATATCAGCGGAATAGATGATGTGGTGATAAGCTGTTTGTTACCACTGGGATTCGTGGGATTATCCCTGTAAACACCCAAATTCATGGTGGTGGGCAGGTTTGAAGAGCCCGGTTCGCAGTAACGATAAATGGTGATGGTGATGCGGTATTGGTAAAGGCCATTGGAATTAACCCCTAAGTATTCATAACCCAGGTTTCCACCCATAAGGTGTGAGGCAACGGTGTTCTGAAAGGCGGCTGAAATGAGCAGGCCGGTAAGCAACAGGCCGATTAACAGTTGTTTTTTCATAGGGTTTTGGATGCTTTTTGCACAGAATGGTTTAAGCGGCAAAATCGTTCAAAGCTATCATATTAATGGATGCGCTCATGATACCTATCATGGTTTATATATGACTAGTATCATGATCAAGGGGTGTCTGGCATCACTTATTTCGGGGACATAAAACAGGAAGGTGAAACTATCTTTAAACAGACGCAAAATGATTAACAACATTCTGAAGACGATGGTTTGCATTTCTTTGGTTGCAATAACATCCGATTCAATGGCCTCAAAAGCCGATAGTACCAGACTTCCAGGCGACCACTTCAGTTTGGAGGCAGCATTGGGCCAACTTAAGGATTCGGAAACACCTCAGGACTTCGAACGAAGGATTAACAACTCTTCGAACGGAGTTAACAACTTGGATTTGAATTTGGATGGGAAGGTGGATTATATGCGCGTCTCAGCCGATGGCAAGGGTGATGAAAGAATACTAATCATCACAGCTGTGATATCAGAAAATGAACAACAGGATGTGGCCGTCGTAGAAATACAAAAGCAAGGACCTGATAATGCACTTCTGCAGATTGTAGGCGACGATGCTCTGTATGGACAGTCGAGGATTGTAGAGCCATTCGAGGAAACAAGGAATTCGGATGAGAATGATCAAGGGGATATGGGTCCAAGCGCCGATTTGGAAACGGCTTCAGATATATGGATCAATGTTTGGTATTGGCCGTGTGTTCGGCATTGCTTCGGACCAAGTTTTGTGTTGTATGTTTCGCCCTGGTATTGGGGTTATTATCCCGATTGGTGGTCGCCTTGGCCTCCCTTGGCTTGGGGGCATTTCCATGCGGTGTTTATTACACACCATCCTCATTATCATCCAGTGATGGTACATCGCACTTCGAGGCTTCATCAATCGATTTATGCGCCGAGGCGGGTATCATCTCCTAGAGTCCAGCAAAACTTCAAGGAGCCCATTCGTAGGTTTCGGGAAACTCACCCATCGGCCCCCAGGCCCAATAACCCTTCAAACAGACTTCAAAAGCCACGACCGGAACAACAAAATCCATCCCAACCCCGGCCAAACAATTCACCACACAAACAACGGAGACCCTGAAAAAATGCTAGACATTGTTTTACAAGTCGACAACATTCTACGATTAAACACAGTAAAAAATAAGTTTTGTCACCCATCAACTATTGCTAATTTTGCGTTGTCAACAACTGTTGGCAACTAACGCTTGATCTAATTTAACAATATGTAAAACAAATAATTACTAAGATTATAGTCCCCATTTTAATTGTACGAACATATACCCATTGAAATTTTTACCCCTATTTACTACGCTTTCGCCAAAAACAGCAAGAATTGACTTGACACGAGTTTGTTTTTGGTGCTAGCTTGCCGGCAATTACTTATTACCCCCTAAAACCAGTTCGTCGCATAGGTCTAATAGGCTTGACGATGTTTACTTGAAAACCTGAATGAAACTAGCACAATCATTTTGTGTCGCATGTGTTTTGTTGCCTTCGGCCAACGGAACAGTTACCTCCTTGTTTACTAAACCCAATTCATAATTCTAACTCTAAAAACAAACAATCAATGAAGTCCAGCAAAATTTACTCAATGAGTATGGCTGTCGTTGTTACATTGTTGTTATCGGTACTCACGGGCAACATCGCCCATGCGCAGCTGGTAGTGCAGTGTTCAACCTCAGTAAATGTGGCGAACTTCGGTGTGGAAGGCGATTTGTTCGCCAACACTCCCGGTTCATTCACGAGCGGTTATGTTGGTGTCGCAAATCCTGCGATACACGACGACTGGTTTAAGGACAATGCCTCGTACCCTGGTTTCGGTATGGGCATTATCAACACTAGTATTGATGCTGCCGGCACCGGTTTGGCAACACAATTATCCGCCGCCGATTTCAAGAGCTTGGTAAGTAATCAAGCGCTTGGTCCGGTTCAGCGAAATCTAACCTATGTACAGCGTATGTCGGTGCCCAAGATTTCCCCAAGATTTGTATCTTTTGATGCATCTGGAAATCCTACTAACGGATACCTGTTGCTTGATGCCGTTGCTGCTCGCGACAACCACACTGCTGGTGGAGCTGTTGACAGCTCGGCATTTGCGGGAGGTCCTGACAAGAATGGCGCCAATCCTCAAACCTGGACTATCGGGGTTGCTGGCGTACAACAAAAGAACGATTTGATTGATGTCGGTGGACATATCCGCCGCGAGTACAATTTCTCTACAGGCGAAGCTGGAGACCTTTGGGGTTACGCTTTTGCAACCACCCGTAATACCAGCGGAGATGCTCACACCGATTTTGAGGTGTTCCGTACAGCTCCCGTTTTAACTGGTACAGGTATCACTAACACAGGTCCCGATGGCGGACACACCTCCGGAAAATTTGATTTCGATGGTTCGCTTTTGTCTCCTGGTGATCTTTTAGTTTCTGTTGATTACTCTAACGGAGGAACCAACCCTCTTTACTCGGTTCGTATTTGGGTTAACCCGAACGATCTTAAAATGGATGGTTCAGGACTTACCCTTGCCGCATTCAACGCTATCCCTCCTCAAACTGTTCCAGGTGGACCCGGTAGGAAGTTTACCTTCACCGGTGTTTTCAATGGTGGAACAGGTTCGGGCGCTTTTGGATATGCTGAAATCGCACCACTTCCCGGTGCTGCAGGCTCATGCTTGTTCTTCTCTGTTGTTAACAACGGAACCGTAGCCGCAGCTCCTTGGGGTAACCTTACTGCACAAAATGCTGCTGCATCCGATTCTATGGACGCCCTCGTTAATGTTGAGGTAGCTATCAACTTTTCTAAGTTTGGTTTGGACATTGACCCAATCACAGGGCCTTGCTTCCAATTATTTGGCTCCCTTTTGGTGAAGACCCGTTCTTCTTCCTCTTTCACCTCTGAGATGAAAGATGTGGCCGGACCATTCATTTTCGGAAACTTCTCTGAAGTAAATGCCAACGCAGGATCTGACAAGAATCTAGAGTGCTCCACAACCCAAGTAACATTAGATGGCACCTCCTTAACCCCCGGTGCTATTTATTCATGGTCTGTTGTCCCCGGCTCCGGTGGCAATATTGTTTCTGGAGCAAATACGGCAACACCTGTAGTTAACTCTGCCGGTTGCTATGTTTTAACTGTAAACAACCCACAATTTTCTAACTGCGCCGCCACAGATACGGTATGTGTTGTTGGAACACCAGATGTAACTCCTCCTACAGTTACCTGTCCTCCTCCGGCTACCTACACTTGTTCTTCTGAGGTTCCCGCAGGAGCATCCACTTTGGCCCAATTCCTTGCCATTGGTGGAACGGCTTCCGATATCAGCGGAACAGTGAATGTATCTTACACTGACGGCCCATTGGTTGGTGGAAGCTGCGGAGGCACCATTACCCGTACCTACAACTTCACCGATGCTTGTGGCAATGCCTCCTCTTGCACGCAAATCATCACCATCAACGATAACATCCCTCCAACTATTAGCGGACCTGCTGACCAGACCTTCGGTTGCAACCCTACTATTCCTGCAGCCAACATTGGTTTAATCACAGCCTCTGACAATTGCACAGGCGTTACCGTTTCTGCATTGCCTGATCAAATCAGCGGCGGGTGCACCAAGACTTTGGTACGCACTTATCGCGCAACCGATGGTTGTGGTAATACTTCTGATTGGGTTCAGACCTTTACTTATACATACGATGTAACTGCTCCTGTAATTACTGCTACCGGCTCTGTTGCCAACAACAGCGATCTAGGTTGCAACCCTACTGCTTCTCAAATTGAAGCTGCATTGGGTTCAGCAACTGCCACAGATGCATGTGGAGCTGTTACGGTTGATGTAACTACTGACGCTGTTGTAAACAACGGCTGCATGCGTTCACAGACCCGTAACTTCTCTTCAACTGACGGATGTGGCAACACCTCATCTGAGACCCGCACGATCTCTTGGAAGGTTGACTTGACTGCTCCAGTGATCACGGCTACCGGTTCTGTTGCCAACGGCGCTGACCTGGGCTGCAACCCATCCGCTGCAGTGATCAACGCTGCTTTGGGAACGGCAACTGCTACCGACAACTGCGACCAAGTAACTGTCAGTGCAACTGACGGTGCCGTATCGGTTAACGGTTGTCAGAACAGCCAGACCCGTACCTTCACTTCTACCGATGCATGTGGCAACACCTCATCTGAAACCCGCACGATCTCTTGGAAGGTTGACACCGAAGCTCCAGTAGTAACATGCAACAGCGGTAGTGGCGACATCACCGTATGTGTTGGCGATGCTGGTAATATTAGTTTCGTATCTACTGCTACCGATAATTGCGACGGAACAGTTCCTGTTACCTGCGTTCGTAGCGACGGTTTGACCCTTGAGGATGCTTATCCTGTTGGAACAACCACCGTTACTTGCACTGCTACCGATGAGTGTGGCAATGTTGGC
The DNA here is from genome assembly GCA_046302815.1 of Bacteroidota bacterium. Lineage (GTDB taxonomy): Bacteria > Bacteroidota > Bacteroidia > AKYH767-A > OLB10 > JALRAP01. The sequence continues at coordinate 10,059 of JBKCHO010000008.1, read as the reverse complement.
ACATGCAGCTTCAATGTTCTTGTGTTGGCCAACCCAACATGTGCTTTGACTGCTCCTACAACACTTCCTGTTTGCGGATCTACTGGCAACACCCTTACTTCGACTGCAACCAACGCTACTAGTTACTCTTGGAATGTAACTGGAAGCGGCTGGTCTATCACAGGTGGTGCTAACACAGCTACTGTTACCTACACAGCTGGAACAGGTCCTGCTACCTTCACGCTTACTGTTACCAACAGCTTGAATGGTGTGAATTGCACCAGCACTTGCTCTGTAACATTTGAATGTGCTGGAGATCGCTTCTGTACCTATACACAAGGATATTATGGACAAGGTGGCGGAACCAACTGTACTGGTCAAACAACCAAGCCTCTGTTGTTAAGCATGCTTAATGGCAACCCATTGGTTGTGGGTGGTGGCTCTAACAAGCTTACCTTGACCTACTCTGATGCCAATAGCGGATGTATCTTCTTGAGACTTCCTGCTGGTGGAACACATGCTGCACTTAATGGAACAGCTACTTGTAGCAACCCTGTAGGTATATCACTTAAGAGCACTGGACAATTCGCCAACACATTGTTGGGTCAGACCATCGCTCTTGGATTCAACCTTCGTGTTCCTGGAACCGCCTTGGGATCGTTACAGATTACTGGTAAGTATTTAACAACGGCTCAATCGTCAGGTACTGGTTGTGTTAATCCAACTGCAACTGCAGTCCCTGGAACCAATCAAACCTTCGTTATCCCAACCGCTGTGATCAACTACCTCGGTGCGAATAACACCGTTGCTGGTTTGTTTGCGTTGGCTAATCAGGCTTTGGCTGGAGCATTGCCTTCCGGTGCACCAAGTCTTTCACAAATCAATCAGGCATGTGATGCATTTAACCGTGGCTTCGACAAGTGCCGTGTGTTGGTTGGATTCTCCAATACAGCACCAACAGCAGTTGTTCGTGAGACAGACGGCGAGCTCGAGCCTGTTTACGATTTGTCTGTAAGGGCTTATCCAAATCCGTTTACACAAAAAGCCAGCATCGAGTTTAGCTTGGCTAACGGAGTTGATAATGCAGTAGTGGAAGTGTACACATTGAACGGCACCAAGGTTGCCACACTCTTCAACGGAGCTGTTGAAGCTGAAAAGCTTTACAGTGTTGAATTGGATGGCGCTAATCTCGCGCCTGGTATCTACATCTACCAAGTGAATACTGGTAACAATGTTTACACCAACAAGCTTATTCTTACCCGCGATTAATTGTAATTAATTGCAAATGCAAAAAGGGGGATTCCTTATGGAGTCCCCCTTTTTATTTTAGCTCAAACGGTTTGTTTTTTGTTCAACCTATGTGATATTTCCCAGGTGCCAATATGTTTTGACTATCTGCAATGTTTTTTATTCCTTTCAACCATGCATGATTTGCAAAAGAAGGTTTCGGGATTTCATCAAACATTCCTGCACCAGACCTGTAGGGAAGAAAGCCATTTTCAAACAATACCTCATGGCACCGTTTCGAAAATGCATGGGCTTTTGCAATCGACTCCTCGTTTCTTGGGTAGTTGATATTGGTAATCATGATTAAAGAGCGAGGATTGATGGCGGTGAAGGTTACAGGAAATTCATAGCCGTGCTCTTTGAACAGAGAGGATGTTAACTCTAGCAATGTTTTGGCCGATCTTCCATCAGCAGCACATACGGCATTGATCCAAATGAAGCCGGTATCGTATGATGCGGTGTTGATAGTTGCGCTTTCCAAAGACTCATCGTTCAACAACACTTTAAGTGGGTTGTCGGTGGGAACTCCCATCTGCAGATCCCATGCATCTTTTAAAGGAGTGTAAAGTGAGAAGGAAAAAAGGCGATGCACCAAAGAGGCTAATCGCATCAATGTATGATCCACAAACCAGATTGTTGCTCCCGGTTCCGCTTTTTTCAACGCTGCGCGCACAATCGATTTTTTTGCACTCACCATACCTACCGGTCCTGAGATGGATCCGCTCATGTTCCAGTAGCCTGCAAGACGATTTTCTTTTTGTCCTATGGCACGCGACTTGTTGGCGAAATGAACGGCGCTGTTCACCACACCTGCAAGTTTCAATTCTCGAATGGCATCCACCAATGGAGCAAATGCTTCCGGCTTTTTTGCCGACACGATGAACATACAGGTCTTTTCGGGTTTGGCCATCAACTCGAAAGTCATTTCCGTAATGATGGCGAAATTGGATTGGCTCAATAACCCATCGAGCATCGGACCGATACCATATCGATAGGTGTTTTTGGCATTTGCATGCTCGAAGGAGCCGAATCCGGTTTTCACAGTGGAGCCATCAGCGAGTACTGCAGTCATTCGAATGACTCGTGCAAAGCGGTCGCCATAATCAGTGTGACCAAATCCTCTTTCGAGAATGTTGCCTACGATGGATGCATCAAGTCCTGCCCCGGTGATGTCGAGTTGTAAACGGCTATTGGATTTTCGCAGATGCTCAAATAGATTTTGCTGCGATACGCCGGGTTGTATGGTGGCATAAGCCAAGGTCTCATTCACCTCTACGATGCGGTTCATGCGTGACAAATCGACAATGACCTGGCCGGCTTCGGTACCTTGGGCCTCGCCGTATCCGAAATTCCGTCCGCGTGAAATGGTAAACAGTTTAAGCGAATGGCTTTTGGCCAGATTTAGTAAGGCGATAATTTCCGATTGGTCAATCGGGTAAACCACACAGCAAGGCATGACGGTGGTGCCGCCGATGCTTGTTGCGTATTTGGAAAGTGTTGGTGTGTCGTTTTTGAAACGTTCGCTGCCGAAAATGGATATCAGGCTGCTTGCGGAAGTTTCTTGCCCCATATTTTCTCTATGAAATTTGAAATCGAATCGCTGAATTCGGCCGGATCAACAAACTTTCCGGGGTTGAAAAGGTAGCGGTTTTCGAAATCAAACAGGTTGGGGTCGTTGTATATTTCTCGATTCAATTGGAACTTCTCATCCTGAAGGGCTTGTCCATTGGCATGGAGCAGTACAACCGGGGCGGTTTGCAACTTGCCGTAGTCTTTTACATCACCCACAGGTGAAAAACCGAAAACTTGGCTGAAGAAAGCCATCCGACGGGGATGAACTCCGATTACAAAATCGTGGTGGTCGCTAAATACACCGAACCGGGCAATGCCAGCCATAAGTCCTGTAATGTTGTTAAAGTTTCCAGCAGCCCTAGTATCCGCAAGTAATCCGATCTCTATCAGCTTTTTACCATCTTTTCGAAGGGTGTCAAGTTCCTTTTTGTAGTAGTGATCTAAGGGGAGTCCTCTGTGGCTATCCAAAACGGCAGATACAGTTGAAACCGTATGACCCATCATCTTTCCTGTAAAAACAGCAGAATTGGGACTGATATATTCGGGGAAAGTAAAGACAGCCAGCTCATTGGGCATAATCAACGAAGTGGCCAGGTATTGTTTGTATACCAAACACCAAGCTTCGGTGACCTCTTGGAAAGTGCTTGCAACCTTGTACTGAATCATGATAATCGTTTTTGTAGTGTAACTCTTTTGAGATAATTACTTCAGGACAGGTGGTTTGTACTTTTTCTATAACAAATATAAGTCGAAATGTTCATTCACCAAACTTTTTTTGTCGTTCACCCCAAATAAATAGCTCTTTCACCTACAAATTTATTCTACATGAAGTAAGGAATGAAGCAATTGTGAGCCTCATCTTACAATTTGTAATGCATTGAAAATCAATTAGCGGGATTGTTTTTGAATGGATGGATGGTTGTAAGCGGGTTAACTACTTGATTGACAAAGCGCTGCAATTAAAAGTTTTCAGGAGTTATTAACACTCCATCAAAACCCTACAAATTGGACTATTTCAAATTGGACTTAATGCACAATATGTTTGGTAGCTAAGAGAGGGAATCGTATTTTTACTAATAGAAATTCTACAATCATGCGCCACTTCAAACAGCTGCTTACCTGCCTGGGGCTATTACTTGTCTCGCTGAACTTATTCGCACAAACCAATACCTGTTTACCCCCAACAGGATTGACGGCAACCAATATCACAACCTCATCGGCAGTCCTTAGTTGGACTCCATCCAATACCGTGAACCAGTATTATACCGTACAATATCGTCCTACAGGCAACGCCAACTGGATGATTGTAACGGTGCAACAGTTTCCGTACACTATGAATAATCTGTTATGCGGAACCAATTACGAATGGCAGGTTCAAGCCTATTGCTTGAATCCAAATGGAGTCGCCACATCTAGTGGTTATTCTTCTCCAACAAATTTCACTACATCAGCATGCTCGAATACTTGTATAGCTCCAACAGGCTTGTCTGTATCGGGCATCACTACCAATAGCTCAATAATAACATGGAACGCTGTTTCAGGTGCCACCGGTTATAACATCCGTTATCGAATGGCTGGAGCCGCGGCTTGGTTAACCACTACATCAACCACCAACACCATCACATTGGGCAACCTGACTTGTGGAAGCAATTATGAAGTGGCGGTTCAAACCATATGCACCAGTGCGTCTTCAAGCGTTTTTTCTGCCCCTATAACATTCTCCACATCCCCTTGTACCACTACATGTTTGCCTCCAGCAGGATTATCCGCAGCCAACATCACTAGCAATAGCGCAGTGCTTAGCTGGACCGTTCTGCCAGGAACAGGGTATTCTTATGATATCCGATACAGAGTAGTTGGATCTACCAATCTGATTGGAGTATCCAACATTGCTCCTCCTTATACACTTGCCAATCTAGCATGCAACACGAATTTCGAATTCCAAGTACGCACCAATTGCGGAAATAACAATTACAGTGCATGGTCAACTTTCGTTGCCTTCACCACTAACGCGTGTCCAACCAACTGTCCAACGCCAACGGGTCTTACCTCTACCAACATCACCTCGTCAAGTGCTGTGTTGTCTTGGAGTTCGGTTTCTCCCACTCCTGTGGGATACAACCTCCGTTTTCGTGTACTGAATACAACCAGTTGGACAACTGTGAACAATGTAAGTTCACCTTATCAAGCAGCAGGACTTCCTTGCAATGTAGGAATCGAATGGCAGGTGCAAACCATTTGTACTAATGCCACAGGAGCTGCCTCACTCAGTGCGTGGAGTGGTTCTGCTCTCTTTACCACAGCCGCATGCACTTCACCTTGCCCTGCACCAATCGGACTAACAACAACCAATATCACGGCGAATGCTGCAACGGCGAATTGGTCGGCTGTAACTGGCGCGCCAGGTTACACCATTCGTAGACGCGTGGTAGGGTCTGCCACCTGGAGTTATTTCACAACAACCGCTATAAGCTTCAATTTTGGCAACTTGACTTGTGGAACCAATTACGAATGGCAAGTGCGCGCCAATTGTGCGGTGAGCAGCAACACCAATGTGAATCCGTATTCGCCCTCAAGCACATTCACCACTACATCCTGCCCAACCACCTGTCCGGCGCCAACACAGCTCACGAACACCAACATCACCACCAATAGTGCGGTGTTAGGATGGTCCAACACGAGTGCATTCCAATACCGTGTTCGTTATCGTGTCAATGTGACGGGTTCGCTCTGGACTTATCTCATAACATCCAATACCAACACCACACTTACCAACCTGACATCTGCAACATCTTATGTATGGCAAGTGCAAAGCATTTGTTCCAACACTTCAAGTACGGCTAATATTCCTTGGTCGGTAACAGCGACATTCCAAACGCTTAGCACCAGCAACGCCTGTCCGCCTCCATCCAACATTTCTTTTGCCACCACCACATCACCCGGAAGTGTGTTGTTAAACTGGTCTGCAACACCTACTGCGGTTTCCTACACCATCCGCTATCGCCCTGCCAATTCGGCTAGTTGGTTACAAGCGGGAACCACCAACACGAATATCCCCATTAATAACTTGACCCCTGGAACAGCGTATGAATTTCAGATAAGGGCTGTTTGTGCCACCAGCAATGGCACAACCGTTACCGGAATCTGGTCGGCATCCTATTTCTACACCACGCCACTCTTGTTGACTGTTTATCCCAATCCAGCCAACACTACAGCCACCTTGGATTGGATATCCGATTCGGAAGGTCGAGTGGAGATTTCACTTCGCGATGTATTTGGACAACTTGCACGCAATTTGGAATTATTGGTACAACCAGGACTCAACCGAATAGAGATTTCCGTTTCCGATTTGAAAGAGGGATGGTACTCGGCAACGATTTCATCCAACCAACAGGTATCTGCCGCTCGTTTGCTTATCAGCAGACCTTGAGGCAACATAATAAACCACAAGCACACTCAAGCGCCCGCCCAGCGGGCGCTTTTGTTTTACGGCAATGATTTTAACTTTGAGGCACCATGGCTAAAGAAAAAAACAAGAAGCAGGTAACCGGCACCAACGGCATCCGCTATGTGACAGTTATTGCGGCACTCACCATGCTATTATATGCCCCATCCCTAAAAAACGAATTGCTCACATTCGACGACAACGACTACTTCGCATATAAGGAGGTTCGGGAACTTTCATGGGATGGCATAGTTGACATATTTACCAGTCACCATTTGATCATGTATCAACCGCTTCCTGTGCTTTCGTTTGCCATCCAACATCACTTTTCTGGTACCAATGGTTACCCCTATCATTTGGTGAATGTGTTGCTGCATCTGCTTTGTGTTTTCGCCGTGTACGGATTTGTCAAACGACTCACGCAGGATTCTTGGATGCCAGTGGTCATAGCCGGATTATTCGCCATCCATCCGATGAATGTGGAGCCGGTGGTATGGATGTCGGCTCGTAGCAGCATGATGTATGCGTTGTTTTACCTGCTTGCGCTGATGAGTTATGTCGACTACCTAAAATCGGATCGAACGAAAAAACTCGGAATCACCGGAGCATTTTTCATTATAGCGCTCTTTTGCAAGGTGCAAGCCATCACTTTGCCTCTCGCTTTGTTGTTGTTGGATTATTACTTCGGCAAAAGGGTTTTTGAAAAATCAAACCTGCTTGCAAAAACCCCTTTTGTTCTGCTCAGTGCTATATTCGGGTTCATCGCCATTTCCGATACGGCTACGCAAAGCAATTTCACCGACGGCATGCTCGCGAATTACAATTGGATGCATGTTCCGTTCATGGCAACTTGGTCTTTTTGTTTTTATTTATTCAAACTCATTCTGCCTATAGAGCTTTGTGCCATCTATACCTATCCCATCTTGGAAGACGGCATGCTTCCGTGGAGTTATTATGCATCCGTACTGCCCGTTGCAGGATTGGTCTGGTTGCTTTGGAGAAATCGTCATGACAAGCAAGTGCTTTTTGCATCCGGTTTTTTCCTGTTCACCATCATCATCAACATCCAGTTGATTCCCTCCCGGCTATTCATTGTTGCCGACCGCTATGCATACATACCGTATGTCGGCCTATTCATGTTATTGTATTTCATAGCAACATCTGATAGGATGCGTTATCGCACCAAAGGCGTTTTGCCCTATATCTTAGCTGTATTTGCGCTCTTCTTTTCAATTACTACTTATTCCCGTTCGCAACAATGGTCTTCCGACATACCTTTTCTTACCGACATCATCGACAAGAACGAAGGAGCACCATACATCTACCGTGCCTATGGCAACCGTGCTGTTAAATTGCAGTCGCTATCGCGGTTCGAAGAATCGCTGGCTGATTACACCAAAGCCATTGAGTTGTTTGATGGAGACGGTAAAACCTATTTCAATCGATCCAAGGTGTTCATGGCACTCAATCGAAATCGAGAGGCACTGTCTGATTTGGACAGTGCTGCAGCAAGGGATTCTGGACAAGCGGCACTTTACTCGTTACGCGGGCAGGTTCATTTGATGTTAAACGATACGGCATCCTGTATTCGCGATTCGGAGAGGTCGATTGGCATTGACTCGCTCGATTTCGATGCATGGAATACATTGGCCACGGTTGCGTATTCCCGAGCCGATTATGTCGTTTGTCGACAATACCTCGACAAAGCCATTTCCGCCAAACCCGATTTCGCCATTGCCATCAAGAACCGCGGACTGTTGAATCTCAAGCTGGGGATGAATAAAGAAGCTTGTTTGGATTTTCAAACGGCCTCATACATGAATAACGCCGATGCGAAAGGCTTGTATGTGCAGTATTGTAAGTGAGGATTTAACACAAGGGCATTTTTTTGATATTCCAATCCGTGGAAATTCATAGAGTCCGTTTTATCCGCATTCAACATTTTGGAACACGAATCAGTACGGGTAGGAAGTGTTAGCTACAAACAGCCCAAAAGGTCTTGCACTGCAACAACGACTTCGGGTCGTCGGTCATGCGATAGTCGTTGGCATCGGGATACATGCCTTTGCCGATGAATGGTTTTATTATGGCATCTTGGATGCCAATGGGTAGCTTGCGCACACCTCGCTGGTAAAGCAGCCACTCGAGGCCTCTGCCAATGGACATACCGATGCCCTTTTGGTGATAGCGGATGTATTCCTGACCATAGATGTGCACATTTGAAAAAACACTCTTCAAGATTTCAGAGAGCTCTTCAAAATCGAATTCCTGAGTATGAAAAGGATTCATCACCTTGCGACCGGGACTGTTGATCACGATATTGGGTGTGCTGATGATGCAGAGCCCGCCGCTTTTCAAGACCCGCTTGAATTCGAGGATCATCTCGCGGTACTTCACCGTGTGCTCAATGGTTTCGAATGATACTACTACATCGAATGAGGCATCGCCGAAAGGCAAAGCTGTGCCATCACAAACTTGGAACTGCAACAGCGGATGGTTGGCATACCGCTTTTGGCAACTTGCAATCGCTTCGGCAGCGATGTCGCCGCCAATGGTAATCGAATGGGTTTGTTCCGAAATCAGCTGGGTACCGTAACCGTTTCCACATGCGATGTCAAAAACCCGCATGGAGGGTTTGAGCAGCTTACAGGCTTCAATGTATCGGTGGGTATGTTCGCCCCACCATGGCGACACTTCCGTGTGTTCCTGTCTTTCATCTGCACCCATAGGAAAGCAATTGGCGTTGTGGGTAAAGATAGAGGGAAAATGGGAATGTTGGATAACGGGTTTTGACGGCAGGCGGTAGGCGGGTTTGGAAGTCGCAGTACCAGTAGCTGTTCTGCTCGGTTTTGGAATTTGAATGTAAATTAAATCCGTGTAAATCCGTTCGAGTCACATCATCAGCGTTCAACAATTTTAGAACACGGATTTAATGGATCCAGCAAATTTGCACGGATTAAATAAGTAACCACCCGAAGCTGTCTCGCTATCGGACAAGCTCAGGGCATCGCTTGTCACTTGTCACCCTTCGACAGGCTCAGGGCGGCGCTTGTCAATTATAACTGGTAACTTGAACGCGCTTGCTCGCTTCGCCGCAGCGAACGATGTACACACCCGATGGCCAAGAAGACACATCGATGGTGAGGTATGGGGAATAGGTGTGGGTATGGATGCGCTGGCCCATCATGGTGAAAACCTCGATGTTGCGCTCGTTAGGATCCAGGATTTGCAAGTTGAGTGTTTCGGTGGCGGGGTTGGGGTAGAGCGACAAATAGGCAGGTGTGGCTATAGGCTCGTTGATACCTGTTGGATTGTTATTTGCTCCGAAGGTGGGACCTTGTATGATGAACGGACCGCTGCCGTTGGGTACGCGTGCAAAGCCTTGGTCGGTTATTTGAGGTCCCCAGGTCAGGGAGTCAACGATTTTAAGGGAGGGGTCGAGCAGGTAGAGCATCTCACCGCTGCCCGAAAGTTTGAAGTTGGCATGGTAAGGTCCTTGTGCGCTGTCTTCATCAGCCCATATAATAAGGTAGTCGTTGGGTTGGATGATGGTGCCTGCAGGGATTTGCCATTTGTTTAGGTTAACGGGATTGTCGCTCAAATAAAATCCGCTGATATCCACAGGTGCGTTGTTCTGGTTGAACAGCTCGATCCAATCGTCGTATTCTCCGAAATTATCGGCAGCCGTTATGGAGTTAGACGCCATGATTTCGTTCAGGACCACTGAAGTGTCGTTGGAGAGTTGTGGAGCTACGGTGTAAATGAACACATCGTGT
>JBKCHO010000007.1:0-5415 GCA_046302815.1 Bacteroidota bacterium | reverse complement strand
ATCATTGACTACAGAATGCAAAAAAATGGCAGGCTGCGTTACTTTGGTTTGCTTGAGCTCCTCCTCCGTTCCATTGAACATGATGTCCGTTATACGGAACCCAAGAATCTCATTGGCCTTTTCAAACAGTTGCTTGGCTTCGTCATTGCTCTCGTAAAGATCCTTTCCCATGCCTGGGAACTGCGATCCTTGTCCGGGGAAAATGAATGCTTTCATAAATGAAATGATTATCGAATATGATCTTTTCCTATCAAACTGATGAACTCGCTGCGAGTACGGTCTTTTTCGAATTCGCCGGTAAAGGCGGAGGTGGTGGTTATGGAATGTTGCTTTTGCACTCCACGCATCTGCATGCAAAGGTGATAGGCCTCAATAACAACCGCAACACCCAATGGGCGCAGGGTTTTATCGATGCAATCGCGAATCTGGGTGGTAAGGCGCTCCTGCACTTGCAACCGGCGCGCATAAGCATCCACCACGCGGGGAATCTTGCTCAAACCAACTATGTGCTTATCGGGGATATAGGCCACATGCGCTTTACCGATAAAAGGAAGCATGTGATGTTCACATAGCGAATAAACTTCAATGTCTTTTACAATTACCATCTGCTGGTACTCCTCGCGAAACTTGGCCGATAGCAGAATCTCCTCTGGATTTAGGTTGTAGCCGTGCGTTAAGAACTGCATGGCTTTTGCGACGCGTTCAGGGGTTTTGAGTAATCCTTCGCGGGATGGGTCTTCGCCGATACTCTTCAAGACCTCGAGGTAAGCCTCCGACATCTTGTGGGTGGTTTCCTCGTTGAAAGTATCAATCTTTCGGTAACCTGAATCGATATCGCCGTGGTCGTGCATGTTGGAAATTATTTGCCGAGGTATTCGACGAAGTTGTTTTCAGTTTCGTAAAGCTTCACACTGTGCAATTTCTTGCCATGCTTGGCGATATCGGCCTCGATTTCTTCCCAAATGGCTACTGCCAACACTTCCGTGGATGGCATTTTTCCTTGCATAAATTCCACATCGATATTCAAGTTCTTGTGGTCCACCTTGTCGATGACACGATGCTTGATGATGTCGCTAAGTAACTTCAAATCCATTACAAAACCGGTTTCAGGATCTACATCGCCGGCAACGGTAACATACAGCTCATAGTTATGACCATGCCAATTGGGATTCGAACATTTTCCAAAAACCTCGAGGTTCTTTTTCTCGTCCCACTCGGGTCGGAACACTTTGTGCGCGGCGTTGAAGCGCTCACGACGGGTAATTAAAATCATTAGCTTAAAAGTTGGTTAACTTTGATGGAATTCATCAGGGTCGCAAAGGTAGCAAATAGGACCCACTGGAATAGGGTTGTTTTACTCCCAATTGATACAATTATATGACTGATATACTGATAGTTGCAGCAACAGCAAAGGAGGCTGAATTCCTGCTTAAAAGGAAACAAACCATATCTACTGGGAAGCCTGTGGCCCTGATAGGCTTTTCAAATGCCATCCGATACGAGCTTTTAGTGACGGGTCCGGGCATCCATAACACCATTTGGCACATGGCACAGGCCCTATCCAAAAAGAAATACCATTTAGCATTGAACATAGGCATTGCCGGCTCCTCCAACAAAAACTTGCAACCCGTGCGTGTTGTACAGGTGGTTTCCGACCAATTAGCCGATTGGGGAGCGGAGGATGTGGACGGACAAATATTGAATGGTTTCAAACTTGGCTTCGCCTCACCGAATGGACAACCGTTCAAAAACGGAATGTTGCACGCCAGTTACAAAAAGAAATGGCCGTGTTTGAGTGCTATTCCTTCGGCTCAAGGCATTACGGTGAATACAGCCACTGGCACCGAAAGAAGAAAAAAAATGCTTCTTGAAAATTATGGCACCTCATTAGAATCAATGGAGGGTGCCGCGTTTTTTTTCGCTTGTGCGATGACCAAGACGCCGAGTCTGCAAATTCGTGCCATATCCAACATGACCGGAAAACGAAACAGAAAGAGTTGGAAAGTGAACGAGGCCATTGATGCCTTGGAAGGTTTTGTAGGATTGTTGATGATGGAGATGGAGAGCAAAATCAAAAAATGAAAAAGCCAGAAATACATGCACAACCACCCTACCCGATCCGAAAATTGTTGGATCAGGGCGAGTGCGATGTACTCGATTTCAAGAGAGAGGTGAGCAGCGAACATAAAATCGCCAAAACCATGGTGTCGTTCGCCAACCATCGTGGAGGGAAATTGTTGGTTGGTGTGAATGACAACGGTACCATCAGCGGTATTTCTCCTGCAGAAGAAAAATTCATGTTGGAAAAAGCCGCAGGATTCTGTTGCAAACCCGCAATAGTGGTGGAGATTCAAGAATGGCAAGTTGGAAAGAAAACCATTCTGGAAGTCGACATACCGAAAGGAAACCAGAAACCCTACTATGCCTTGGGCGAAGATGGTAAATGGTGGGCCTACATCCGGGTAGGCGATCAATCGTTGCTGGCCAGCAAGGTGGTGCTGGATGTGTTAAAGCGTGAAGGGAACGACGAAAACACATTGATTGAATATACTTCGATGGAGCGTGAATTGCTACAGTATCTCGAGAAAAACGGCCGCATTAACTTGAATCAATACTGCAAACTGCTGAATATTTCGCGACGACGAGCTACCCGTATTCTTGTCAATCTCATCCGTGTAGGTGTGATTCGAGCACACAACACCGAAAAAACGGAGTTTTACACCTTGAGTTGATATGACAGCCATCATATCAAACACAAATGCATTCATGTAACTTTGGAAATCCTTGACCCATGAACGACAACACAAAGCTCCTAATGGCAGCATTGGCCGGTGCTGCTGCTGGTCTAGTGGCTGGAATCCTGCTTGCTCCCGATAAGGGATCCGAAACCCGTGAAAAAATCAAAGACAGCCTGAAAAAAACTGTTGATGAGGTGTTGGACAAGGTCGAGCAAGGACTCGACGATTGGTCATCTGAAAAGAAATAAATCCACTCATGGAAGAACTCAAGAAAAGCGCCACCGAGGCCATTAACGACCTCAAAACTTATGCCGAGACCACTACGGAGCTGTATAAGTTACAGGCTGCCGAAAAAGGCTCTCAGTTGGGAGCATCCATGATTGTTTATATCATCATTGGAACCTTTGGCGGTCTCTCGATTATTTTCCTAAGTGTATTTGTTGGCCTTTGGTTGAACGAAAAACTACAAAGCCCATACTACGGATTCTTATGTGTTGCCGGCTTTTACCTTTTGATTACCCTGATCCTTTTCACTGGACGCAATGGATGGCTGAAAAACAGCTTTACGAATCGCATCATTCAGTCTATTTTCAAACAAGAGCCATGAAGCGACGCATCACGAACATACACGAGCTACGAACCGAAATTGTTCGCGCAGAGGGGGAACAACGCAATGCGGAGCGCAAAATGCGTGAAAGCTTTTCCAAAATGGGCGATCAGCTTCAGCCAGGCAAACTGATCCGAGAGGCGGCGGGCTCCTTGCTCAAGGGCAGCGATGGAAAGAGTACCGCGTTCGCCTCATTGCTTGAGACACTGCTCGGTGCAGCCGTATCGGGTCTGGTGTTCAAAAATGCAGGCCCACTGGTGAAAACCGTCGGGTCGGCAGTGGGTTCGGCCGTAGCCAACAAGGTTTTCGGTGAAGAAGGAGCCAAGGTGGTGGAACGCGTCAAAGGCATTATTACCAAACTGCGAACCAAGAAAGACAAAGAAGGTGGTCCTTTTGATGAATCCGAAATCTACAAGGAAGGATCCACTAACGGATCGTGAATCTTGCAGTGCGGTCCAATCCTCTTTGATCCGACACTCTGATCAGATAAACACCCGTCTGAGAAACAGACAATGGAAGTTCAAGCAAACCGTTTGAGAGTTGCTTAGACTGATACACGCGCTTTCCTACTGCATCAAAAACCTCCACTTGCAACTCTCCTGATTGGTTGATTTGTATCAATAAAGGTTCATTGGCTCCAGCAGGATTTGGTAGAATGGATATGCCCGCCAGGTTATCTATTTCGGGAACCGATACGCAGGCATCTACCAAAACCGTAGCATTGGCTGAGTCAACACACCCCAGTGAATCGCTGAAAACATAAGTGATGGGAAAACTTCCCAAACCGGCAACACTGGGATCAAAGATGTTTCCATTTACTCCTACCCCACTGTACAATCCGCCCGTAGGTGATCCATTGAGGGTGAATGGAGGATTATATACACAAACCTGGGCGGGCAAACCGCTCAATGATACTGTCGGCAGCGGACTAACCGTAACCGATGAAACTGCGGTTGCGGAGCAACCCGTGATTGCATCGGTATAGGTGTATGAAAGGTTGAATGTACCTACACCAGCAGTTTGCGGGTCGAAACTGGTGCCACTAACACCTGTACCACTGAAGGATCCGCCAATGGGTGAAGCTGTTAATCCGAAGCTCGGAAACCCGTCGCAAACCTGACTGGGAAACACGGTGAAATTCACTGTTGGAGCAGCAATGAAATCAACATAAACCGAGTCGGAGGTTGCTGTACAGAATTGCGAATTAACGACCATCACCTGGTAGTAACCTGGAGCGGTGGCGTTATAAACCGATGCAGACGCGCCTGCGATTGCGGATCCATTCAAATACCATTGGTATTGGAACCCTGCGCCTTCCAATGCTTTCAAATCATAGTTGTTTCCGCATGCGGTAATGGTGTCTTCAAGGGTGATGAAGGCGACAGGCTGACAACTGGCGTCAACAATTTTATAAACTCCGGTGGAGTTCCTACCGATGTACATCTCTCCATAGCGATCTACGCCGAATGTGGTGTATGCGAATGTAGAGAAGGTACCATAGGTGCTAACGGAAAATCCACCACTACCGTTGGGAGTGAGTGATTGAATAGTACCCGTACAATAATCCGTGAAGAAATATTTACCAAACCAATTGGCGTATTGAGCACCACGGTAGACATAGCCTCCAGTGATGGAGCAAGAGCCGCCCGAATGAGAAAGAACATGCACTGGAGCATCGTAAGTGGATGCAGGCTGACAACCGCTGGTGTTATAAGCGGCATTACCCTCGTAGCAACGCCATCCGTAGTTGTTACCTCCCAGATCGCCTGCGGGCTGAAAATCGATTTCCTCCCATAGATTTTGTCCTACATCGGCAATCCAAAAATCACCTGTTATCTTGTCGAACGAGGTTCTCCATGGATTACGAACGCCCGAAGCCCAAATGCGTTGATCGGTGTTGGGTACGCCGAAATACGGGTTTGATGGAGGGTTCACATATCCCGTAGGCGTATTCACATCGATACGGAGGATTTTACCAAGAGGATTTTGGAGGTTTTGGGAACGGTTACCCGGATCGCCGGCGGAGCCGCCATCACCCATGCCTATGTATAAATAGCCATCGGGACCGAA
>JBKCHO010000006.1:0-11248 GCA_046302815.1 Bacteroidota bacterium | reverse complement strand
GTAATAAACGATCAACGCTGTCTTCTTCAGCTTCCAGAGCCTTGCGCAAGTCATTGTAATAATTGTAATCCTTCAACAGGCTATCGGAGTTGATAAAAGCAATGGCATCGCCAGGCATGGAGGATCCGTTCATTTGAATGGCTGCAGGCTTGCTGTCCGAATAGACCTTGTAGTAAAGAAATGCTACAGCGATGATAAGTACGATGTTGAGGGTAAGCGAAATGTTTTTCAAGTTGGTAGCTATTGGTTTTTCAAGTTCAAATGTAGGTCAAATATCCTTTCAAACATAACCCATAACGCGGTAAGTGGTCAATCCAATCCATTCATGAATCAATCTATCCCATACGGAAATGGCAGTCACATCCGGGATGAGTATACGGTATGGATTGAGGCTGATGATTGACTTTCCAGAATCTACTGGAAAAGCATCAAACTCCACACCCGCTTTTCTGAAACATCCTTCGGCTCGCCTCATGTGAAATGCAGATGTAATCAAAAGTGCTTTCCCATAAAGCGCGGGATTTCCTTTTATAGTTTTAGCTGAATAAACGGCGTTTTCATAAGTGTTTCTGGAATCGTTTTCCACGACGATACAACTGTCGGGAATACCAGATTCCAAAAGCACCTTTCTAATCCACCAGGATTCACGCTGTTCAGGATGCTCAACACTTCCTGACCCACCTGTTAAAAGCACCATTGTTATCTTCCCACTTTTAAAAAGTGAAATGGTTTGAAGTACCCTATCAGCCCCAGGTCCATAAAGTGGACGCTGGGCTTTTTCATCAAGACCACGCGTGGCTCCAGATAAAAGTATACCGAAGCCATAATTTTGCTTGACTTGATGGTATGGATAAGTATCAGGCTCCCACCATCTAATAGCCAAGTTACAGAGAAGCGGGTTTGATAGCAAAAGGGTCAATACCAAGCTTGAATACAATGCTTTTAGTGCGTAACGACTACGACGCATGAAAACAATGCCGAATAAGGACAGCCCGAGAATCCAATTGAATGGATCAGTGGCAAATGATAACACCTTGGATAAAACAAAAAACATATAGGCAAAAATAACCAAGTGGCACAGACCAGCAAGTAACCCACTTATATAACTCAACTAAATGATATACAGCATATTAATATAGTGAAAGCTATGGTCTATTTTCTTAATTTTGCAAACTATGCTAACGGACAGGTATATTCCAAAAAACAAAATCAGGGTAGTAACAGCAGCCAGCCTTTTTGATGGTCATGATGCTTCAATTAATATCATGAGGCGCATTATCCAGTCGAGTGGTGCCGAGGTCATCCATTTGGGTCATGATAGGAGTGCCCAAGAGGTTGTTGAGTGTGCTATACAAGAGGATGCCAATGCTATCGCATTGACCAGTTACCAAGGTGGTCACATGGAATATTTCAAATACATGTTCGATTTACTCAAAGAGCGGGGATGTGGCCACATACGAATTTTCGGAGGAGGAGGAGGAGTAATTCTACCAGAGGAAATCAAGGAGCTTCACGAATACGGTATTTGTAGGATCTACGCACCAGATGATGGAAGGGCAATGGGTTTGCAAGGCATGATTGATGACATGATTTCCAAGTGTGATTTTCCAACCGGTGAGAAGATCACCGATGAGATTTCACTTTTGGAAAAAAGGGATCCGAAGAGCATTGCCCGACTGATATCATGCGCTGAAAACCATCCGGAGGTTTTCGAAAAACATGCAACTATCATCCAGGAGAAATCCCAAAATAACAAAGCTCCGGTATTAGGCATTACAGGAACAGGGGGCGCAGGTAAATCATCCTTGGTTGATGAACTGGTTCGTAGATTTCTGATTGAATTCCCGGAAAAGCAAATGGCTATCATTTCTGTGGATCCATCGAAAAGAAAAACAGGTGGAGCTTTGCTTGGCGATCGCATCCGCATGAATGCTATTCGAAATCCCAGGGTTTACATGAGATCGCTAGCCACCCGCCAAAGCAATCTGGCCTTATCGAAGCATGTAAAGGAAGCTGTTGACATTGTAAAGGCCGCTGGCTTTGACCTTATCGTTTTGGAAACATCCGGCATCGGGCAGTCCGACACGGAAATCACCGACCACAGCAATGTGTCTCTTTATGTGATGACTCCTGAATATGGAGCGGCCACTCAGCTCGAGAAAATTGACATGCTTGACTTCGCTGATGTCATTGCTCTCAACAAGTTCGACAAAAGAGGTGCTGCCGATGCCTTGCGCGATGTGATTAAGCAATACAAGAGAAACCATCAGCTCTGGGACACTCCGGATGAGGAAATCCCTGTATTCGGAACCATCGCATCTCAGTTCAATGACCCTGGCATGAATCGACTTTACAGGAAACTGATGAATGTGGTTTCCGAAAAAACCGGTGCATTACTGAAGTCGGATTTCAGAGTCAATGATGAACCGAGTGAGAAGATTTTTATCATCCCGCCCCAAAGGACCAGGTATCTGAGCGAGATTTCGGAAAACAACCGGAGCTATGACCGTTGGGTTTCCGCTCAAGCGGAGATAGCCCAAAAGTTGTTTGCCATCAAGACTACCTTGGAATCGTTGGATAACAATGAAAACGACAAAGTGCTGAAGAGTTCTTTGGATAAGAAGTACAAGGAGCTTGAGCTACTATTGGATGGTACCAACCGGAAAATGTTGGAGGACCTACCTGCAAAGGTCCAACTATACAAAAACGATTTTTACGAATTCCGTGTCCGAGACAAAGTATTGAAAGTTCAGACTTATTCGGAATCTCTTTCAAGACAAAGAATTCCCAAGGTGGCGTTTCCGAAGTTTACCGCTTGGGGCGATTTGTTGCGTTGGATGCTTCAGGAGAATGTTCCTGGAGAGTTCCCATACACCTCTGGAGTTTTCTTGTTCAAGAGAGAAAACGAAGACCCTACGCGTATGTTTGCTGGAGAGGGATGCCCAGAAAGGACGAACAAGCGGTTCCATTATGTATCAATGGGACTTCCAGCGAAAAGGCTCTCAACTGCTTTCGACTCCGTTACACTATATGGCCAGGACCCTGATTTGAGGCCCGATATATATGGCAAGATAGGTAATGCAGGAGTTTCAGTTTGTTGTTTGGATGATGCCAAAAAACTTTATTCGGGTTTCAATTTGTGCGATCCCGCCACATCCGTATCCATGACCATTAACGGACCTGCATCCATTGTTGCTGCATTTTTCATGAATGCCGCCATCGATCAGCAGTGTGAATTGTATATCCGTGAAAACGGCATGGAGAAAGAAGTTGAAAAGAAAATCGAATCCATTTATAAGTCACTTGGTACTGCAAGACCCAAATACAACTATCCTGTTCCAGAAGGAAATAATGGTCTCGGCTTAATGTTGCTTGGAGTTTCAGGAGACCAGGTATTGCCTGCCGATGTTTACTCTAAAATCAAGGCCAAGACTCTATCCTCTGTTCGTGGAACTGTTCAGGCCGATATATTAAAGGAAGATCAGGCGCAAAACACTTGTATTTTCTCAACCGAGTTTTCACTGAGGTTGATGGGTGATATGCAACAGTATTTCATCGAAAACAGCATCAGGAATTTTTATTCAGTCAGCATATCCGGATACCACATTGCTGAAGCGGGTGCCAACCCTATCACACAGCTAGCATTTACCCTGGCCAACGGCTTCACCTATGTAGAGTACTATATCAGTCGTGGTATGGATGTGAATGCGTTCGCACCCAACCTGTCCTTCTTTTTCTCAAATGGAATCGATCCGGAATACGCTGTTATTGGCAGAGTGGCCAGGAGAATTTGGGCGAAAGCCATGAAGCACAAATATCATGCTAATGAAAGGTCGCAGATGCTCAAATACCATATTCAAACATCTGGACGCTCATTGCATGCACAGGAAATCGATTTCAACGATATCCGAACTACATTGCAAGCCTTGTATGCCATTTACGACAACTGCAATTCATTACATACAAATGCGTATGATGAGGCCATCACCACTCCAACAGAGGAGAGTGTCAGAAGAGCAATGGCCATACAGTTAATCATAAACAGGGAGTTAGGTCTCGCCAAAAACGAAAATCCATTGCAAGGATCGTTTATCATTGAAGAACTCACCGATTTGGTGGAGGAGGCTGTCCTTGCCGAGTTCGATCGAATTACGGAACGGGGAGGCGTACTTGGAGCAATGGAAACCATGTATCAGAGGGGTAAAATTCAAGAAGAAAGTCTTTACTATGAGACCCTAAAACATACAGGGGAGTTACCCATCATCGGAGTGAACACTTTCCTTTCATCCAAAGGCTCTCCAACCATATTGCCTGCTGAGGTTATTCGTGCAACCGAACAAGAAAAGCAGGAGCAGTTAGAAACACTCAAAGCCTTGCAAGAGCGTGGAAAATCACAATCTAAGACGGTCTTAAGTCAATTGCAAATGGCAGCCATTCGCAATGAGAACATGTTTGAGCAAATCATGGATGCCGTTAAATCATGTTCGCTCGGTCAAATTACCTCCGCCCTATTTGAAGTAGGCGGCCAGTACCGAAGAAATATGTAAGCTCTATCCATTCGCATTGAAAACAAATCAAGTTAAAAAAACCATATGAACAAACTAAACACATTAATTGCCATTGTGGCGATTTCAACCTTCGTTTCCTGTGGAACCCATTCACACGAAGAAGGTGCTGGTTCGGTAGCTGAATCAGCAGCCATGGGAAATCTAAAAGATACGCTTAATGCTTATGTATGCCCAATGCGTTGTGAAAACAGTGGTAGCTCAAAGGCTGGAAAATGTATTGTATGCGAAATGGATTTGGCAACAAATCCCGACTTCCCAGGCTCTGAAAACACCAGTATTGGTGAGGAGCCTGTAGGAGCAGCTGAGATTTCGGCTGATAGCGTTTTATCAAATGATGCAGGTCATGAAGGCCATGATCACGGTAAAGATGGAAGCCATGAGGGTCACAATCATTGAACCAGCATGGAAACAAACAAAAAGCCCCGCGAAAATCGCGGGGCTTTTTGTTTAGCAATAGCAAGAGTTCCAATTAAAACTCCCACAAATCGTGTTCGAGGTTAACGATATCCATTTTTATTCTCTCAGCCTCTATCAATGCATCCATACCCTGAGCATACTCCTGAATACGACGATCAAACACATTGTTCTCTTTATAAATAAAGCTTGCAAACATGCGCTTTAAGAATATGTCATCCCATGTACGACGATCTGAATCGTTACCGCGAATGAAGACTTCCTGATTGGCGAAAATCTTTCTTGCTTCAGGATAGTAAATCCAAAACACTGGAGTAGCTGGTACTCCTTCACGAATAGTTCCTGTTTCATCCTTCAAGAAATACAGAGGTGCCAACCCAATGATGCGCACATCCATAACGGAACGCTGTTTATCAAAGAACCACTCCTCTTTGATACGATATTGGATGATTTCGTTGGGATTGAATTCATTCCTTACAACCGTTGGAATAAGTTCATCGGTATTGTCAGGATTGGGAACCCACAGCGTATCAACTCTTACACCGAATGACTCGAACTCTTCGCGTGTCATAGGGTTCATGAACTCCTCATCTTTATAGGAGGTTAATGAACCTTCTTTTACAGCATCATAAAGGATGTGATTCAAGCTGCGACGGTCGTTAATTCTTTCTTCTGGTTGACTGAAGGCAAGATTCATTTTTTCCTTCAAATCAATAATTCGCCATATCCTCTTGGACCACATGACAT
The DNA here is from genome assembly GCA_046302815.1 of Bacteroidota bacterium. GTDB lineage: Bacteria > Bacteroidota > Bacteroidia > AKYH767-A > OLB10 > JALRAP01. The sequence goes on along the minus strand of JBKCHO010000006.1, from coordinate 5,519 downwards.
CAGCTTCCCTAAGATGGGAGAGGGGTACTACCTGTCGCTGGGGATTATGTTCACGAACATAAACACCGTCAAGTACGTTTTGACCCACAGCAACACCCGTGATGGTGAGCATGAGGAGAAATAACGCCGTTGTTTTTCTAATATTCATGGGATTGTTTTTGGTCTGACGGGAGTGTGGTCTTACTGGAGGGTATAGGTCAGTGAGCCAAGCGAGCGAGTGGTTCCATCAGGACCTTGAGCCTTGATGTTTTCGAAGATGACTTTGCTGCCTGCTCCTGAGCCAGAGATTGCGGATTTCATTTCTCCGGTAAGGGTGTTGGCTCCGGAGGGCTTGCACATAATAGGATCTTTACCTTTCCTGATGACCATCATATCAAATTTGGTTACTCGGAATTTAGCGTCGAAGTCGAACCCTTCCAAAATAGCGTTAACGGAAGGGGCTGCTGCCAAAGCTCCTTTGGAGATTGGTCCTCCTTTGCTATTCATAACAGAGGCCACTGGATCAGGGATTCTTTTTACACGGTATTCCACGCTTCCCATGGAAACACTCTTTCCGTCCATCTTGGCAGAGACACTGAATGTAGCCTTACCTTGGGTAGATGCAGTAGCTGTGTATTTACTGTTTCCGTTTTTAGCCAACGAAACTCCACCTGATACAGATACTGTAACATTATTGTCGGGTATACCTGGAACTGAGATAGACATCGGATTGGGTACTCCGATGTACAGTACATTCATTTTATCCGCAGAAACGATTGATGCTGGTGGAGCTGTGATATAAGTTGCTTCAAAAGGATAGTCCTTATCCTCGTTGGTTGCAGGATCTTTAACACGCAATACACCGCCCCATTTCTTTTCACCGACTCCGGAAGCTGTGACTGTGTACTTACCCATTCCATTTTCAACAGGAATGGAGGAACCGCCTACAGTGATTGTTGGGTTGGAGGTTGAGCTAAATGCGGCTAAGAAGATATCTGCCTTGTATTGCTGTCCGTTCAAAACATAACTGGTTGGAGCAATTACGCGAGCCTCTAGGTTATCGAACTTGAATGATCCAGCATCAATAGATGTGTAAAGATGGTTCACAACTTCAGACTCAACATTGCGAACATCAGCCTGGAACTTGGTAAGAAGCGCAATAGTTGCTACAACAGGATTGTGGTAAAAGTTTGCCATCTCCCAAGTCGTTTTGTTGTCGCGAACATCTGCCGGCTTTGGATCCAATGTATTCAAAACCTGGTCTAACCTGGGTTTGAAATTTGCCTGATCTTCGGGTGACAATGTTTTAATGATATTCGTCTTGAACTCTTCGATTTTCTTTTTGAGATCAGTTGCTTTGAAACCACGGCCATCAGCCTTGTCTCCGCACAACATATTAGTAGGCACATCATAATCGTCCTTCCTTGCGATGTCTTTGGTTTCTGGAACTTTTGCTCCTGCTTCCAAGCCTTCCACTTTGATAGTGATTTCGCTTTTAAGGTTATCGATGTACTTCACCATATCAGCGGAATACTGGCGTACCTTCTGGGCTTTTTCATTGAAAGGACCCACTTTTTTGGGATCATTTTCAAGTGCCTTTCTGAAGTCAGCGTAAACGCGCTCATTTCGATTCGTAGTATTCTTGTTGGATGCCTCAAGGCTCTCATTTACTGTAACGAATGCGTTGATGATTTCCTTGGATACATTCAGTGCCAAAAGGGCGGTAAGTACCAGGTACATCATCCCGATCATTCGCTGCCTCGGGGATAGTTTTCCACCTGCCATATCTTAATTTCTCTCTTTAAGGGTTAGTAAAGGATTCAGGGTTTCTTGGTTATGCTTTGATATTACTTACCTGCATTGATATTCATTGCGGAAAGCATGTTGCCATAAACCGTGTTGAGAGAAGAAAGATTCCTGGAAAGTTTGGAGATTTCCTCTTTGTATTTCTTAGTGTCTTCCACAGTAGCGTTGAGGTTGGACATAAGCTCATTGATTCCAGAGAAGAACTTGGCAGTCTCCTTCATGTTTTTGTTAGAATCCTGAAGCTGCAGCTCATAAATGGCATTCAAGGCAGCCAAATTCTTTCCAGCGGCAGATACCTGATCGCTATAAACCTTCACATCATCTGAGGATGTGCTGAGGCTGTTCATGGCCTGAGTAGCTTTCTCATAAGCTCCTGCCAAACCTGATACAGATTTTGAAGCAGTTTGAACATTTTTCACATAATCATCGGTGGCAACCGAAGCGTTAGTGATGTCTGAGAGTTTGGATGTGTTTTCACCCAAGGAACGAAGACCTGTACCAAGGCTTTGAATCAATTCCGGACCGATTTTAGCATCAGCCAAAAGGCGATCAAGCTCTTGCGAAACAGGATCTGCGATTTTTTTCTTTTTGTGCTTATCGGCTCCTGGCTCATGCATACCAGCGAGTTCTGGATAAACCAATGACCAATCCACATCTTCATGTGGGGGTTCAAATGCCGAGAAGAAGAAGATTACCGCCTCTGTAAGCAGACCCACGGTAAGCATTAGGCCCGCACCTTCCCAGTGCTGGATTTTGAAAAGAGCTCCTATAATTACGATCGCTGCGCCGAAACCATAAAGTTTGGCCATCATGTTCTTAAAACCCTTGCTCTGGGTAATTGCCGCTAATCCCATTTTTTTTCAGATGTTTTTTGAGTTAATGTTTAGGTTGAATTTGATTGTTGTAATGTTTTAGAAGTCGGATTTGTCACGACCCATGAAGTCCATGACGCAACGGAATCCGATGTAACTTTTTGCAGTATCCTGATATTCGTAAGAACGAGTACCTGTTTGAAGGTAATATCCTACATCTTTCCAAGATCCACCACGAATAACTTTGCGCTTTAGCACGGGAGGATCAGAATCTTTGGCGTTGTAGGTGTAATCAGGATTCAAATCGTGTTGGAAATTGTATGCAGACTCATCGTATGCATTGCTAGTCCACTCGGATACATTTCCAGCCATACAGTATAGACCGTAGTCGTTAGGCCAATAGGATGTGGCAGAAACTGCATAAAATCCACCATCATCTAGGTAATTGCCTCTCATAGGCTTAAAGTTGCCAAGGAAACAACCGCGACTGTTTCTTATGTATGGACCTCCCCAAGGATATGGCGAAAGATCCATTCCACCACGGGCAGCATATTCCCATTCCGACTCAGTTGGCAGACGGAAGTCTTGTACCATAGTCTCTCCATTGGAAATAAGATAACTGTTCAACAGTTGGGTTCTCCAAATACAGAATGCACGAGCTTGTTTCCAATTCACCCCAACGACCGGATATTCATCATATGATGGATGCCAAAAATACATATTGGTAATTGGGTCATTAAACGAGTATGTGAAATCATGTATCCAAGCCAAGGTATCAGGGTAAACATTGATCACATCTCTCTTGATAAACACGGAACGGTCAATCTTACCTTGTTCCCTGTTGGAGCGTTGAGCGGCCTCCTGGAGGTCAATCCAATAATACTCGAAATTGAATTTCCGGGCATCGAATTCCTTGCGGCGATAGAACCTTTCAGCTTCTGGGAGAAAGAGTTCATTTAATGTCTCGACATTCTCTTCATCTTCATAATCAAGTCGTTCACGCCAATTGATGCGTTCGCCATATTCACCTTCGTCAATAAGGTGATCTCCACCAATCAGCCTATGAGCTAAGGAGTCCCTAACCCTGAACGAATTGACGATATTCATTGTTGGTGATTTCGGTGTTATCCATATAAAGTGCGTGAACCGAAACGGTACGGCTTTGAGCAACCACAGCATAAGGAACATCCTGGTCACTAGGGCCCATGTTAAATGAACCAGAAGGGATGAACACCATTCCATATGGGTCAGCCTGATACCATTTTTCCCTAGGCTGAACTCCGACCAGTTGGCCGCGATTGCCACCTCCACAACTACTGAGAACCAGCAAGATTGAGGAGTAAATGATCAGTTTTTTCATATCAGTCATATATTGTACACGGTCTGAGTCTTAACGCAAGTCCGCTGTAATTATTATAACGGCTTTTCCGTGGATTTGAATTGATTACAATTGGAATCGACTTATGGATACGGATAAACATCAATTTAGGTTACCTTGAACCAAAATGATTGCAAAACCTACATGAATCTTACATTTCTAATGATCGGGGTTACCTTTTTCTTGAACTTGTAGCAGTAGCCCAACATTATTTCATGACTTCCGCTACTGTAGTTCTTAAGTTCAGAGGTGGTGAGGTCGTAAGAGTATCCTAGTCTCAAATTAGGCATAATGTTCAATCCAGCCATTAATACTATAGCGTCTTCAAGCCTGTAAGATGCACCTGCCCAAAAACGATTGTTGAAATCCATATTGGCATTGATATCAACTTGGGTTTGATCAGCTACATTTTTAACGAAAAAGGATGGTGTAAGTGCCATAGATGGAGAGAATTCGATACGATATCCCGCCATTAAGTAATGGTGACGGGCGAGTTTGGTAGAAAAATCGCCGTAGTCGACTTCTCCTTCTGTTAAGTGGGATGCGGAAACGCCAACATACAATTTGTCGGAGTTGTAATACAAGCCTGCTCCCAAATCAGGCAGTACGGTACCCGATTGTTCGGAGGTTGGAATCAAAGGATCTTGGCTGTCGATAAAAATAAACTCGCCACCAAGAGATTTTTGAACCAATCCGGCGTCAGCACCAATGGCTAAATTTCCTTGACCAACATTAAAACGGAAGGCGTAAGATAGTTTGGCCGCAAATGTGTTTTCAAATCCTAGCTCATCAGTAGCCAGGACGGAAAGTCCTAACCCCCCCCGTAAAAATTCAACAGGAGCATCGATTCCAAAAACCACAGACCTTGGATTACCTTCAAAGCCGGACCACTGGTTCCGATACAAAAGCGTTCCACAAATACCTTCACTGCTTCCGGTGTAGCCAGGGTTCGTATAAAGCTTATTGAACATGTTGTGGCTAAACTGTGGATCCTGTTGGGCGTAAGAAACCGAGCAAGTAGCAAGGACAAACGCTGCAACCAACTGAAGTTTTTTCATAATTACGAATGATTGTTTTTGGGGTGTTGTGTTTGGGTTAATTCCTTGAAGATTCAAGTAATAACTAGGGGGCTAAGGTAATTAAAATTTGAAAATCAAAAACAAATGGAAACTAGTACAAAACCTCACAAATAAATTTCTACAAATGGGAATTCTGTTTTTTGCAACTATTTGTTTATTAATTATTTAAAGAAGTGTTAAAAGCTGCCATAATTTGTATGTAATTGAAAATGAGCCACAATTAAAGCGTCACAATTTTTGAATGATTCTCCACAACCGTTCGGGCATTTCGTTCTGCATGGCCTGTTGATAATCCTTTGGGGAGCATGGAATGAACCTTTTTCTCTTCAAATCAGGATTGTCATCGCTGACGGGTTTGGGAAGCTCAAGCCACCATCTGGATGTGAAATTATGTTTCAGGAAGACCAAGTTGCCGGAAGCGACACCTGCTTCAACATGATATTTTGTAAAGTTGGATTCTGGTGC
>JBKCHO010000005.1:0-2773 GCA_046302815.1 Bacteroidota bacterium | reverse complement strand
TTGCTGAAGGTACCTGTTCCAGTGTATGGAGCCGTACCACCTGTTGCGTTTACAGTTACCGTACCATTCTGACCACCGTTACAAGTAACATTGGTTCCCGTAGAGGAGGCCACCAACAAGGTAGGCTGTGTTACCGTGATAAATGTCCATGCGGTCGTTGGCTAGAGTTTCAACCGAGCCATCGGGAGCAACATAGCTAATCGTGGCTCCCGTATTGTTCAGTGTCCAGGTGATTTCCTGAGTGCCTGAAAAGGGAGCTGGTGCAACTGGAACATTTGAAGTAGTTCCGTTTGTCATGTTTCGGATGGTGAATGTATTGCTAGTAGCTCCGAAATTGATTGCAAAACGACCATAGGTGTTTCCAGAGGCAGCGGCGGCATTGGATGTGGTCATGCCCGACCCTACCTGGAACACGGCTGCGTTGGTAGTGGCAGCACTGTTGGTCACGCTAACGGTGAATTTGTAGCTCAGCGTTTTCGGCAACGGAGAAAAATCCGTGGTTCTCGAAAACGACGATGCACCTCCCGTGTTACGAGCGAATCGCAACGCGTTGCCAGTGATCGATACGGCCGACCCCGTTGAGGAGGTGATACCGTTGAACTGCCCCGTTGATGGAGTGTTCAAATTCACATAACTGCTAACCGTCGTAGACGATGAGAAGTCCTGCTTGAACAGCACATGGGGAGTTGTTTGCGCAGAGGCCGACAGCGAGGCGAAAGCCACAACTGAAAGCATGATCATCCAACGGCTGAACAAGGATGTTAGTGAGTAATTGTTTTGCATTTGATTTGTTATTTGAGTTTGATTTTTATTCGAAATGGGCAATAAAACACACGAAGCCCGGTACGGCTCATTTCCGTAAAGGGCTGTTAATCAGTAATCTTGTAAGCGCCAATCTACAAATGGTTAGGGGGACCCTGTAGACTAATCGGACTGTGGTTTAAAAAAAAGGTCGTGTTCGATTCAGGTTAGAACAAAGTTGACCTAGGTGGGCATTTTCAAAACCGACGCAATATGGCACCTAAAATGACGCAGCGCAATAGGTAGGTGTAATAATAATGTTAATAAAATCGTAATCGACTGACTACAAGCAGATAAAAATCTAGTGAATCAACAATTTTACCAACACGAAATTATGAAAGTGCATATTTGAAAAGTTGTAGAATTTATTTGAGATCGGTTTGTTGTTTGCAGATGGCCGTGGCGGGAGGCGGAAAGCATTTATTTGTCACTAGTCAATTGTCAATACAAAACCCTTTCTCCCACCGGCGCGTGGCTCGTCCACGAACAGTGCGAACCGCCGGATTGATCAGCCCTGGTGTGTGGGCATGTGCGACAAGGTCAAGTAGGCGGTTGGTGTTCGTGGTGCCCTTTTTGGTTACTTTTTGGGCAAGCAAAAAGTGACACAAAAGCCAAAGCTTGGTTAATTTCAAAAAGAGAGCACGGATTAAGCGGATTTTGCTGACTAGTGCGGATTAAACCGCCAAAAATCAAATCCTCCACTTGTCAATCGTCCCAATTAGTAGAGCTTCGCACACTAACTGGTTCAATCGTCAATCGTAAATCGTCAATCGTATATTGTAAATCGTCCCGCGTTGTAGAGCTTCGCACACTACCTGGTTCAATCGTAAATCGTCAATCGTAAATCGTCAATCATAACTACCTTTACTAATTAAACCATCCCCCGCAAGAGGCATCCAACCCGTTGCACATCACACACACCTTATTATAGCATGCTTAATAAACTACCCTTGCTACTCTTGCTTTTCCCGTTCATGACCCAGGCACAAAACCTGCCGCACCACATGGCCATCAGTCCCGACGGACGCATTTTGACCACGGGAGCCACCAACAACAACGACTATTACGACCAGAGCATCGTGAGACCCATATACCTCAGCTTTGCCTCCACCAACTTTTGGACTCAATTAACGGCCAACTATGCCAGCAAAACCTACTTGCCTGCCATCATGCTTATTGATGGTATTTTATATGATAGTGTTGGCGTTCGCTTTCGCGGAAACACCTCCTACAACACGGGCACCTCGCAGAAGAAATCATTCAAAATAGAACTCGACAACTGGATCACCACCCAGGATTACGACGGTTACAGCACCTTCAAATTGAATAATGCCGCCCAAGATCCTTCCATGATGCGCGAGGTGTTTTACACCTCGATGATCAAACGCCACTGCCCAACAGCGCAGTCGAGTTTCGTAAAACTTTACCTCAACGGCGCCAACTGGGGACTCTACTCCAACATCCAGCAGCTCAACAAGGACTTCCTGGAGGAGTGGTACCTCAGCAACGACGGCATCTGGTGGCGCGCCGACAAACCGCCCGGGTCGCCAGGTGGTCCCGGTGGAGGCTGGGGCGATGGCACCGCCGCTATCAACTATCTCGGCACCGATACCAATACCTACAAACAATACTATACATTAAAGGAGTCGAACGGCATCGTCACCCCTTGGAACTACTTGGTTCGGCTTGCCAACAAACTGAACACCACTCCCGTAGCCGCACTCGAAGACACCCTGGCCAATTATATGGATGTAGACCGGACCCTCTGGTACCTCGCTTCCGAAATCGCCTGGACCGACGATGACAGCTACATATATAAAGGTAAGATGGATTACTACCTCTATTATGATGAGGTAACGGGACTGATGACTCCGCACGAGTACGATGGCAACAGCTCCTTGGAGCCAACCCCGGCCACCTCATGGGGAGTATTTTACAATGCCCAAAACGCCAACTATCCGCTGCTGAACAA
>JBKCHO010000004.1:0-4255 GCA_046302815.1 Bacteroidota bacterium | reverse complement strand
ACCCAGGTGAATCTTGCCTGGACTGATAATGCCACCAATGAAACCGGGTACAAGATTGAGAGAAAATCAGGTGCTGCCAGTTATGCAGTGGTTGGAACCACCGGTGCAGATATCACCAGTTTCAATGACTTGAACCTTTCGCCCAATACAAGTTATACCTATAGGGTTTATGCCTACAATAGCGCAGGTAATTCTTTGCAGTATTCCAATGAGGTCACCGTAACCACGAGTTTGATTCCATTGGTCAATACCGATACAATTAGTTTTATTACGGCTACTACCGCAATTTGTGGCGGAAATGTCAGCAGCGACAATGGTAGTGCCGTAACTGCCAGAGGCATCTGTTGGAGTACAAGTACAAATCCAACCATAAGTTTGACCACCAAAACATCGGATGGAAGTGGAATTGGAACTTTTGTCAGTAATCTGACAGGGTTGGTTGCTAATACAACGTATTATGTCAGGTCTTATGCCACCAATGCCAATGGAACAGCGTATGGCAATGAAGTGGTTTTAACAACTTCAAATGTTGATATTACTACAGGATTGGTGGGTTATTGGCCTTTTAATGGCAATGCTAATGATGAGAGTGGGAATGGGAATCATGGGACGGTGAATGGGGCGACTTTAACTACTGATCGATTTGGTAGTGCAAATGCTGCTTATTTATCCGACCACACTACAACAAATTCGATAACAGGATCTTGCGCTGGATTTCCATCAGGAAATAGTCAAAGAACATTATCAATCTGGTATTACAGCACTTTGCTTGGTTCATCAAATTGTTGGGGAGCATTTGGGTATGGAGGTGATAATTGTGGCCAAAGCTTCAATTTAAATTTTGAAAATATCGATGTTGGATCTGGAAAATATGAAATTCAAGGACACTGTCAGGCCTTCAGACAAGTATTAGACTATCCATCTCCTTCAAATGGAGTTTGGCACAACATAATTATAACTTATGATGGTTCAATACTTAGATTTTACAATGATGGAGGTTTAGTTTACACATCAAATCCAACCTCATTAAATACAGTTGTTAACGGTAAAATATTTAACTTGATTGGAGAAGTAAACGAATCTGGAACTGCACCATATTTTACAAGTATTTGGAAGTCTTTTCCAGGTAAAATCGACGACATCGGCATTTGGAACCGCGCACTCACCCAACAAGAAATCACCGCCCTGTACCAATCCAACAACTGCAGTGTTCCCGCGTATGTACCTACCAACGGACTCGTTGGCTATTGGCCCTTTTGTGGCAATGCCAACGATGTGAGTGGAAATGGAAATAATGGGACGGTGAATGGCGCGACACTAACCGCGGACAGGAATGGTAATGCCAATGAGGCTTATAGTTTTGATGGTGGATTGGATTACATTTCAATATTAAACTCAAATAGTCTAACAATTCAGAGTGATATATCTATCGCTTTTTGGTTTAATGCAAATTCAAGTCTATTAGGTTATTTAATTGATAGAGACATATGTAATACTGCAGATGATTGGTCTTTGTATTGGCAAAACAACAATGTTGTATTTCGTTCGGTATCATCTTTTGCATATTCTGATCCAATTTTAATAAACTCATGGAATTACATTGTTCTTACAAGAACTGGAGGAAAATATTTATTATTTTTAAATTCTATTTTAGTTGACTCATTAAATATTAGCGCTTCACCATTCAGCAATACTTCATTACCGATTTTCATAGGTGATCAAGTATGCAATTCGTCTACAAGCCCAAATTTTGATGGTTTAATTGACGACATCGGTATATGGAATCGCGCATTATCAGCTCTCGAAATCCAACAACTTTACAACTCCATACCTTGCACCAAACCCGCCATTGTAACCCTTGGCACCAGTGCCACTACGGTGCGTTGTCCCAATGATTCGGTTTCCATTTTTGTGGTGGAGCCTACCGGTCCGGGCTTGTTTTACGAGTGGTATCGCAACGGCACAGCGCTTCCAACCGCCACGGCAAGCTCCATCACCGTGAGCGACATCGCCAAATACAAAGTAGCCGTGAGAACCGGTCCCGGAGTGGATTGTCAACGCATCTCAGGCATCGTTCAAACCACTACGGCCACTCCTCCTGTAATCACCATCACAGCTCCCAACGGCAACGCCTATTGTCCGGGCGATAGCGTTTTGCTGACTGCCACAGGTGCCACCGCCGGCTACAGCTACCAATGGAAACGCTTTGGTGTGGCCATACCCGGTGCTACCTCAGCCAATTTCAACGCTACCCAAACGGGCAACTACCGTTGCGAGGTTACCAATGCAGGAGGTTGTATTAGCTTATCCAACATCATCGGCGTGACCAATGGCACCTCTTGCCGCGTTATGCAAGAACAACCAAGCGATGTGAGTGTCTATCCAAATCCTGCCAAGAACAGCTTCACGGTATCGTTCAACGACATCGGCAACGAGATTCCCGTTTCCATCGAACTTCGCAACCTGCAAGGGCAAATCATCGAAAACCGCAAATTGAACGGACTGTCAGATGTGCAGTTCAACGTGGGCAAGCTTTCACCAGGCATGTATGTGGTTCGAGTGATGTTGGAGAGTGGAGATGTAGTGGAGAAGAATGTGATGGTGGAGTAGGAGGTAGTGAGTGGTGAGTAGTGTCACCACCCACTACTCACCATTAAACTCCAACGCTGGCTGAGTAAGTGAGCGCAGCGAACGCATCGAAGCCAGGGGAAAGGAATCATATGTATATATCAATAGAAGAGCGCGGATTGGGATAATTAACTATCGATCCGCGTTTTTTATTTATTGGGATGATTAATTGAATACATCTGCTGGCATTAGCGAGGCGTATAATTATGTTTGGCTTTTTGTCACTTTTTGCTTGCCCAAAAAGTAACCAAAAAGGGCACCACGAACGCCAACCGTTTGATTGGTTTTTTCGCACAAGGCTACACCCCCGGGCCGACCAATCTTACGGTTCGCACCGTTCGTGGACAAGCCACCCGCCGACTTATTGGTGTTTGGTTTGAAAAGATGTATTCTACATAGGTTTAGAGCATCACCACCTACCACCTACCACCCACTACTCACCATTAAACTCCAACGCTGGCTGAGCAAGTGAGCGCAGCGAACGCATCGAAGCCACCGAAACGGTTCTTGTTGAATAATCTTGGCCTAAGGCGGTGGCTAGTAAAAATTGAAAGATCATCAACGCTGGCTGAGTAAGTGAGCGAAGCGAACGCATCGAAGCCAGGGAAGGAATCATAAGTGTATATCAATAGAAGTGCGCGGATTGGGACTATTTAGTATCGATCCGCGTTTTTTTTCGGTTCTCGCCTCAAGAAATGCCCTTTAAAAATTGAAAGAGTTTCAACGCTGGCTGAGCTTATTCAAGGCTAGCACGTTAGTGCTTTTTAAAAAGTCCTCGTTCAATTCAATTGAAAAACATGTAATGGCCTGTAGCATGAAATTCAAATTCGATAGTTTAATTAAGTAGACCCCAAATGGTACTCCATTTGTTACACCTGCTTTTATAATAATCTCTGTAAACTGCAGCGTTGTTTCTGAAGGGTGAAAATCCAAGCTTCGAGTAATTAGGGTCATTGTAATAAAGTTGAAAATTGTGAAGTTTACTATTGTAAGTGTATGGTTTTGCGTATGCATTCGGGTCTTTTGCCCATGAATCACTGGTCGCAGCTAGCTTGTGAATGGATTGTGCCAAATCAGAGGATCCATTTTGAATTCCAATCTGACCATTGAGAATGTTATTCATGTCTTGGGATTGAATGTTTAAATGGATAGTTTGTCCTTGATTCCAAATTTGCTTAAGTTCATAATTCGCTTCATCAAATTTTGCTTGTTCTTTATACATGTTATATTTCGCCCTTGAACCACACGAGGTCAATGAACAAATCAAAAAAAATAATGCGATGTATTTAAAATGGTTTCTATATACTTTCACTTGTTAATTCCTTTAAAATAGTAAAACAATGACCAGATAAAATTTAACGAATTAAATTTTAATACTCGAATTTGACCGCAACAATGACTGCCAAAGCATTTCTTAGTTAATTAATTGATGTAGTTGTTAAGGAACCTATTTGTTACCTAAAATATAATTCATACAATTCATAATTGATCAATCACCCCGCAAAGGCTCTCGAAAATCTCCTCAACGCTGCCAATCCCGTCCACTGAGCGAAATTTGTTCTGGTCTTTGTAGTAATCGATCAGCGGAGCGGTTTTGTTGTTGTACTCCACGATGCGGCGGCTGATG
>JBKCHO010000003.1:0-10372 GCA_046302815.1 Bacteroidota bacterium | reverse complement strand
TTCATATCCGTAACTTGGACTCGAGAGGCAACATCCGTTTTTGGAAAAGTACTGCGTTGGACAACCGATGGAGATGGATTTTTTACGACTCTGACTTGAGCAGTGAAATAGGGAGTACCAACGACAATTTCCTGCGTGCTCGACTCAGTTCAAAGCAAACCGACTGGTACAATCCCGGATATGCAACGGTCGTATTACGAAACTTGACCAGCCACAAACCCATCAGGGACCTTTTCATTAACCAGTATTGTATGCTTTTGGGATCCAGATTGCATGTTGACACCATCGTGAATCGTATTGATCAGTTCGCATCCATCTTACGACCGGAAATACCTCACCATGCAAAACGAAGAGGGCGATCAAGAAGCGGAAGCGTAAAAAGTTGGGAGGAGCAAATTTCCAAATTCAAACGGTTTTTCCCTTTGCGGGATGAAGCCGTATACGGACATATCATGTCGACATTTGACCTGAACGAAGATCCTGTTCTTGTAACCATAACCAACAACAGCGACCACATCAAATCGATTCGTTTGGCCCACACAACCTGGCTGTTTAATAAAGTTAGTGCTAGGTTTTTCCCGGAAGTGCCGTTACAAATCGAAGCCACCGATTTGGATTATGAGTACACCTTCGATTATTGGAAAAACGATTCATCGAAATCCGCGTTAATTACCATCATGCCTTCCGATAGCTTGCTTGTTGAAGCCGTTTATAAAAAACGAAACGATTCTGCCATGCGTGGAAGTTTATTTTGCGATGCCTGGGCTGTTCGGGAGTCGCGAAAGGACCGGTTTTTCTTGTTCAGGCTTTTTAATAATTCAACCGACTCCATTACCACTATGGGAATGAAGTTGGTGAAAAACGGATATGAATCATTCACGCCGCTACCAACCACCACCTTGTTGTCGGAACGGGCGTGTTGGTTTACCAACGATCCCGAAAGAGCCATTAAGATTGTGCAGAATGAACCCATCATACTACTCGACTCCTTAACAGGATTCCAACTTCGTGGTGGCACATGGATGATATTGGATAAGGATCAATATATCGTTGATAAAATTAAAATCCATTGCCCCGACTCAATCTATGAAGTTCGTGAAATCATACTAGCCACAAGAAACAGTCATGTTGAAGATTGGATATACCATGGTAAAATCGCACCACTGGAGCCGCATGTACCGGTTTTCATTGCACCCATTGTACAAAAAGCTTCGGGTTCCACCTGGCATATGCCCGCATCCTTGCTGCTTATTGCATCTTGCTTCATGCTTTTGAAAAAAAGAAGAGGGCGTATTTATTCGATTACCTCCCTATTATTGATTTCTTTCAATCAATTATCGAATGCCCAGCCGTATTGCGTACCTGATAAATTTGGATTGGATTCGATTCAAACGAAGCTTGTAGACAACAAAGGAAAAGGGTTCGAATCTCTGAGCGGATGTAGAAACATCAGGATGGTTTTAAAAAACCTCCTTTATCGAGGTGGCAACAACCATGTTGAGTCGGTCATGAATCCATTGATGCCCGAGACCATTGGAAAGCTGGAGGAGCAAGGTTTTGATCGTATCTATTACCTATACAGCAGAAATTTCGTTGAAAAATACCCGCAAGAAAGATTAGATTCAATCAGATCCACTGGAGTTGAATACTCGTGTATGTCTAAGCTGGATTCGATTTCATTGGATGGCTTTCTTAGAGATCTTCATGCCCGTGCCTCCTCCGAAAACCATGGAATGGTGTATGCTCACTGCTGGAACGGATGGCATCAGAGCGGATGGCTTTCCGCGATTACATTGATGCAATTTTGCGGCTATACCAATAGTCAGGCGCTTCGCTATTGGGAACTTAATACCGATGGAGTTCACAAAGGATACAACCATGTGAAAAAAGGCATTTTGGAATATGTGCCCATACCCGACTTGGATTTCAATATGATGCAAAGGAAAAAGTATTGCCCTTGCGCTAGCGATTCCTTGCTGAATTCGCCCCATGTTTCCATGAAAGGATTTACTGGGGACTCCGGAAAATACCATGTTGTTAAAAAAGGGGAAACCCTCTTATCCATAGCAAGGAAGTACCACACCTCTGTTGCTGCACTGAAAAGAATAAACCAAATTGCAAACGAAAAAAAACTGATCGCGGGCACACGGCTGCGTGTAAGATGAGATGGGTGATTTTATTAACGGAATATTAGACGAATTACACGCTTTACTGGATAGGATTTCACTCTTTCCAATGGCATTTCAACTGCTTTTCTGGATTCTACTGGTTGGAGGATCAACCTTTTTTCTACTACTGATGTTTGAGCGCAGAGGAATTTTTATTGGAGGTAAAAAAAATCCTTATTTGATTGCTTCCGGTGTCCTAATATCGTCCATACTTGTTTTCTCAATGTTACTAATTGATCGACGATACAACCAGATTGAATTACTACAACTCCATTCTGCTCGACAAACTGTTATCAAACCCGACTCCACCGGGTCTGAGAGCTATTTTCCTGGCGTCAAGAAAAACCTCATGTCGATTGCCGACCTTAAAATCGATGACATCCGAATCATCCAAGACAGTGCTGGACTTGAAATAATCCGTATATCGTCGAACAATCCGGTGTTCACAGCCTATGTGGCCACAGTTGATTTGACTCAGACCAAGATCAAGCTGCAATATCCCATTGACATCAAAACCAAGACCTCCGATTTCGCCAAAGCCCATGACTTAGATTTTGCTATCAACGGTGAGGCAGGAGAAAATCCTGGTTTGGAAGCCCCACTTGGACAGTGGACCGGCAATTACATTGTGGAAGGTACAGCTATCAAGCTTGATGACAACAAGCGCAGGCCGTTCATGTATTTCGATACAAATAGTAGAGCTGGCTACTCGTGCGATACCTGCGTCGTGAAAAAACCCACACCTGATATGTACAATGCTATTTGGGGACGATTCGACCTTGTTAGAAACGGCGCCATTGGATTAGATCAAAGGGATTACAGCCGCGATAGACCATATCCTAGAACGATTATGGCTTTTGACAAAAAAGGCGAGCGCGGATTTTTCATGATAGTGGATGGAAGAAAGCCCAGGTACAGCATGGGATTGAAATTGGAGAGCTGTGCCAAAATAATGCTCGCACTAGGAGCATACAACGGCATGGCTTGCGACCAAGGTGGCAGCTCCTTGATTTACTCGAAAAAACTCGGTATCATAAACCGACCAGCCGATGGAGGCGAACGAGCTGTTTATACCCATTTCGGATTTAAAATCGAAGCAAAGAAGCCTTAATTCGGAATTCTGATTTTTTGTCCAGGCTGCAGCACGGATCGAACCGTCAAGCGTGGATTGGCATGCAGCAACAGGCTAAGCGCCATCCCATATTTGCGGGCAATAAAATTCAAGGTATCGCCGCTTATAACAATATGCCATCGAGCTTGAGCTTTATGGCTAGAGGAATCCTTTGAAGTATTCTTTGTGTGTTTTGAAATTGGCGATGCTCCTGCAGTTGGAACGGGCCTTGCTATAGAGGCCAGTCTCCCTGTGTCGATATCGGTGCGTAATCCAAGCGATGACAAATACAACATCAATTCAATTGGGTAGTCTGTTTGAATAAAACGAGGACCAACCGAAAGCAAATGATCCCATGAAGCATAAGCCCCCTTGCCCTCCGATATTCCACCTGCAATTTGATCATATAGGGCATTGACCCAGATCTGGCATCCGTAATCCTTGAATGTGTTGAGCGTTCCAGGGCGGGTTAGAAATGTGGAGTCGTGAGGCAGCAACAACTCTGCCATTGGCGGTCGATAACGGTATAAGATAGAATCCCAGCTTTTCGATTTATGAGTAAAAATCGGCATGAAAACCGGCTTACCCTTCCTGTTTACATCCAAGCCGATCGGAGCATCTTGCTGAACAACCCCTTTGAGGATGACATAATCTCCACACTGCAATGAATCCACAAGTTTTTTTATGTGCCTCATGTTAGCTCCGGCCTTGTCGATGTTGACAACGATTTTGCCCCTAGCCATTTTTAAGGCATCTTCCAAAAGTGGGACACCATGCTCTGTGATTTTCTTTCGCCGATCCTTCAATTTCAATTTACTAACCTGATCCCAATTGAGATTAGCCACCTTTCCCTTCCCATTGGTGGTGCGGTTCAGGGTTGCATCATGCATCAAAATCAATTTCCCGTCTCGGGTTCTTTGAACATCCAACTCTACCACATCCACTCCGTTTTCAATACAAAATGCCAATCCAGCCAAACTGTTTTCGGGATAACGGATTGGGTCGGCCATGTGTGCCACTACATAAACGGATGAATTTTGGTATTCAAGCATTTCATAAATGCTGTTTTCTTGACACGATGCAGATGCATTTGACAAAAGCATCAAAGCCGCTAATGCTACATATTTGAAGCGGTGCGATCGCGAGATTTTGAAATCCTTAGCCATTACTTGAGAAACTGAAAAGCAAACTTATTTATTGTAACTCAATTAGCTAATTTGCTTCTTTTACCTGTTGGACCAGTCATACCAGAAGACAAAACAAATTCAGAGGCTTGGGTTTGAGATAAGGCGTAGTCTCGAAGTCTATCTGCAGTATCTTTTTCTATATTTAGATAGTCCATGGGTGAATCGGAATTAAGTCGATATAAAGACTCATTGCCACCAAAACGATAAACATATAACCATTGTCCATCCGTGGAGCCAATTTTATCATCCTGGGAAAAATAGATAATGGGACGCAAATGTTTAAACGCATCCACACCAGCGGTATTGTTCAAATATGTTCCCCCGAGGACTCCCATAATCGATGGGAAAACATCTATCTGACCCATTGGAATGACTTCGGTTCGGGGCTTGATAAATGATGGCGCGTGGAATATAATAGGGATCTGACTGAAGGAGAGTGGAAGGTCGTATGTTTCTTTGCCGTAAACGCGTCCGTGGTCGGCTACCAATACGAACAGCGTATTTGCAAACCATTTAGTTTGAGATGCCTTTCGCATAAAATCACCAATGGATTGATCAGCATACTGTATGGCCCGCAACTCCGAATCCTTATGTTCTGAAACAAAGTCTTTGGGTATAATGTAGGGGTCATGATTGGAAGCTGTTAGGACGGTTACGAAGAATGGCGCTTTGTCATCGATCGAATCCAAATGAGTCAATAGCCTCGAAAACAAATAACCATCAGGAACTCCAAATGGCCCAACAGACTCAGAGGATGGGAAATTCTCTTCGGTATATATTTTGTCGAAGTGGTTATATGGGATGAAATTGCCAATGTTATCAAAACTCCTGTTGTGGGTACAAAAAAAGTAATTATCATATCCACGCTGCTTTAAGGCGAATGGCAATCCGGTGAATTTACGGATGGGCACAGCGCTCATAGGTCGTATTCGTTTCAAAGCCGGAAAGCCGTACAGTGTGGAGAAAACCCCATTGTTGGTGTGTATGCCTGCGCTGTAAGCGTTTGTAAATAAGATGGAAGCTTTCGACAAACTATCCAAATTGGGTGTGAGATTATTTTGATTACCGAAGGATCCCATGAATTTTGAACCCATGCCTTCCATCAATATCAAAACAACATTTTTCTTTTCATAAATTGACCCCCCCTGTACCAATCTGTAAAATGGAGAAATACCCGATTCATTGTTCTGACCTTGAACACCTAAATAAGATTGCGCTTTTCTTATTGCGGTTTCGTTTTCCATCAAATTGACCTTGTATGAAAAACTTTTCAAGAAGGTATATGCCGCATTAAGTCCCGCTTGATTAAGCAATGGATGATCGCAATAAAAGGCATCACCCGGTCTGATGGGATGCGCCCATTTCCCTCTCATTCCCATAAAGCAAAATAATCCGGAGAACAAAAATGCCGCTATGGCTGTCATTCTGCTGAATCTTGAAAACTCCATACCCCAGTCGGCACGAATCACATTGTTGCGACCAATTTTGAAAACAAAAAACATAGACACGGAGAAAAGGAAGAGTCCCAAAAACAAAAAAGCCGCATTAGAAGTGTTTCCGAAAACCATTTCAAGCACGGTGGTGGGCGTGTTCATCCATTGTAAAGCATCTACAGTCAGTTTGTTTTTGAAAAAAGCAAAATATGGTATGTCGGCTACAACCATGAAAGTAGTTAGAGATAAAAAAACAGATAAGACCCAAACAATTGCAGATGTGATATAAACGGTTCGTGGCCGAAGCATGTAATGTAAAAAGAATAAGAGGATAGGTAGCGCAATTATATAAGACATCACTACCGAATCAAAAACAAAGCCTATGCGCAGGCTTTCCCATGTGATTTGATCTCCAAAGTCAATGTCTCCAGGATCATTGAAAAAGAGGAAAACGACTCGCAAAAAAGCAAACAAAAACAATCCTGTCAAATAAAATCCGGCCAAAAATCGGATACTAATAGGTATTCTTGAAAGCATTTAAGAAGCGCTTGAGTGGTGTTTTGATATACCCCTAGCACAAATATAGTCAATAGACCTTTCTCATTTACGAATCACCAAGGAGAACCTTTTGACCGCCGACATGAAAACAGACATTTTCCTTTTAGATACCGGAATCTTCGTGCCATCCCTCAAAACCGCTACGCCCCCATCCTCAACGATGAACTCCTTCAGGAAAAACATGTTTATCATATGTGACTTGTGTGGTCTGATGAACATCTCCTCGGGAAGTTTTCTCTCAAAATCCTTTAAGGGTCTTGAGATCAAATATCTTTTCCCTTCGGCAGAAAAAACCTTGGTGTAATTGTCATCCGCCTGTAGGCGCATGATATTAGACAACTCCACCACCTGGAATCCGCCCGAATGGGTGAGTGCAATGGAAGTCACCTTGTCATTTACCTGCGAGCCGTTGGATGTACTTGTGCGTGCGTCCCTGATCTTAGCACATAAATCTTCGAGGTATGCAGGCCGTACCGGTTTCAAAAGGAAATCGACTACACCGGCCTTCAGTGCCTTTATTTTGACCTCGGGATCATCAGCCATACCAACCACCGAGAAGCCCCTTTCCGGAAAGCAGTCCAACAAATCAAATGCCGTGTTCCCGGGGAGTGAAAAATCGAGGAATACCACATCCGGCCTGAATTCCTTTATAAGTTCATGTCCTTCATCCGCCGTTCGTGCTACGGCAGCAATTTCAATTCCAGGACATCTCAGCCCCATCATCAAGCGCAAGCTTTCCAAAGCTCCATAATCTCGGTCTATAACCACTGTTAAAAATCTTTCTTTCATATCGGTGTTTTTAGGCAGGTTTTCTTTTGATGACAAAAAAAACCGTGAAAGCCCAAGTACCAATAAGCGGCGTCATAGGTGTTTGAATACCCATGACGCTTTTAAGACAGTGATCTGAACAGGGGGTGTTCCTTTTTGCCAATTAGTAAATTGGCGGCGGCCGGGGGGAGGCCTTGAGAACGCTTCAAAAATAGTCCCTGTCAGTTTCTTGTAATCCTTGCATCCAAATAGATTTCCTCAAAGGATTGTTAGTAACTTTGAATCCATATTCTAGCACCATGAAACCAATCAAAAAGCTGTTTTTTAGCCTATTCGTAGTTCTGTCGCTGCCATTTGTGGTCTCGGCTAATTCGGACACATTAACCAGACCTTACCCTGCGCCGCAATTGAAAAGGATGACCAACGACATTGTTCGCCTTTCGGCGGATGATATGGAAGGCAGGGAGCCTGGAACCGCTGGCGAGAAACTGGCCTACGAATACATCATCAACGAACTGTACAATGCCGGTGTTGCCCCAGCTGGCAAAGAAGGCTTCCTTCAACCATTCACATTCAACGCTGGTTCCTATGCAAGTGCCAACAACCGTATGCGAATCGGAAAGAAAGAGCTTGAAATGAAAAAAGACTTTTTTCCGTTGGCTTATTCAGCCAATGCCTCCTTTGCAGGCAAAAGCGTCAAGATCAAACACGGCATTGCCGCGCCCGGTCGTGATGATTACCGCGATGTGAATGTGAAAGGATTGGCTGTTGTAATGGAATTTGGACTTCCTTCGGATGTTGACCCTCACTCAAAGCTGGCCGCTTATGCTGAAATCAGAACCCGAATCGACAGTGCCGCAGCTCGAGGTGCAGTAGCGGTTATTTTCATCAACAGTGACACGGCAACAGCCGATCCTACTGGAAAATACTCAAACCGCATTACACAAACCGGACTGCCCGTTGTATTTCTAAATCGCGAAGCGGCAGCCGTATTCAAATCCGCAAAGCCGGTGGATGTAGAGGGCAAAACCGAAATATTGAAAAATGAAAAGACAGCTCACAATGTTATTGGACTTATCGACAACCAAGCAGAGCACACCATTGTTATTGGAGCCCATTACGACCATTTGGGGTATGGTAACGAGGCCTCACTATACCGGGGAGCGGAAAAAGCCATACACAATGGTGCCGATGACAACGCAAGCGGAACAGCAGGGTTGTTGGAAATTGCCAGGGTGCTGAAATCATCACAACTCAAAAACAACAACTATCTACTTGTCGCCTTCTCGGCAGAAGAACTTGGATTGCTTGGATCGGCCCATTTGGTAAAACATCTTCCCGTTTCCGTTGAATACATCAATTGTATGTTGAACATGGACATGATTGGGCGACTGAAAAAAGAGGATCCTCTATTGCTGGTACACGGAGTAGGTACTTCACCGGTTTGGAAAACAGCCATCGAGAGTATCAAGCCCGACGGCATGCGCGTGAAGACCTCCGAATCGGGAATGGGTCCTTCAGACCACGCATCGTTTTACCTTAGAGACATTCCGGTACTACATTTCTTCTCAGGAACACATGATGATTACCACAAACCATCCGATGACTCTGACAAAATCAACTTTGAGGGGCAACTTGCCATTATCGAATACATCATGGAAATTCTTGCTGTTGTAAACAACAACGATGGCAAGATAGCTTTCACCAAAACCAACGACAACAACAGCGAAGAAACACCGCGCTTCAAAGTAACCCTAGGTGTGGTTCCCGATTACGGATTCGACGGAAAAGGCATGCGGATAGATGGGGTTAGCGATGGCAAGCCTGCAAAGAAGGCGGGTATGCTAGCCGGTGACATTGTCGTTAAAATCGGGGAGCATGATGTTACAGATATGATGGGATATATGAAGGCCCTCGGCCGTTTTTCCAAAGGAGAAAAAGCAACCGTCACCTTCTTGCGAAACGGAGAAACTAAAACCGCAGAAGTCGAATTCTGATACTTTTGTAAATGGAATCCGGAAAAAAAATAGCAATCGTTGGAGGAGGAAGTTGGGCTACTGCCCTGGTAAAAATCCTTTCCAACAATTGCGAAACCATTTTGTGGTGGATGCGCAATCCGGAATCTGTGGCTTTCATCAAATCCAATAAGCATAATCCATCCTACTTAAGTGATGTCGAACTGGATTTGAACAAGGTGCATCCCCGTTCAGACTTAACCGCAACAATCGCGGAGGCCGATATTATCATACTCGCCGTCCCATCAGCCTTTCTAGAACAAACCCTCTCAGAAATCTCATCATCCTCATTTAATGGCAAAGCAGTTTTTTCGGCTATCAAAGGAATTGTCCCAGGTCCACTGCTTATCGTAGGTGAATACCTGCATCGCCAGCTTGGCATCGATTATGCCAACATCGGCGTAATTACTGGACCATGTCATGCCGAAGAGGTGGCGCTAGAGAAGCTATCGTATCTTACAGTGGCCTGTAAAGACACATCCCATGCCGCACTACTGGCAGGTTTGATGAACTGCAGATACATCCGCACAACTGTTTCAGATGACATTTACGGCACCGAGTATTCAGCTGTCATTAAAAATATCATCGCCATCGCAAGTGGTATTTGTCATGGACTTGGATATGGCGATAATTTTCAAGCCGTTCTTGTGTCCAACGCCATACAGGAAATAAAACGATTTGTAGATAAGGTTTCACCCATTGGTCGAGACATCAAAGACTCGGCATATTTGGGTGATTTGTTGGTGACTGCGTATTCACAATTCAGCAGGAACCGGACCTTTGGAAGTATGATTGGCAAAGGCTACTCGGTAAAATCGGCTCAGATGGAAATGAACATGGTTGCCGAGGGCTATTACGCTGTAAAATGCATTGCCGAACTCAATCGAAAATATCAGGTAGAGCTTCCTATATGTGATGCTGTTTACAATATCCTCTATAATCACGCATCGCCTCGCAGCACGATGAACCTACTCAGCCAAAAGCTGAAGTAGTGACAAAGTCTGACTCATTGAGTCAATAGTCCTAAACGTTTGTGATAATCGGCGAGTTTCCTTTCCAAAAACCACGATAAGGGTTTAATCGAACTTTTTTATGCCAATTAGAATTCCATTTGATGCCAAGCAGTTTTCAT
>JBKCHO010000002.1:0-52418 GCA_046302815.1 Bacteroidota bacterium | reverse complement strand
CGCGTTCCCTTATCATAACCCATCATAAAAATCATAACCCATCCCAATCATGAACAACATCACCCACAAAATAAAAACCCACCGCATCGCTATTGCGCAGGCCATTGTTAGGGTGGGCGACATGTCAACGATGGACGCCGTGAGGAACAACCGTGTGCCAAAAGGCAATGTGTTAGAGTCGGCGAGGATTGCAGGATTGTTTGGTGTGAAGCGTACAAGTGATATGATTCCCGATTGCCATCCACTTCCCGTAGAATTCACTCAGGTGAGATTCAACCTAGAGGATCTGGAAATACAAATCGAAGTGGAAGTGCATACCATTTACCGCACGGGCGTTGAGGTGGAAGCCATGCATGGCGCATCAGTAGCAGCTTTGACAATCTACGACATGCTCAAGCCCATCGATAAGGATATCGAGATTTGCTCCATCCGATTGCTCAAGAAAAAAGGTGGCAAATCGCAATACAGCGACCGTCCAGACCGCGAAATCAAAACCGCAGTTGTGGTATGTTCCGATAGTATTTCTGTTGGGAAGAAAGAAGATTTCGCAGGCAAAGCTATTATGGCTCGATTGGAAAACCTCCATGTGAAATCATCCGAATACACCATCATACCCGATGAGGTTGATGGCATCCAATCCAAAGTGAAATCACTTTGCGGGCAAAACTTCGACCTGATTATCATCACAGGAGGCACAGGATTATCAAAACGCGATGTGACTCCCGAAGCGATTCGTCCATTGCTCGATCGCGAAATCCCTGGTATAGCGGAAGCGGCCCGCAGTTACGGCATGGAACACATGCCCTATGCAATGCTCTCCAGAAGTTTGGCAGGACTCATTGGAAACACACTTGTTCTGGCCCTTCCCGGATCCACACGAGGTGCGGAAGAAAGTATGGACGCGTTATTCCCTTACCTACTCCATCTGTTTCGTGTGATGGACATGGAACGAGCACATGGGGAGTGAATGGCGGGAGACAGCTGCGGTTGGCGGGATACTGATTAAATACTCGATAATCTGTTTAATCCGCTAAAGCCGCGTTCTATTTCGTTAATGGTCATCTATTTTTTGATAATCCCATAACCCGTACCTTTACCCCATGTCAGAAAATATCCGCTTCATTGCAAAAACCATTACCGGATTAGAGGAGGTTCTTGCAAAGGAACTTCAGCGATTGGGAGCAAGAGATGTGGAGCAATTGTACAGAGCGGTCGCATTCACCGGCGATAAGGGATTCATGTATAAAGCGAATTTCTCTTTGCACACTGCATTGCGGATCCTGGTTCCCATCACATCATTTGAGGTTAGCGATGAGCAAAGCCTATATGACGCTATCAAAAAAATTTCTTGGGAAGATTACTTGGATGCACGAGACTCCCTTGCTATAGATACCGTCCTAAGCACAAAGCTGTTCAATCACTCTCAATTCATATCCCAAAAGGCCAAGGATGCCATAGCGGATCGGTTCCGCGAGAAGTTTCAGGTGCGACCTGATGTGGACTTGAAAAATCCAACTCTTCGTATCAATTTGCACATCAATGAAAACATCTGCAATGTTTCTCTGGACAGTTCTGGAGAAAGTTTGCACAAGCGTGGCTATCGAGAACAAACCAATTTGGCGCCTATGAACGAAGTGCTTGCTGCGGGATTGGTAAAGCTTTCGGGATGGCAGAAGCATCAACCGTTGATTGATCCGATGTGCGGCTCGGGAACCATTTTAATAGAAGCCGCCTTGATTGCCGCTAACATACCTCCAGGCTACTACAGAGAACATTTCGGCTTTATGAAATGGAAAAAGTTCATGCCTTTTGAAGAAGAGCTTTGGAAAACCATAACCGACGGCATCATCAGTCGTATCGACGCATCCGACATCGAAATCATCGGCGGAGAACTCTCACATCATGTGGCAAGGAAAGCCAAGGAAAATGTTAAACTCGCTCGCGTTGAAGACATGGTCAGCATTCGGGAGTGCGATATGCGCGACTTCGATCCTCCAGCTCGCAAAGGGGTCGTGATTGTAAATCCTCCTTATGGCGAACGCATGGATAAAGACGATCTAACAGAACTGTATAAATCCATTGGTGATACATTCAAAAAGAGATTTAGCGGCTACGACTGCTGGCTCATTACTTCCAACAAGGAAGCATTGAAAAACTTAGGCCTTCGTACATCGAGGCGCATTCCGGTTTTCAATGGACCCTTGGAATGCCGATTCGTGAAATATGAAATGTATATGGGGAGTAAAAAGCATATTGCCGAATAACCATATCGTTTCATACAAAAAACCCGGGGCATGAAATTTGCACCGGGTTTTTCTTTGGTTTATTGGTAATGAATCAGCTTCCGCAAGACAAGCAACCTTCTGGATTATCCAGACTACAGGAAACCTGAGCAGCGATTTCTTCCGGGGTAAGTTGAGCAACGCCTTCAGGGGCAGCACTGGCCGCTCCTGCCTTTTGCAAGTATGCGGCATCCACAGTAAACTTGATAGCATCAACTGCAGCCTTCGTGCGCAAATAGTACATACCTGTTTTGAGGCCCTTCTTCCAAGCGTAGAAATGCATTGAACTTAACTTCGAGAAGTTTGCATTCTGCATGAAAATATTAAGCGACTGACTTTGGCAAATATAGGCGCCACGATCAGCGGCCATATCGATAACCGCACGCTGCTTGATCTCCCAAACTGTTTTATAAAGTTCCTTGATTTCCTGTGGGATTTCAGGGATGTCCTGTACTGAGCCATTGCTGGCGATCAGTTTACTCTTGAGATCGTTGTTCCATAAACCGAGGCGAACCAGGTCAAGTAAAAGATGCTTGTTGACCACCACGAACTCGCCCGACAATACGCGACGGGTGTAGATATTGGATGTGTAGGGCTCGAAACACTCGTTGTTTCCGAGAATTTGCGAAGTAGATGCCGTAGGCATCGGTGCCAACAGAAGTGAATTGCGCACTCCATGTTTCATGACCTCCTCACGCAATACATCCCACTCCCAACGCGACGATGGCGTTACTCCCCACATATCGAACTGGAAAATGCCTTGTGAAACTGGAGAGCCCTTGTAGGTTTGGTACGGACCTTCCATGATCGCCAAGTCCTTGGAGGCGGTCATAGCCGCGTAGTATATGGTCTCGAATATTTCGCTGTTGAGCGTTCGCGCCTCTTCCGACTCGAATGGCATACGCAACAGAATGAATGCATCTGCCAAACCTTGCACACCGATACCGATTGGACGGTGACGCATGTTGCTGTTGCGTGCTTCAGGACCAGGATAGTAGTTCACATCAATGATCTTATTAAGATTGCGTGTGACTACATAAGTGATGTCGAACAGTCTTTGGTGATCGAACTTGCCATCTACAACAAAGCGAGGCAATGATATGGAAGCTAAGTTACATACGGCCACCTCATCCTTGTCGGTGTATTCAACGATTTCGGTACAGAGGTTGGAGCTCTTTATGGTTCCCAAGTTCTTTTGATTCGACTTGCTGTTACAAGCGTCCTTGTAGAGCATGTAGGGAGTGCCTGTTTCAATTTGTGACTCTAGAATGGCCGTCCACAATTCTCGGGCCTTAACCACTTTGCGTGCTTTGCCTTCACGCTCGTAGCGCTCGTATAGGGCCTCGAATTCTTCGCCGTAGCAGTCTGCGAGTCCAGGAGCTTCATTCGGACAGAACAAAGACCAATCGCCTTCGGCTTCAACTCGCTTCATGAAGAGGTCGCAAATCCAAAGTGCAAAAAACAAGTCGCGTGCGCGGAGCTCCTCTTTACCATGATTCTTCTTAAGTTCGAGGAAGTCGAATATGTCGGCATGCCATGGCTCTAGATAAATGGCGAAAGATCCTTTGCGTTTCCCTCCACCCTGATCTACATAGCGAGCCGTGTCGTTGAATACGCGTAGCATAGGAACAATACCATTACTGGTACCGTTGGTGCCACGGATATAGGAGCCGGTTGCACGGACATTGTGTATACTTAGTCCGATACCGCCTGCGCTTTGAGAAATTTGAGCGGTTTGCTTAAGTGTGTCGTAAATTCCTTCGATGCTATCGCCTTTCATAGTGAGAAGGAAGCATGAAGAAAGCTGTGGCTTGGGTGTGCCCGCGTTGAAAAGTGTTGGTGTTGCGTGTGTAAACCAGCGCTCGCTCATGAGCGTGTAAGTCTCGATAGCGGCCTCAATATCTTCCTTGTGGATGCCGATGGCGACGCGCATCAACATATGCTGTGGGCGCTCCACCACTTTGCCATTCAATTTGAGCAAGTATGACTTCTCAAGTGTCTTGAAACCGAAGTAGTCATAACCGAAATCACGATCGTAAATAATAGTGGAGTCAAGCAATTCTGCATTTTCCGAAATAACCTTATAAACATCCTCGGCGATGAGTGATGCAGGAAGATTTGTGCGTGGATCAACATACTCGTGAAGATCACGCATGGTTTCGGAGAATGACTTTTTGGTATTCTTATGCAGATTCGATATGGCTATGCGAGATGCCAACAGGGCATAGTCGGGATGCTTAGTGGTGAGCGATGCGGCTACTTCAGCTGCCAGATTATCCAGCTCGCTGGTGGTCACACCAGCGTAAATCCCTTCGATGACCTTCATGGCCACTTGAACCGGATCCACATGCTGTGGCGACAAGCCGTAGCACAAGCGTTGTATGCGTGAAGTGATTTTATCAAACTTCACGGATTCTTTCTTACCGTCTCTTTTAACTACGAACATACTTTGCGTTAATTAAAGATTAAAAATGAGAGATTGAGGGTGACGGGTATTCTATGGGGCCTTGAGGGGCCCTTATTTTGTTTTACGAAATATACAGGATGACTATTGCTAAGGTGTTCAAATAAAACTTGGGGTCGACACGGAGGTGGTTGGAGTTTTCAACCAAGTTTCAAACAACGGTAGCAGCTGGTAATCAGAAGTCGGGATCGTCTAAAACGATCTTGTTCTGCTCAGGGTTCTTATTAGTGACACCTGCCTTCTGGTATTCACCCACCCTTTTTTCAAAGAAGTTGGTCTTACCCTGCAAGGAGATGTTCTCCATGAAGTCAAAAGGATTGGTCACATTATACACTTTGGGACATCCCAAAGATACAAGCAGGCGGTCGGCAACGAATTCGATATACTGACACATCAGCTTCGAATTCATACCGATGAGTGATACCGGCAATGCATCGGTAACAAACTCATGCTCGTTCTTCACAGCGTCTTTGATGATAGAGGTAACATGCTCAACGCTTAATTTATTCTCCAGCATACTATACAGCAGACAGGCGAAATCGCAGTGCATACCTTCATCGCGAGAAATGAGCTCATTGGAGAAACTCAGGCCAGGCATCAAGCCGCGTTTCTTCAACCAGAAGATGGAGCAGAATGATCCAGAGAAGAAGATGCCTTCAACAGCGGCGAATGCCACCAAACGCTCCGCGAACGAACCGTTCTCAATCCAACGCAAGGCCCACTCGGCTTTCTTCTGAACACAGGGAACTGTATCAATGGCGTTGAAAAGGCGGTGCTTCTCGGCGGGGTCCTTTATATAAGTATCGATCAGCAAAGAATAGGTCTCCGAGTGGATATTCTCAATCATGATTTGGAAACCGTAGAAGCAGCGAGCCTCAGGAAGCTGTACTTCTCGCATGAAATTTACAGCCAGGTTTTCGTTTACAATACCGTCGCTGGCCGCGAAAAAGGCCAATACATGCTTTACAAAGTGTTGCTCGTCAGCGGTAAGTCGCTCCCAGTCTTTCAGGTCCGGACTTAAATCGATCTCCTCCGCGGTCCAAAAGGAAGCCTCATGCTTCTTATACATTTCCCAAATAGCAGGGTATTTAATAGGCAAGAGAACAAACCGTTCTTTGTTTTCTTCGAGCAAAACTTCCATAAAATACTGGTTTTAATTAAGTTGACGATTCCTTTACTCGACCGGTCCGAAGGCCAAGCTTATTTTTTGTTTTTGAAATTTAAATTTGGTTGGTAATCAGTGCAGTAAAGACCTTTCGGCTTGGTCACTGACAACACCACAAACATTCAGAAAATTTATCCCTTCAACAACCCATTTTTACAAACATTCGCCTGTATTTTTCAACACGGCGGGTTGATAAAAAAAGACCCTTCCGCCCTTTGTTTATGAGGCAAATTTGTTAAATGAAAATAGGGCTTTCTGAGGGTCAGTAGCTTGGAAAGTTACTAACCGCTGTGGAAACTGTTCAGGCCTGTTTTTGTTCCACAGCCAGCTCCAAATCTTTGTACCACTTACGACCGTACTTGCGGATGAGTGGCTCTTTTAAAAACTTGTACACCGGTACTTGTAGCTTTTTACCTAATGTGCATGCAGCGCTACAAATTTCCCACTTATGGTAATTAATAGCCTCCACTCCACTCTTCAACTTATCGATACGAATTGGGTATAAGTGACAAGAGATGGGTTTCCTGAACTTAACGACGCCATCGGCCCAAGCCTTTTCTATACCGCACTTGGCCACTCCGTTTTCGAAAATAGTATAGGCGCATTCCTGATTACCGTTCACTAGAGGAGTCACAAAATCACCATCGCTGTCCACCAAGTACTTTCCATATTTCTTCACCGCCTTCTTCCCTTCCTTGGTCATATAAGGTTCGATCTTGTCATAGATGTCGTCGAGAATGCCAAGCTCCGCCTCTTCCAAAGGCGCACCACTCTCACCAGCTACACAACATTCGCCTTTGCATGCGGTCAAATCACAAACAAATTTCTTGGATATTACATCCGAGGATACGATGGTATTGCCTACTTGAATCATATAACAAAAGTAATCGAAATGGATGTAAAAGAACGGCGATGAAGCTCAAAGAACGACCTTTGCTCCGCGCCCTCTTTCCTTACGGATTACCTAACTTTGTAGTATGAATCCCGTTATCACCGTCAAAGACCTAGTCAAAGAATACGGAACATTGCGTGCTGTTGACGGATTGAGTTTCGAGGTTTTTGAAGGTGAGATTTTCGGTCTGCTTGGTCCTAATGGAGCTGGCAAAACCACCACCATGGAAATCATAGAAACCCTTCGTGCACCCTCCTCCGGCTCTGTTTCCGTTTATGGCTTAGACATCTCCAAGGATGCAAATGCCATCAAGCAGATGATCGGAGTTCAGTTGCAAGCTGCGGGTTATTATCCCAGTTTGACTTTGACGGAGCTCATTCGCCTTTTCTCCGGACTCTACAATCGGGATGTGGACCCTCTGGAGATTTTGCAGAAGGTGGCCCTAGTGGATAAGGCAAAGGCCAAATTCAAAGAGCTTTCGGGAGGACAAAAGCAGCGTTTCTCCATAGCAACAACACTCATCAACCAACCGAAGATTGTTTTTCTCGATGAGCCCACAACAGGTCTCGATCCACAAGCCAGAAGAAACCTGTGGGACTTAATCCGCGACATCCGATCCAAAGGCACTACGGTGGTCATCACTACCCATTATATGGATGAGGCCGAACAACTTTGCGACAGAGTAGCCATTGTTGAACACGGGAAGATTATCGCACTGGATACTCCAGACGGTCTTATCGACCAACTTGTTTCAACCGGTTTCGAGCGTAAAAAAGAGGTTAAGCAAGCCAATTTGGAGGATGTTTTCCTTTCGCTCACGGGAAGAGAGTGGCGCGACGAATAGTTCGCGGCACACTAAAAACAGGTTCTTCTTCGTTTACTACATATTAACACCGCCGTGTTGACAATGGCGCACGATTGACAAACTCCGCTTCCTGCAGGGAAGATACCGTTACATCAGGAAAAATCACAACAGCCTCAGGGGCATTTTGCTTCAAATCGTA
Source organism: Bacteroidota bacterium (assembly GCA_046302815.1). GTDB lineage: Bacteria > Bacteroidota > Bacteroidia > AKYH767-A > OLB10 > JALRAP01. Next base: position 44,611 of record JBKCHO010000002.1, on the reverse strand, counting down.
ACTGGATCAACCGACTCGGTTACATCCACTGTTCAAACCACAGCAGCAACCACAACCTCTGTGGCGGCTCCAATCACTCAAGCTCCTGCCGAAGCATCCATCCCACTTTGGGAATTGGCTGTAAAGGGCGGACCTGTAATGATTCCTATTGCACTTTGTTCCGTCATCGCTGTTTACTTGATTGTGGAGAGATACCTAGCCATACGAAAATCTGCCAAGGTTGATCCTAACTTCATGAACAGCATCCGCGACTTCATTGGAAACGGCAATGTGGATGCGGCCAAAGCTTTGTGCAAAAACACAACCGGACCTATTGCACGCATGATTGAAAAAGGGATCAACCGCTTAGGCAAACCCACCCGTGAAATTGAAAACGCCATAGAAAGTGCAGGCAAATTGGAAATATACAACATGGAGCGAAACCTCGGATATCTTAGTACTATTGCAGGCATTGCACCTATGTTCGGATTTCTTGGAACCATATTCGGAGTTATCCAGATATTTTATCAAATCTCTCTGCAAAACAGTTTGGAAATCGATACCATCTCCGGCGGCCTTTATGTCAAAATGATCACCTCTGGCGCAGGCTTGTTCGTTGGAATGATTGCGTATGCCGGGTTCCACTTCCTAACCCAATATGTGGATAGAGTGATCAACAAGATGGAAATTACAGCCGTTCAATTCATCGACCTTCTCGAAGAACCAACCAAATGAACCTTCGCCGACGACATAAATCACATACGGATGTCTACAGCCACTCGCTGAACGACATCATGTTCTTTCTGCTGCTTTTCTTTCTCATCACCTCCACGATGGCTACCCCATCGGTGCTGAAGCTGTTGTTGCCGAACGCAAAGACAGGGATACAGTCGGTAAAGCATCCTGTGGTGGTGAGTTTAACTGCCGACATGCAATATGCCGTGAACCAAACCGTCGTAAATCGAGAAGGTTTTGAGGCGGCTCTGCAAGCAGCCGTTGCTGGACAAACCGACCCAACTGCGCTTTTGAAAGTGGACAAAGCTGTACCATGGGAAGAAGTTGTTTATCTGATTGACATCGGCAACAAGAATAAAGTAAAAATGGTGGCTGCCACCAACCTTACCAAGTACGAAAAACAATGAGTGGCGATCAAGCCAAATCAGTTACAGTATCTATTATAGTGCATGCCCTTGTGGCGGCACTGCTTATGCTTTTGTCGTTAACCTCGAAGCTCCCGCCCTGGGAAGAAGGGCTTGCCGGAGGAGGTGGTGGAGGAAGTTTAGTTGAATTCGGAACTCTCGACATTTCTGCTGACCAACAAGCCACCACGGTTCCGGTTGAGGAAACCGAACCTGTGGTTGAAGAAGAAATCATCACCACCGAAACAGAAGAAACCGTAAACCTTGAAGCACCGGAGAAGTCAAAAGACAAGCCGGAAGAAAAGCCTAAGGAAAAACCAAAGGAAAAGCCCAAGGAAATCTCCAAGGAACCCATAAAGGCTCCCGTGGCGACGGTAGAATTGCCGAAGGTGAATGAAAATGCCCTTTACAAAAAGAAACCAGGCTCACCAACAGGTACAGGTCCTGGATCAGGTACAGGAGGCACCGGTACAGGAGGTGGAGGTGGTGATGGCTCGGGCCAAGGACCAGGCAGCGGAAGTGGTTCGGGAGGAGGAAGCGGGAGCGGAAGTGGCGGAGGTATCGGTCCAGGTTATGATTTGACCGGTAGATCCTGGCGCAAAAGACCCAGCTTGGAGGACAACTCTCAAGAAACCGGAAAAGTCGTGATAGAAATTGTTGTCGACAAAAATGGTAATGTTACCAGTGCTAGCGGGCCTGCCAGGGGATCCACTACGCAATCTCCAAGCTTATATCAAAAAGCAAAACAAGCTGCCCTTCAAGCCAAATTCAGTCCGAGTCCCGAAGGAGTAGAAGAACAAAGAGGTACCATTACCTTTGATTTCCGAGTGAGGTGATATGACCTACGGCGAATGCCTTGATTACCTCTACCAGCAACTGCCGATGTTTCATCGCATCGGGCCTGCGGCATACAAGGCCGACCTGAACAATACCATTCAAATCATGAAACTGCTTGGTAATCCCGAGCGGGAATTGAAATGCATCCATGTGGCAGGCACCAACGGCAAAGGGTCGACCTCACACATGCTCGCTTCGGTGCTTCAGGAGGCAGGATATAAAACAGCATTGTTCACATCGCCCCATTTGAAAGACTTTAGGGAACGCATCCGCATCAATGGCAAAATGATTTCCAAGAATAAAGTAGTTTCTTTTGTGGCGCGTTACCGCGATGGGTTTGAGTCGATACAACCCTCATTTTTCGAGTGGACTGCCGGATTGGCGTTTGATCATTTCAGGAATTCAAAAGTTGATATCGCCGTTATTGAAACGGGTTTGGGTGGCCGATTGGACTCAACCAATGTGGTGCATCCCGTGCTTTCGCTGATTACCAATGTGCAGTGGGACCACATGAACTTATTGGGGAATACATTGGGTAAAATCGCAAAGGAGAAGGCTGGTATCATCAAAAAAGATGTTCCGGTCATCGTCGGAACCACACATCGCGAGACAGCCAGTATTTTCGAATTCACTTCAAAAAAGAAAAAGTCGCCTATCCTTTTCGCCGACCAAAACTACCACATTCGAACTACAGATGTATCGGCTTCGGGAGAAATGAAGAAGTTCGATGTGGTTCGAAAAAAGAAAACTGTGTTCGGTGCATTGAGATGTGGATTGAACGGCAGCTATCAAAAGCATAACCTGCCTTTGGTTTTTGCCGCCATCGAATCGTTGCAGGGCCAAGGCATCCGCATAAGCGAAAAAGCGATTAAGCTGGGCTTGCGAAATGTGAAATCCAACACTGGTATAAAAGGCCGTTGGGAATTGCTATCGAAAAAGCCTTTGACTATTGCTGATACAGCGCATAACAAAGATGGAATTCGAGCAGTGGTAGATCAGTTGAAGCAAATCAAATACAAAAACTTGCACCTTGTGCTTGGGGCGGTAAACGACAAAGACATTGGATCTATGTTATCTATATTCCCAAAGAACAGCACCTGCTACTTCTGTAAACCCGATATACCACGCGGCTTGGATGCCGAAGAACTGAAAAAAGTGGCTTCTAGGATCGGACTGCGTGGCGATGCATACCCAAGCATCAAAAAAGCCCTACAAGCGGCTCGGAAGAATGCACTTCCAAAAGATCTTATTTATGTGGGAGGCAGCACTTTTGTGGTAGCTGAGGCCATATGAGGTCAAATGTGACTTATGTCGCATTTTCAGTTCCCAACATAAGTTGATATTTGCATCCTCAACCAACAAATCTGTCCATAAATGGAAATCATCGGATACATAGGGGCCATATTGATGGGACTTTCGCTTGGGCTGATTGGCGGAGGCGGCTCCATACTAACGGTACCTATATTAGTGTATCTCTTCCAACTGGATCCAGTACTTTCTACCGCTTATTCGCTTTTCATCGTAGGACTAACCAGTTTGGTAGGGTCGTTCAGTCATATGCGAATGGGTAATATCGATTTTCGAACGGCTATTGTTTTTGGCATTCCATCCATCGTTAGTGTATATCTGACGCGACTATATCTGGTTCCTGCAATACCTGAACATCTATTGAGTATAGGAACATTTGAGGTCACAAAGCCGTTGGGACTATTGTTGCTTTTCGCCATAATAATGCTTCTGGCATCCTATTCCATGATACGCCAAACCAAATCGAATCCACAGGAATCAAAAAGGGGATACAAGTATCACATGATCCTTCTAGAAGGTATTGTTGTGGGAATAGTGACGGGGTTGGTTGGAGCCGGTGGAGGGTTTTTGATCATCCCTGCCTTGGTTCTGTTTGCAGGGCTCGAAATGAAAAAGGCCGTAGGAACCTCATTGGTCATCATCGCCACCAAATCACTCATTGGTTTCACTGGCGACTTACAAGGATCGTTGGAAATAGATTGGAGTTTTCTCTTGATATTCTCCTTGATAGCTGTTGGCGGCATCATCGTCGGAAGCATCTTGTCAAAAAACATCTCAAACGAAAAACTGAAGCCTGCCTTCGGCTGGTTTGTATTGGTGATGGGACTCTATATCCTTATTAAAGAAACCCTATTCAACTAGTCGATCAAATAAACCATCATAAAAATGGCCTCCTTGAAAATTCTGATACCTACCGACTTCTCCGTTCAAGCGGAATATGCATTCGTGCTGGCAAAACGACTTGAAACGAAAATTCCGCTGGAGATACATTTCCTTCATGTGCTCTCGGTGCCCGACAGCGTCACCATGGATCCGATGGGAAACATAGAAACTTGTGGAGATATTGACGCAAGTTTTGTGGAAGGACAAAAACAAATCGCTCTTCGTAAATTACAGGAGTTGAAGAATGAATATGGCAGCCATATCGTAACGCATCTGAAATTGGGAAAACTGACAGACCAGATTGTTTCGTTCGCACATGACAACAGGTTCCAGATGATTGTTATGGGTACAAAGGGGGCCTGGGGCTTACAAGAGAAGCTTTCGGGTTCAGAAACACAAATGATTGCTCGAATGTCGGATGTTCCTCTGCTTTCGATGATGTGTGACCGGAGGGACTTGGAGTTTCGCAACATATTGCTTGTACATGATTACACTCAACCGCAAAAAGAGAAGCTTGAAGTTTTGAATCTTATTGCAGAAGCTTTCGGCGCTTGTATTCATATGCTCCAAGTGATTTCCGAAGGAGCCAATCATTCAGCTATTCAATCAGACATGGACGCTTTCGCCAGGTTGAATCACTTGCAGAATTACCAGACGCATTTCATTGTGGATAAGGATGTAGAAAAAGGGGTGTCGCATTTCAACCAATTACATGAAATGGATATCGTTTGCATAGGTACCCATGGCAACAAAGGCATCGAACGCATCATCCATTCAAGTGCAACTGAAAAACTTGTAAATCATTTGTTCAAACCCATTTTAACTTTCCATCTTCGTTGACATGAATATCATTGAAGCCATTCAGCAGCCTTGGCCCTGGTATGTATCAGGATTCATGATCGCCGCCACCATGTTCGCCCTGCTTTATTTCGGACAATCTTTCGGGTTTTCATCGAACCTGCGCACAATTTGTGCGGCAGTTGGAGGTGGAAAAAAAGTGAAGTTCTTTGACTTCAATTGGAAGTCTCAGATTTGGAATCTGATGTTTTTAATAGGTGCCACTATAGGTGGATTCATCGCTGCACAATTCCTCTCCAATGGTGAGCCCGTGTTGATCTCGGATTCAACCATAAAGGATCTGGCCGCCATGGGATTTGCTGCTCCTGTTGGAGCTCAGCCTGAAGAATTGTTCAACTGGGAATCGGTTTTCACTTTAAACGGATTTTTGGTTCTTGCCTTGGGAGGATTCATGGTTGGGTTCGGTTCCCGTTGGGCGGGAGGGTGCACATCGGGCCATGCCATCAGCGGCCTGTCTGACTTGCAGCTACCATCCCTGATTGCCGTTGTAGGTTTCTTCGCTGGTGGCTTAATCATGACTCACTTAATCATGCCTTTGATTTTTTAAAAACCAATTATGAAACATCTCAAATTCATCATAGCAGGAATCGTATTCGGCATCGTAATGGCTAAGTCGGAGGCCTTCTCTTGGTTCCGCATACAGGAAATGTTCCGATTCCAATCGTTTCACATGTACGGCATCATCGGGACCGCTGTAACACTTGGAGTGTTAGGTGTATTTCTGATAAAGAAATACGGCATCCGTGATTCTAGCGGAAATCCCATCAACTTTTATCCAAAAGAGAAAGCTTTCATTCGTTATATCAGCGGTGGGACTATTTTCGGGTTGGGATGGGGTTTGTCAGGAGCTTGTCCCGGACCTATGGTAGTGAACATTGGCTACGGCTACTTGAGTATGATTGTGGTGTTTGTTTTTGCCATCGTTGGAACCTATTTTTACGGAATCATCAAAGACAAGCTGCCTCACTAAATCCACTGATTCATGCATCAAGACCCCGAGTTAGATGAAAAAATAAAATCCCTCGGGAAAGCTTTGGGTATGATGACAAAAGTTGTCGTCGGCCTTTTCTTGTTGGTAATATTCCTATTCAGCTATATCGTTTATACAGGGAAAGGAACTTGGGTTTTTGAAAAAGAACAAGTGGCAGCTGAAAAAAGTCTCGAAACAGAAAAACCGAAAGCCGTCCAGGACACATTCTGGCGCTCACCAGACATTGCCTCATTGGATGGAAATCCCGCCAAGGAGCAAATATTGCTAGGGAAAGACCTGATTGCAAACACCTCCAAATATTTTGGTCCGAAAGGGATTGTAAAAGCAAATGCCACGAATGGTTTGAATTGTCAGAATTGCCATTTGGATGCAGGCACTAGAGTGTTCGGAAACAACTATGGTTCTGTTTTCGCCACCTATCCAAAATATCGCCCCCGATCAGGAACCATTGAAAATATCTACAAGCGGGTAACAGATTGCTTCGAGCGTAGCCTAAATGGAACAGCTCCCGACTCGGGTTCAAAGGAAATGGAAGCCATAGTTGCTTACATCAATTGGTTGGGAAAGGATGTCAAAAAGGGAGAGAAAGCAGCTGGATCCGGATTGAAAGACTTGGCTTTCCTCGACCGGGCCGCCGATCCCATAAAAGGGGAAATCGGATTCGAAAAGCACTGCGTTTCCTGCCATACCACCTCCGGATTAGGAATGCTGAATGCCGATTCATCGGGCTATTTGTACCCTCCTTTGTGGGGCCCTAACAGTTACAATACAGGCGCTGGACTTTACCGAATGGCAAGTTTTGCAAAATACATCAAGTACAACATGCCACAAGGAGTGACCCACGATAAACCCATATTAACCGATGAGGAAGCTTGGGACATAGCAGCCTATGTGAACTCACAAACCCGTCCTACCAAAGACATCCGCATAGACTGGCCGAAAATAAATGAAAAGCCTGTCGACCACCCATACGGACCGTTTCATGATGGATTTTCAGAAGTACAGCATAAGTACGGGCCATTTAAGCCGATTGTGAAGAAACGCAAGGAGATGGAAGGTGAAAAAAAGAAGCCGTAAGAACTGGTGGCAGATGGCAACGGTTGAGAGCAGCTGCGACGAAAAACAAACCCGTAACTTATGACCAATGACTAATGACTAATGACTAATGACTGATTATAATGACTGACAAATCCAACCGCCGTTCCTTTTTGAAAAAATCGCTGCTTGCAGGAACTTCCGCCGCAATGATTCCAGTGATATCGTTATCAGAAAAAAATGAAAGCAAACAAATAGGTAGCCCAGAGAACAATGCTGCGTCGAGCAAGGGATCAGTAACCATTCTGGTCACTTCCGACATCCATGCACAATTACACACGCATGATGAGTTTTTCTGGGAGAATGGTAAATCTGTATACAAAAAGCGAGGCGGATTGGCTCATCTCAAAACCATGATTGAGCATTACCGGAAACAGGATCCACAAAACACCATCCTGTACGATGGTGGAGATTTTTTCCATGGACATGCGGTAGCCTCTTTGTCGGAAGGCGAAGCCCTGATCCCGATTTTCAACAAGATGAATTACGATGTGATCTTGCCTGGTAATTGGGAGGTAGTATATAAAAAGAAGAAAATGCTTTTCGATATGGGACGATCCAATGCTGCCAAGATCTGCGCCAACATGTTTCATCAATCCGAAACAATGCCCGGATGTGAGCTGGTTTATCCTCCCTATTGGGTAAAATACATCAATGGTGTGAAAATCGGTTTCATCGGCTACACCGACCACCTGATTCCGAAAAGACAATCGCCTGCCTATAGTGCAGGACTGACCTTCGAGCACGCTGACAAGAGTGTCAAAAAACATGTGGCCATGTTGCGTGAGAATGAGGGATGCGCAGTAGTCATCTTGGCCACCCACATGGGATTGGCGCAGCAAATCGGATTGGCCAACAATCCCGTTTGTGAAGGAGTAGACCTCATCATTGGAGCCGACACCCATGAGCGGGTACGCGAGCCCATCCAAGCCAAATACTGCAAGGTGGTGGAATGTGGAGCGTTCGGTTCTTTCCTCGGTAAAATCGATTTGCAATTTGAAAAAGGTCAACTGAAAAATATAGGTTACCAGTTGTTAGATGTGGACCCATCTTTGTACCCTGCAGACGGCGAGATGCAAAAAATGATAAACGAGGTATCCGAGCCTTACCGTGACTTAAAGAAAGTCATCGGTATCAGCACCACTCCGCTGGTTCGCTACTTTGTGATGGAAACTCCCATGGATAACCTCATCACCGATGCCATCATGTGGAAATTCAAACCCGACATCGCTTTATCCAACGGCTTCCGGTTTTGTCAACCTCTGAATGTTGACCCAAAAACGGGGCAAGCTGAAATCACCAAGGAATTCCTCTGGAATATGTTACCCGTTGACAGCGAAACAAAAACAGGTATTGTAACCGGTAAACAAGTTTGGAACTGGCTTGAAGCGGAATTGCAAAACGCGTTTGCAAAAGATCCGTCGAAACGATTCGGTGGTTGGTTTGTAAGATACAAGGGCATGGAAGTGAATTTCACAATAGGTAATGAATTCGGCAGTCGAGTTAACAGCGTAAAAATAGGTGGCCAGGATTTGGATATACAACGCGAATACAGCATTGTGGCTTGTGAACGAGAAGGTGATCCAGACGATACTATTTGCAGGATGGAGAAAGTTCGTCAGCCCACTCGCACTGGTTTGTTCATGCATGATGTAATAGAGCAATACCTGAAAGAAAATTCGCCCGTTGCTCCAAAGTTGGAGAGCCGTGCTATTGCCACCGACCAGCCGGCAACCCTTTTAACGCAATTGCAAGGCACAACCTACGAGTTCAGGTAATTTTTGTGCTGTATTTCAGTATCTTAAGCTTAATCTTGGGATGGTGTTGTCTATTGTCGGAATGTGATGATTGTCACTATTCGTTTACGCGGACCTCTGCTAACTTTGCACTACCTTAGTTGTAACAAAGATAGACACGCAAAAACAGCAAAACCATATGAAAGTAGAGCAGATTTACACTGGTTGCTTGGCACAAGGAGCATACTACATCACCTCCGAAGGAGAGGCGGCCATCATTGACCCGTTGCGTGAGGTACAACCTTATCTAGATCGTGCCGCAAAGGATGGCGTTAAAATCAAATATGTATTTGAAACGCACTTCCATGCCGATTTCGTATCCGGCCATTTGGACCTGAGCAAGAAGTCGGGTGCATCCATTGTATACGGACCGAATGCCAATCCTGAGTTTGATGCCATCATCGCAACCGATGGACAAGAGTTTACCATTGGTAAAGTTACCATCAAAGTATTGCACACGCCCGGACACACCATGGAGAGTACCACCTATCTGTTGCGTGATGAGCATGGAAAAGATACTGCTATATTCAGTGGCGACACCTTGTTCCTTGGAGATGTTGGCAGACCCGACCTTGCACAGAAGGCGGCCCACATGACGCAAGAAGAACTTGCCGGACTATTGTATGAAAGCTTGATGAACAAAATCATGCCGTTGTCGGACGACATCACGGTATATCCAGCACACGGTGCAGGAAGTGCCTGCGGCAAGAACATGATGAAAGAGACTGTTGACACATTAGGCAACCAGAAAAAAATGAACTATGCGTTGAACCAACCGAACAAAGAGGCCTTCATTAAGGCGGTTACCGATGGTTTGCTTCCTCCTCCTGCCTATTTTCCATTGAATGTTGCGATGAACAAGAAAGGATACGAAAGTATCGATGAGGTGATGCGCAAAGGAATGACTGCCATGAACCCGGAACAGTTCGAGCAAGCTGCAGACTTGTCGGGTGCATTGATTTTGGATACGAGAAGTGCGGAGGAATTTGCCAACGGGTTCGTTCCACAAAGCATCAACATCGGGATCAAAGGCGACTTCGCTCCATGGGTGGGTTCACTCTTAGGTGATGTGAAACAAGAACTGTTGTTGGTCACTGAACCAGGTATGGAAGAAGAAACCGTTACCCGTTTAGCACGAGTTGGATTTGATCATGTAATCGGTTATTTGCATGGCGGAATCGAGGCTTGGAAAAATGCAGGTAAAGAGGTTGATTCGGTAAACCGCATCACACCAGAGCAATTCAGCAAGGAATTCAAAGGCAAAGAAAGCGTAGTGGTGGATGTGCGTCGTGAAAGCGAATACGCCGCTCAACATGTTGATGAGGCCTACAACAAACCATTGGCTTACATCAACGATTGGATTAATTCCATTGACCCAAAGCAACATTTCTTTTTGCATTGTGCGGGCGGGTACCGGAGCATGATAGCTGCATCGCTGCTACAAGCCCGTGGGTATCGCAACTTCAGTGAGGTGGCTGGCGGATTCAACGCCATCGCTAAAACAGAAGTACCTACCACGGATTTCGTTTGCCAAAGCAAAATGATGACAGCATAAAATCCATTTGTATAACGGATTCAAACGGGAGGAAAATCACCTCCCGTTTTTTTTATTATCACCTAACAATTGTCATACGACAGGTGTCCTTCTTACCATTCCTTTGCATGGAAAATCCATTATGGCCGAATGAAAACAAACATCCTGCTATTATCTGCAATTCTATTCCTTCAAACGAAAACGGAAGCACAAGTGGATTTTGGCGTCAGGGGCCCAGCTAACCTCGACACTTCCAAATTGGCTCATATTTATATTTTACGGGATGGAGTAGAAGACACAACTGTTAAATGGGTTGGCGTATGGGCAGACGAAAATCTGATATTTGGATTGGGCAAGGTCCACTATAAAAGAATTTACAGGATCCACACAAGTATGATTGGAAAGCATATTATATGGACAATGAATGGTGACTTGAAAGATTCCGTTGAGTTAATCATCGAGCCTTCTAAAAATTATTTCCTGGAAGCACATGCACGAACAAATGAACAAGGCCTTGTTTTCGCAAACATCGATGTGATTCCAGATACAGTTGCAAAGACAAGAATCCAAAGTCACCCAGGAAATATAATTGAATCGTATGGCATAATTCCAATAATTGGAGAAATTGAGCTTATAGCCAATATCCATAAAGACAGTATCAATTGGATAGCGAATAAAAATTACTTTTATCGCTTTATGCCGTTAGGGTCGTGGGAATGTATCAGACGAGGGCCTTACAACTCTGAATTTTATTTTTTTAGCGATGAATTTTCAAAAACATTCAGAGAAAACGGAGGCATAGTTCATTACAGTCGACAGAAAAAAATATTCAAATCGAGTGAGGAATTTGAACGATTCTGCAAGGAAGATCTGCTTGAAACACATTTTGAAGGAAACCTGTTTGCAACCATAAAGCTCGAAACGCAATCCATTGCGGCACCTGAAGGCTTTTCGTATGCGTGTTTAACATCGTATGAGGGATTGAACTCGAAAGACACATCGGAACTGAAATCACTTTTAATCAATCGACTTGTCTCTATCGCATTTCAATGGAAAGACGAGCGAGGCAAGCCGGTAACTGGAGCAATTTTCACATCTGAAACCGGACTTCAAAAGGAAGTTCACTCCATGAAAATGATTCAAGAAGAACTTATGAAGTGTTGGAAATCTTTTCGTTTGATTTCATTGAAAAGCATCAATGCAGAGATTAGAACCATAGCCCAATAGTTTTTCAGATCATCAGGGCTTTTGTTCAACCGGACTGAATCAGGCCATTATGAATAAATAGCAGAATGATTTGCACTTGTGGTCAAAAGGGCAATTTTTCAGCAAATCCTTAAACAAACGTGTTTGATGTTGTGTTTTGATAAATCACCATATTCCATCCATGCACCGTAAACCCCACCTTCCCACCAAAAACTGTGCGGTTTGCAACCGCCCTTTCACCTGGAGGAAAAAATGGGAAAAAGTGTGGGATGAAGTGAGGTACTGCAGCGACAAATGTCGAATGAATAGAAATAGAAGCCATGCCGAAAAATAATAAGACACTCCGGCTCATCCTCGGCGATCAGCTGAATCATCAGCACCCTTGGTTTACTGATAAGAATCCCCAGGCTGTATACTTGATGATTGAAATGCATCAAGAGTCGGAGTACGTTACACACCACATCCAGAAAATCATCGGGTTTTTCGCTTCCATGCGTGCATTCGCAGATTCGTTGCAACGGAAGGGGCATGATGTGATTTATATCAAAATCACTGACAAGGATGCTGCCTTGCCGCTCGAAAAAATCATCGACAAGCATATCCTTGCGACAGGGGCTTCGAAATTTGAATATCAATTGCCTGATGAATGGCGTTTGGATCAACAACTAAGCGCCTATTGTAGAAAGTCAAAAGTCGAATGTTCCAGCATCGACTCGCATCATTTCCTGAGTGAACGAATGGATTTGAGGAATCTTTTTCCGAAAGGTAAAAACCCCTTGATGGAAACCTTCTACCGGATGATGCGCAAAAGATACAACTTGCTCATGGAAGCACCCAACAAACCGGAGGGTGGCAAATGGAATTACGATTCGGATAATCGTAAAAACTATGCAGGCAAAGATGCGCTTCCTGAAATACCCGCGTTGAACAACAACTGCCTCGACATACTGCACGATATCAAAAAAGCCAAGTTGGCATTTATCGGAAATATTGATGCTAATTCCTTTGAATGGCCCATCAATCGTGAGCAGAGTCTCGTGTTGCTTAAACATTTCTGCAAACATGCACTCCCTCTTTTCGGCAAATACCAGGACGCCATGCACACAGATACCTGGTTGCTTTTCCATAGCCGGCTTTCGTTTTCAATGAACACCAAAATGATTTCTCCACTCGAAGTCATCGAAGCCTCCATAGCCGCATTTAGAAAAAGTAACGGTAAAATCACACTGCCTCAAATCGAAGGTTTTGTACGCCAAATTCTCGGCTGGCGCGAGTATATGAGGGGTATTTACTGGGGCTGGATGCCCGAATTCGGTACCATGAATTTCCTCAATCATCAACGCAAGCTACCCGAATGGTTTTGGACTGGCAACACCAATATGAATTGCATGAAGCATGCCATCCAACAATCACTGGATAAAGCCTATGCACATCACATACAACGGTTGATGGTCACAGGAAACTTTGCATTGCTAGCAGGCATCCACCCGGATGAATTAGATAAATGGTATCTAGGTATCTATATCGATGCGATCGAGTGGGTGGAAATCACCAACACTCGCGGTATGAGTCAATTTGCCGATGGCGGCATTGTTGGCACCAAACCTTATGTCTCCACTTCCAACTATATCGGCAAGATGAGCAACTATTGCAAAGCTTGCTATTATGATGCCGATGCGAAAACAGGTGAGAAAGCTTGTCCCTTCAATAGTTTGTATTGGTCTTTTTATGAAACCCATCGAAAGCATTTTGCCAATAATCCACGAATCGGTATGATGTATAGAATCTTGGATAAGATGGATCGTGATCAACGAAATGCCATTATGGAGCAGGCAGCTCAACATCTGGAAAACATCGAAAACCTGTAGCATTCAAAACAAAGCTACAAGCTACGAAGTCTGTTCATTGCTAGAGGTGTGCTAATTTGGATTTCAATTGGTAAATTAGCCCTGTTAATGCAAAACATGCGCAGGCTTTTACTAATCATTTCGTTTTTTTCAATTTGCTTTCATGCCAAATCGGATTTCTGGGTTCAGAAAGCCAATGTAGGAGGTGTGAACCGAGGAGACGCCACAGGATTTTCATTGGGAGGAAAATGTTACATGGGAACGGGCTACAATGCCTCCACCTATTTATCCGACTGGTGGGAATACGACCCTGCTACCGACTCTTGGACTCAGAAGGCGTCTCATCCGGGTACGGGTATTGTGGAAGCTGCTGCATTTACCATTGGTTCATTCGGCTATGTGGTATCAGCTCCTTTAAGCAATGATGTATACAAATATGATCCGTTGACTAACACATGGACGCCTGTGGCGTCGTTCCCAGGTGGCACACGCCAGGCAGCGGTTGGTTTTTCCATCAACAACAAGGGATACATCTGCTCCGGTATGGGCTTGGGTTTTTCCTATAACGATCTTTGGGAATATGATCCCGTTGCAGATGCATGGTCGCAGAAATCGAGCATGCCAACCAGTGGAAGACACTATGCATGTGGATTTGCGTTAGGTAACAAAGCATATGTTGGCACAGGCTTGATTCCGGGTGCCGGACTGACCAATGATTTTTGGGAGTGGGATCAGGTTACCGACACATGGACTTCGAAAGGCTTCGTGCCCGGCTTCTCCAGGGTAGAGGCAACAGCCTTCTCGATGAACGGATTTGGATACTTGGGCATGGGCTCTAGTTTTGGATTGTATTATTCAGATTTCTATCAATACGACCCGTCAACGAATTCCTGGGCGATCAAAGCCAGCTATGGAGGTGGTCCCACTGAAGAAGCGACCCAGTTTTCTATTGCATCAACCGGTTATGTTGGGACCGGCTATGATGGAGTTACGCCGGGTGTTTTGAAGAATGATTTTTGGGCTTATGTTGCCGAAAGCGGCACAAGTGCTATCGCTGATTATCCAATTTCAATTTCGCTGCGCATTTTTCCAAATCCTGTTGTAGATAAAATGGAAATTAGATTGGATGGTGAGGTTTCGCATGTTACTGACTTTACCCTTCATGATATGAATGGTAAAGCGGTTTTGAAAATCCCGGTTCAAACGAAACAGCTCAATATTGACTTATCTGAATTTCCTTGCGCCACTTACCAAGCGACTTTCTGGAATGGCTCTGAAAAAGTCATCACACAAAAAATCATTAAAACAGTTAAGCCATGACCTTAAAACCCTTCACTAAAATAAATACGAATTCGATGTTGCGGTTTTTATTATTGATGCTGCTGGCAAGCTTCACAACAGGTTGTGGCCGTGATTCGGAAGCCACCTTGCCCACACCTGAAGCTTCTACCAAAAATGTAATCGTATTGGTGATTGATGGAGCCCGTTATTCGGAAATGTTTGGAGACAGCAATTACACTTATATCCCGAAATTAAAGTCGATGATGCCGAAGGGGACTGTTTGCACCAAGCTTTACATTGATGGACTAACAAACACGGTTAATGGCCATGCTGCTATTTGCACTGGACATTACGAACCACTGAACAATGGTGGAGAGGAAACGCCTACTTATGCCTCTTTCATGCAATACTGGCGTAAAGCAAACAACGCTGGTGAACAACGCAGTTGGATTATCACATCCAAAGACAAATTGGAAGTTCTGTCTGACTGTACCGATCCGGAATGGAGAGGTAAATTCAGGCCCTCTACAGATTGTGGCAATAGTGGTTTGGGTAGTGGATATCGCGAGGATTCTATTACTTTCAATAATGCGATGGCGCAACTTCAAACAGGCAGACCTCGCGTAATGCTTATCAATTTGAAGGAGCCCGACATGGCTGGTCACATGGGTAATTGGCCCTTGTACCTCGACGGCATCCGCAAAGGCGACGAGTATGCCTATAGACTTTGGGATTTCATTCAAAGCAATGAAAATTACAAAGACAACACCATGCTCATTATCACCAACGATCATGGACGACACTCAGACGGTTGGTCGAATGGCTTCATTTCGCACGGCGACAATTGTGATGGTTGTCGACACATCAACTTCATGGCATTGGGACCACAAGTTCGAAAAGGCCACATAGACACTGCATCCTACAGCCAAAACGACATCACAGCTACAATCGCAAAAGTTTTGGGCATTGAAATGCCACATTGTGATGGCAAGGTGATGGAGGGAATTTTGGATTGACTACTTCCGTCAGCCCACTTTCACTAAATTCATATTAGAGAAGAGTGGTTGACTATTTCGATAGTTTGCTTGATTTAGGTTTGAACTGATTCGATTTACTTGAATGAGATTATACAACTCTACGCTCCAAAATGTGATTTGGTATTCGAAGAGGCTGCCGTACAAGGCAAACGAGTCAAATGCCCTTTTACCCTTGAAATAGGACACTAAGGTCAGATTTCGCCTCATTTTATTGAAAAAACCTTGGTCTGAGTCATTTTTATTGCACAAGGAGTGATTTTGTATTTTTTTAATTATTAATTGACTTAAAAGAAGCTTTTATTAGATTAATTCGGTCTAATCATGGAATTTTCTGTAGAAATGAGACCACAGTATGTGTAGTGTGCTTGAAAATTCAGAACCACCTCACCCACCACTATTCAACATTCACCAAAACCACTTGCACTATTGGGGTGTTTGTTTTTAAATTGTAAAAGATTCATTTATGGTTCTCCCTATTGGTGAACCATCTAAACCAAAACGATATCCTCCCATGAGAACACGACTACAGCCTGTGTTGCTTGCCATGGCCTTTTGCCTGAGTTTCCTATTCCCAAACACCGGGTCATCGAACCCCGTTGGTAACACAAAACAACCAACGGTGCAGTTCCATGAAAATAAGGGACAAATAACCGATCAATCGGGATTGCAACGAAACGATGTGCTCTTTATGGGAACACACGGCGATGCCCAATACATCATCACAAACCAAGGCGTTTCACATCAAGTGCACACCCTTACCGGTGAGGGCTCCAACCAAACGGCTTCCATCCAGCGCATCGATATGCAATGGGTGGGATCTACATTCCGTGGAAAAACCCAAGGATACAAACCACAGGAAGGCATTACCAACCATTATGGCTCTAGGGTTATCGAAGGCGTAAAGTCGTACGAAGAGGTTCGCTTGTTTGAGGTTTATCCGGGCATCCATGTGCGCTTCTACAGCATCGATAACCTATTGGAATACGATTTCGAACTCGCACCAAATACCGATTGGCATCAGATTCAAATCCGCGTAAGCGGAACACAAGCACGCATCAACAGCGAAGGCGAATTGGAGATGCCTACCGCCATGGGTGTCATCCGCGAAAGCGCACCCCGTGTATTTCAGGAAGGAAAAAAATTAGATAGCCGTTGGGTAATTGTAGCTCCAAATACTTTCGGATTTGAAATCACCAACGCCGTTAAAGGAAAAGCCATCACCATTGATCCGGTTGTTTTGATTTGGAGTTCTCAAATAGGTGGAACAGGCAACGAAACCGCCGATGCCATTTCCACAGACGGCTCGGGAAATGTGTTTATCGCAGGTAACACCAATTCGATCCGCAACATCGCCACTACCGGCAGTCACCAATCTGTAATCGGAGGAATACAAGACGCTTACATAGCCAAGTTCGATCAAAGCGGAAGAAGGGTTTGGGCCACTTATTACGGCTCAGTAGGAAATGAATCCGGACAAGCGTGCACTGTGGATGGATTGGGTAATATTTACTTGTCCGGTCAAGCCGGAGGAGCCGCACCGAACTCCA
Organism: Bacteroidota bacterium; assembly: GCA_046302815.1. Taxonomy (GTDB): domain Bacteria; phylum Bacteroidota; class Bacteroidia; order AKYH767-A; family OLB10; genus JALRAP01. Next base: position 27,274 of record JBKCHO010000002.1, on the reverse strand, counting down.
TCGCCACAGCTGGCTCCTACCAAGCTATCAATGCATCAGGAAGCTTCGACCTTTATCTTGCCAAATTCAACGCTTCCGGTTTGCGTCAGTGGGCCACTTACTATGGAGGATCAGGAGTGGAAAACTATGCCGATCTAGCTACGGATGGCTCTGGAAACATTTACCTGGCTGGGATCACGAACAGCTCATCAGGCATTGCTACAGCAGGCGCACATCAAACCACAATTGGTGGAAGCACGGATGGTTTCGTGGTCAAATTCACCGGTGGAGGAACCCGCATTTGGGCCACCTACCACGGCGGTAGCCTAGATGAAGGATCTCAGATTTCTTGTGCAACAGATATCAATGGCAACTTGGCTTTGGCTGGGGAAACCCGAAGCACCAACAACATGTCCACATCGGGTTCCTACCAACAATCCATCGGTGGCAACTACGATGCATGGATTGCCCGATTCACCAGTAGTGGCGTACGAAACTGGTCCACCTATCTGGGAGGTAGTGCTGCAGACCGAGGACGCTCGGTGGCATTCGATGGTAATGGAAATGTGGTTGTCACAGGTTGGACATCCAGCACATCCGGTATCGCAACAGCGGGTGCACACCAAACCACTTTCGGTGGTGGAACATCCGATGCCATGGTTGCCTCCTTCCAACCAAACGGAGCCATCAACTGGAGCACCTACAAGGGTGGCACAACTAGCGAACAAGGTTTTGCCCTCGCCATTGAGAACAGCGGAAAAATTTTCTTGCTCACCAACGGTCCTACCGCGATAGAATCGTTTGCTTCCAATGGAACCTATTTGACCATGGACAGCTACACAGGTCCGTTTTACGGAGCCCTTCTGAATATTTGCAGTGGAGGCAATGGAATTGTATTTGCATCCGGACAAGCGAACAACAACGCATTGGTAGAAAAATACCAAATCGGTTCCGTATCGGGATTGGTGTTCAACGATGCTAATCAGAACTGCATTCAAGAATCGGGAGAAGCTGTCGTACCAAATATGCGATTCACCGTACAACCCGGTAATCTTTTCGTGCAGTCCGATAACAATGGCCGCATTTCGATTTTATCCTTGCCCGACGGCAATTACACCATCTATCCTGACACCATCCAATCACCTTGGTTCTCCACTTGCGGCAATTCCATTGCATTCATTGTAACCAACGGCATTGGAATTATAACCCCTATAGGCATCAAGCCCAAAGATGCTTGCTCGGCACCTGATATCACCATTTATTCTCAAGTACTCCGTCCTTGCCTCAACAGCCAGAAGGTTCGAGTAAGCGCCTGTAACAAAAGTACCGCCACTGTGAATTTGGTACAAGCTTACGCGGATGTCGAGTTCGATCCAAACATCATTCCCGTATCATCCAGTTTGCCTTACATACAAACCGGATCCAATACATTTAGGTTTTTACTTGGAGACATCACTCCTGGAAACTGTGTCGACTTCAATGTATTCGTCGATGTGGATTGTAATGTCATTTCAGGTCAATCGCTCTGTATGGAAGCAAAGTTGTTTCCTGCCGACTCGTGTGCCATCGTGAATGCCATTTATCCAGGTACGCAAAATGGCCTGAACCTTTATGGTGGTGGCATCCCTTGCACCATGCCTTGGGATACATCCGCTATTTCCGTTAAAGGACTTTGTCAAAACGGAACTGTGTTTTTCGATGTGTTCAACTCCGCTGGCTCGAACGGCAACATGATGTGCTACTCACAGGTGCGCATTTACACCGACGGCATACTGACTCAAGTAGACTCGGTGATGTTGATGGGAGGTGGTGTTAAAAGCTATGCACTGCCCGGCACCGGACAAACCATGCGACTTGAAGTGGATCAACATCCACTCGCACCATTCTACAGCACACCATCCGTTACTGTTGAGTTATGTGGTGGTTCATCCAACTGGACACCCGGACTGGTGAACTCGCTGCCATCGAACGACGCCTCTCCAGCCACCGATATTTTTTGCGCCGTGGCAGATGAAGTATCGCCCACCTTTTCGAAAAAAGGATTCCCGCTGGGAGTTACCTCTGCAAACTTGATTTATCCGAACCGACAACTACAATACTTCATCGAGTTCGCCAACACATCAAACGACACTGCCTTCACCGCGGTAGTTCGTGATACCTTGGATCAATCATTGAATGCATTAACTGTAACTGCCGGAGGCTCGAGCCATCCATACCAGTTTCGTATTTACGGAAACAATATCCTTGAATGGAGATTCAACAACCTGAACCTGCCGCCTGCTGCCAATGGCGACAACAAGGCCTATGTGAGTTTTACAGTCGAGCAAAATCCCGACCTTCCAGACAATACCGTCATCAACAACAAGGCATTTGTTGCTTTCAATGCGGGTGCGTTTATCGGAACCAATTCTACTTTCCACACCGTAGGAAGACAATTGTTCAGCGTACAGGCCTGTCCTCCACCATCCATATCCGGTGTCAGCACCATTTGCCAGGGCGCCACTACCACTCTTACAGCTTCCCCCGGATATGCGTCGTACCAATGGAGTAATGGAGCCAATACTCCATCCATCATCGTTTCGACATCGGGCACTTATACGGTTACCGTGGTTGATTTCACAGGATGTAGCAACAGTGCATCCCGAACCGTAACCGTAAACAGCAACCCATCGCCCAGTATCACCGGAACATTCACCGTATGTTTCGGAAATGCCGCCACGCTGAACGCCTCCACTGGCTTTGCGTCTTATTTGTGGAGTGATGGATCTACAACATCATCCATCTCTACAACCACAAGCGGTGTTTACACAGTAACGGTTACCAACGGTTTCGGTTGTACCGGAACTGCGTCGCAAACGGCCACCATCAACCCTAAGCCAACACCATCCATCACTGGTGTGTTTGATGTATGCCAAGGCAACAGCGCATTATTGAACGCTACTCCGGGATTCACCTCATACTTATGGAGCAACGGCGCAACATCATCCTCGATCGGTCCTACTACCTCCGGAACATATACCGTAACTGTTACCAATAGCAGCGGATGCACCGGTGTGGCTCAACAAACCGTAACGGTTATTCCAACACCACAACCCTCCATCACTGGTAACAGCACAATATGCCAAGGGGAAACAGCTACCTTAACCGCCGCTGCGGGATTCAACTCTTATCTTTGGAGTAACGGCGCTTCAACCCAAACAATAAGCGTTACCACGGGTGGAACTTATACCGTAACCGTAACCAATAGCAGTGGCTGCACCGGAAGCAAATCGCAGGTGGTGCTGGTAAATCCAAGCCCTTCCCCAAGCATCTCAGGTGTTTTCTCTGCTTGCCAAGGTGCTGCAGCAACACTATCGGCCAATGCCGGTTTCAGCAGCTACAGTTGGAGCAACGGCGCCAATACCCAGACGATCAATCCGACAGTATCCGGTAATTACACCGTTACCGTTACCAATGCCAACGGTTGTTCTGGGTCTGTCAGTCAGTCGGTGAGCATCATACCCAGTCCAACACCAAACATTGCAGGCAACTTTAGCGTTTGCCAAGGTGCAGCAGCTACATTGACCGCATCTTCCGGCTTCGTGTCGTATTCTTGGAGTACGGGAGCAAATACGCAAACCATCAACCCAACGGTTGCAGGCATTTATACCGTTACTGTTACCAATGCTAATGGTTGCACCGGAACTGCATCGCAACAAGTAAACATCGGCGCTGCATCAACCAGCTCCGTATCGGTTCAACAATGTCCTGGCACCAGCTACACTTTGCCAAACGGACAAGTGGTGTCCACATCCGGCACTTACATCACCACGATCAGCGCAAGTAATGGATGCGACAGTGTAATAACGACGAATTTATCCTTTGTCGACAATCTTGCTCCCATAGTGGTTGCTTGTCCAAGTTCATTCACCTCATGCAACCCTGCTTCTTGGGCGCCACCTGTGTTCTCCGACAACTGTTCGTTCACGGTCAGCAGCAACTTCCAGCCGGGTGCAACGCTTCCGATTGGCAACACAACTATTACTTACACAGCCACAGATGCAGGTGGAAATGCCACATCTTGCAGTTTTGTTGTCACGGTTGTTGATTTCACAGTAGCCATCAACCAAACCAATGTATCATGCAATGGTGGCAGCAATGGTTCGGCATCCGCAGTAGCCACCGGTACCAGTGGAACTGTTTCCTACTTGTGGAGCAATGGAGCCACTTCGCAAACCATCAACAATCTTATTGCAGGCACTTATACGGTTACCGTAACCAATGGCAACTGCTCTCGTCAAGCCAGTGTGAACATTACGCAGCCAGGCGTATTCACAACCGCCATCACGCCAAACGGACCTACGGTGTTTTGTCAAGGTGGAAGCGTGACACTCACCGCATCCTCCGGCGCTTCATATCTGTGGAGCACGGGAGCCACTACCCAATCAATTGTGGTTGGAAATAGTGGTAGTTACTCGGTAACCGTGACCAATGCTTCAGGTTGTACCGCTATTGCTCCTCCTATAGCTGTTACCGTCAACCCCAATGTGAATGCTTCCGTATCCATCAGTTCCAATCCAAGTGGTGCCGTTACTGCAAACACCTCCATTACCTTTACGGCTGTTCCTGTAAATGGCGGCAGCACTCCCGTTTACCAGTGGAAAAAGAATGGTGTGAATGTTGGAACCAACAGCAGTACCTATGTGAACAATGCCTGGGTCAATAACGATGTGGTGCATTGCGCGATGACCAGTAACGCAAATTGTGTGATTGGTAGTCCCGCCACCTCAAATAACATCACCGTTAATGTAAATTTGGTTGCAGGTGCTCCAAAATATGTGGTTAGTGACAGCGTCACCAATTCGGTTTATTATTACGATTCCTTATTCGTCTTCATTTCCAGCAGTACCTTATCAACCAATATTCTCAATGGCAACACTAGCGTTGGTGATATAAATATTGCCGGAGGGTTTGGTTATGTGATGAACGGCCTGACACCCGGCAGAGCTTATCGCTCTTCTCAGGCCGGTACAGCTGCCTTACAATCACGCAATTTAAGATCCAACACTGGAGGGGTTTTGAATCCTGCTACGGGAATAATTGTACGCGGCGACACCTTGAATGTATTGGATAAAAAGGCCCGAGCTATATTCTATTATCTGACCTCTCAGGCATTTAACGGTGCGACAACCAACTACAACGCCATTGCCAGGAAAAACCTGGCCAGCCAGAATGCAAATGGCGAAGCCTTGGGATTTGACAACACCTATTTGTATGTACTTGAAAACGGTAACACCAAGGCCATTTACCGTTATCTGATCAACAGCACCACTGGAATCATAAGATCCCGCCCTTTGCAAACCGTTGCTGGCGCTCCACTGAACAACATACTTGGAATGGTTGTAGATGGAACCCGTGTGTTGGTTACCGACAATGGTGTAGACTCCGTTTATGTTTATTTGAAGTCGGCGTTGTATACCGGCAGCAACACTATTCCCCTAAATGCGATTGCGCAATATCCTTTGAGTACGCTAAATCTAACCTCTACTGGCATTGCATTGGCAAGCACCACTTCGTTATTGCGTGAACAAGCATCGATAGAACAACCCACTGATTTATTCGCTTGGCCCAACCCGACCTCTGGAGTCCTAAACATTAATTTGAAAGGCTTCGATGAAATCGCGGATGTGCGTCTAACGGTATTCGATCTAAATGGCCGTTTGGTAATTCAGCAAACCATAGCGGATCACAGCAGCATTTCTACCATTGATTTAACCGGCAACAAACCAGGCCTCTACGCCATTGTGGTGGAACAAGGTTGCACCAGAAAGACGGTGAGAGTGGTTGTGGATTAATTCGATTTTGAAGTAAGAGATTCTTATTGTCTACTACCTCTCCCTCTGAAATTCCTCCTCGGCGGGCGGCTTTGGTTGGATGGAGATGGTTTAGGCGCAGGGGTGGCCGTTGTGTCCATCGGAAAAGGATGGTCTTGTACGATTTCAATGTCTTTGCCAATCAACTTGCGAATAGCTTTCCATTCTTCGAGTTGCTCTTGGTCGCAGAATGAAATGGATTTACCAGACAATCCAGCGCGACCTGTGCGACCGATGCGGTGCACATAGGTCTCGGGTACCTCAGGCAAATCGCAGTTGAACACATAGGGTAGCTCGTCGATATCGATACCGCGTGCGGCGATGTCGGTGGCTACGAGGATTCGGATCTTGCCATCCTTGAAGTTGTTCAACGCATTCTGGCGTTGGTTCTGACTTTTGTTGCCGTGTATAGCTGCAGAGCTGATGCCAGCCTTTTGCAACATGCGCACCACTTTATCGGCACCATGTTTGGTTCGCGTGAACACCAACGCGTTTTTGATGGGCAACTCCTTCAACAGATGGATAAGGAGCTTCACCTTGTCGGCGCGGTTGGTGTAGTAGAGCGTTTGCTCGATTTTGTCGACGGTGGATGAAGGTGGCGTTACTTCAACCTTTACGGGATTGTGAAGCAAGGAATCGGCCAGCTTCTGAATCTCGAGTGGCATGGTTGCTGAGAAGAAGAGCGTTTGCTTGCGCGTTGGCAGCTTGGCGATGACTCTTTTCACATCGTTGATGAAGCCCATGTCGAGCATGCGGTCGGCCTCATCGAGAATGAAAATCTCCAGGTGAGATAAATCGATATAACCTTGTTGCATGAGATCCAGAAGTCGGCCGGGTGTGGCTACCAGAATGCCTGGATTTTTTCGCAGCGCATCCGTTTGTGGGTTTTGTGAAACGCCTCCGAAAATCACTGTATGACCTACATGCAAATGCCGTCCATAGGCGGTTAAGCTATCGTTGATTTGGATGGCGAGTTCGCGTGTTGGGGTAAGCACCAACGAACGAATACCGCGATGCGGAACTTTGCGCTCATGCAGCAACTGCAATACGGGAAGCGAGAAGGCGGCGGTTTTACCGGTGCCGGTTTGTGCACACCCAAGCAGGTCGCGTTTCTCGAGCACTTTTGGAATGGCTTGCGCTTGGATGGGAGTGGGTTTGGAATAGCCTTCGGCTTGAAGGGCATTCAGAATAGGTTCTATGAGACCTAGTTCAGGAAATGAATTCATGATGGTGAATGAATACTGCAAAAGCGTTGTAAAACTGAAGCAGCGGGATTTTAGAGGAAAACGGCCTACAACCAGCCGGGGTGTCATTGCGACGGTGCAAAGGTAGTGAATTTGAGGCCAGAAGTCAAATCGCTTGTCAATAGAAGGGAATACGGATGAAACGGATGAACACGGATTTGTATTCAAGTCGGGAATAAATCCGCGCAAATCAGCGAAATCGGTTAAATCTGTGTTCGCTTTCCAAAGGCAGGGAAACGGGTGAACCATCTAACTTCATAACCACATTTAGCCGTTTCCTGTATTATTTTTGCATTCCGAAATTTCAAATACGCCATACCATGTCAACTGGAAAAATCAATGTACAAACGGAAAACATCTTCCCGATCATCAAAAAGTTCCTTTACTCAGACCATGAGATCTTCCTAAGGGAGTTGGTGTCGAATGCCGTGGACGCCTCCCAAAAACTAAAAACCCTGGCCTCGGCAGGTGAGTTCCAAGGTGAGGCTGGAGAACTTTTCGTAGAAGTGAAAGTGGATAAGGATGCGAAAACCATCACCATATCCGACCGGGGTATCGGCATGACCGCAGAGGAAATCGACAAGTATATCAATCAGATCGCCTTTTCGGGCGCTGAAGAATTTGTGTCGAAGTACAAAGACAAAATGGACAATGCCGGCATCATTGGCCACTTCGGCTTGGGCTTCTACTCCTCATTCATGGTGTCCTCCAAAGTGGAAATCATCACTCGTTCCTTCCGCGAAAGCGAAGCTAAAAACGCTGTTAAATGGGAATGTGATGGCAGTCCGAATTATACCATCAGTGAGGCAAGCCGTGATGACCGGGGCACCGACATCATCATGCACATCGCAGAGGACTCATTGGAATTCCTCGACAACTACCGCATCGAAACCTTACTGAAAAAATATTGCCGCTTTCTGCCTGTCGATATCCGCTTCGACGGAAGGTCCATCAATAATACCAAGCCCGCATGGACACGCAAGCCTGCTGACTTAAACGAAGAAGATTATAAATCTTTTTACAAAGAGCTTTATCCTTTCTCCGAGGATCCGTTGTTCCACATTCACTTGAATGTGGATTATCCGTTTAACCTGACCGGTATTTTGTATTTTCCAAAACTGAAGAAAAACATCGAGGTACAGAAAAACAAGATAAATCTCTACTGCAACCAGGTATTTGTAACGGATTCGGTAGAGGGGATCGTGCCCGAGTTCCTGATGTTGATGCATGGTGTCATCGACTCTCCCGATATTCCTTTAAATGTGTCGAGGAGCTATTTGCAAAGCGATGCCAATGTGAAGAAGATCAGCTCGCACATCACCAAAAAAGTGGCCGACAAGCTGGAGGAAATCTTCAAGGAGAACCGGGCCGACCTGGAGTCGAAGTGGGATGACATTGGTGTGTTCATCAAGTACGGCATGATGTCGGAAGACAAGTTTTATGACCGTGCCCAGAAGTTTTGTCTATTGAAGAACACCGAGGGCAACTTCTTCACATTCGAAGAATACCGCAACAAAGTGTCAGCCTTGCAAACCGATAAAGACAATAAAGCTGTTTACATCTACGCATCCAATGAGATGGATCAGCATGCATTCATCGAAGCAGCCAAAAGTCGTGGCTACGATGTATTGCTCTTCGAAGGTCCGCTCGACTCCCATTTTTTAAATGCGATGGAGATGAAGTTGGAGAACACCGCTTTTGTGCGTGTGGACTCCGATACGGCCGACAAGCTCATCAACAAGGATGAAAAGCCTGTCTCTTTGCTGAACACCGAACAAGAAGATGCTATCAAAAAAATTGCCGAACAAACTGTACCTGCTGAACAATATTCCGTTGTATTGGAACCCATGCAGCCTACCGACGCGCCAGTTACCATCACTCGACCCGAGTTCATGCGTCGCATGAAAGAGATGGCTTCGGTTGGCGGTGGCTACGATTTCATGGGTGGCATGAAAGAAAACTTCAATGTGATTGTAAATACGAATCACCCATTGATGAGTCGAATACTTGGCGAAACGGATGCATCGGCGCAAGCCAACAAAATGAAGCAGGCTGTGGATTTGGCCCTGTTATCTCAAGGGCTTTTGAAAGGCGAGGAACTGTCGAAGTTTATTAAAAAGTCTGTCGAATTGCTATGAAGAAAAAGTGACAAGTGGAAAGTGACAAGTGACAAGTTGGTTGTTGTAATGGGATTAATTGCCTCTGCTTGATACATGTCAAGAAAAAGTGACAAGTGGAAAGTGACAAGTTGGTTGTTGTAATGAGATTAATTGCCTCTGCTTGATACATGTAACTTGTAACATGTCACTTGTAACTACTATTTTCTGAATCCGTTCGAAAACCTACTGACCTTGTTATTCAACTTAACTTGATCAAAGTATCGACCCAGATTCAAGAGCAAGCTGATGCTTTGAGTGGACGGCCCTGCATTGTCACCTGCAAAAAACCGACTATACCTTATGGTAAATGAAGGACCGAATACAAATCCTCTCACTCCAATGGTTGCAACTGGTCCACCCGACCATTTGTCTTTGAACAGCCGGTACGCATATCCTCCACCGAAAAACCATCCTAGGTCGTTGTAAAAATCCTTGGATGCATTATGACCGAAATTCAATTCGGTCAACAAAGGTAAATCGGCATAAATGAATGCGCTATCATCCACGGAAGTGGAAACATGATAGCCTCCTTTTAATTCAGACCCGATTGAAAATGAGAAATCGGATTTTGACTTGGTCAGACTAAGGGATGGATTATAAACCAATCCAAATACCGGCTCACTGCTTTTGTCGATTACATAAAACGCAGCGGCTGCTCCGGCTGAGTGTTTGATTTGTTGAATTAAAACAAAAGGGGTATTCATGGATCCTTTCCGCTTAGGTGTTGGGTTTTGAGCCAGCACCATGACATCTGTAAGTGAAAAAAGCATAAGGAGTGTCCATGCTATTCGAGATTGGATAGCCATTCGTCTCATATTAGTTAGGATTTGCTTCATCAACTCATAAAACGGTTGCGCGAACGAGCTTATTGTAATAAGGCATACACGCATTTAGCAAGGGTTCCAACCTTGTCTCAACTGTTAAAGGTTTCTCCACATAGGCTCCAAAGCCCGTGGAGGCGTGTACATTTTTATACCAATGTTTAGCCCATATTCCGTCTTCAGGCCGAGGGCCCGCATCCCATTGCAGCATCTCTTTGTAAAAAGGAATTCCGATTCGCTGGCAGAGCCGAATTAGATATTTTTCCGGATGCTGAATAATAGCATTTGAATCGGCAACCCATGTTTCGGCTCCCATTTGAACTAACTGATCTAGCAATTCAGCCTGTGCGTGAAACCCGACATCTAACAATGTAGGGTTTGGAATTTCCTTTGCGAACGATGTGATAACCTGTGCAGGATGTCTAGTCAAGATTAGATTCACTGTATTTAACATGAAACTCCGATCGAGATCACCTAAATGATGACCCATGTTCTTGAAAAAGACGACAGGTTTTTCATGCGCACCCATCATCATCTCCACTACCTTTTGACCATCACATTCCATATTGGACATGACCTCTTCGGCACCCGGGTGATATTCTTTAGCCTGTGTGGTTTTCAAATAATATCCATACAGTGGTTCGTCATAAACCCTCGTATCGGGTCGTTGGGCAAAAGAGTACATGAGCGCCGTTGAAATGTTTCGTGGACCCGACCAAAGGCATATTCTCTTGCATGTTGTGTCTGCCATTTTTAAAACGGGCTTTTACTTGCATTCAAAACATTTCTGATCTCGTTTTCTACCGCCTCACTGTATAGCAAACTCAACCTTTCCGTCAGCTTACCAGGCATCCCGTTTCCAATGGTTCGACCATCGATTTTAACTACCGGGGTAAGTCCACCGAATGTTCCAGTAACGAAAGCCTCGTCGGCACCATAGACATCAAAAAGTGAAAATTCCTTTTCGAGACAAGTGATTGCATTTTGTCGCGCACAATCGATGACCTTGGCACGCGTAATTCCGTTCATGCAGTATTTTCCGGTGGATGTCCACAACTCGCCGTTTTTACAAATAAAGAAATTCGTAGAGTTGCAAGTAGCCACAAATCCATTCACATCCAACATGAGAGCCTCATCGGCTCCAGCCTCGATGGCTTGAATGAGTGCTTGCACTTCATGCAATTTGCTGTGGCAATTCAAACGCGGGTCGAGATAATCGGGAGCACCCCTCCGGATGGTGGATGTAAATAAAACAATTCCCTGTTGTTTGACCTGTGTAGATGCTTTCTTGTATTCGGGAATAATCACCACATTAGGACCACTCACCAACAGTCGTGGATCTTGGGATGGTGTTTTCTTAAAGCCTCGGGTAATCATACACCGAACATGGACGCCATCGTGCATTTGATTAGCTGCTAAAGTTTGACGAATGCGATCATAAAGCTCCGCTTTGGTCATTCCCATTGAAATGCCTACCGCAGCAGCAGCATTCCACAGTCGATTCAAATGGTCGGAAAGAAAAACCAGTACCCCACTCTTCAGTCGTACGGCCTCCCAAATACCATCACCAATCAAATAACCGCTGTCGAATACCGAAATCTTGGCCTGATCGCGATGAATCAGCTCTCCATTGATGTGAATCAGGATATTGTTGTTTCGAGGGTCATCCTCGGAAATATGTGTTCCACTAATCATCCGACTAAAATAGTGAATATGAAAGCGTGAGTTTAAATTCCTATGACTTCAATGACCAAACGAATGCAAAATCAATAATAGCCGCTCGAACGCTTGTACCGATCTAATTCTAAAAAATAAACGATTAATACATAGCTAGTGACACCATTCAGAGGCCTTTTTTGTATCTTTATGGAAATTTAATGAAGTCATAAACAATTAAAAAACATGTCATTAGAAAACAAATCATTAGATCTCTCTGGAAAAATAATCCAGATCCTTCCAATGGAATCCGGTGAGGGAAGGACCGGTCAACAATGGAAAAAACAGTATTTTGTCATTGAGTACATGGATGGCAACTACCCTAAAAAGGTGTGCATCATGTTGTGGGGCGACAAAACCGATATCTTGAAATCGGTTCAGGTCGGCTCTGATGTCAAAGTATCATTCAATGTTGAATCACGCGAGTATAACGGCCGTTGGTATACCGATATCAAGGCTTGGAGAGTTGAAAGAACAGGTTCTGATGCAGGCATGTCTGCGGGACAACCAGCTCCGGCGGGATCCTTCACTCCGAACAATAATGGTGCGGAAAGCGATCTTCCGTTCTGACAAGGATTGTCAAATATTCCATAATTTTGAGAGGGATGGCGTAAGTCATCCCTCTTGCTTTAAATACCAAACCTACCGAATCATGAAAAAATCCATTTTATTGCTTTGCTTCCTGTTATTCAAATTTATTGCCGTTGCCGATGAAGGGATGTGGCTTCCCATTTTCTTAAAGCAATTGAATGAAGCCGACATGAAAGCCAAAGGCATGCGTGTTTCAGCTGATGACATTTATAGTGTGAACAATTCGAGCATGAAGGATGCAGTAGTTTTATTCGGTGGTGGGTGTACCGGAGAAATTATTTCCGACAAAGGGCTACTGCTTACCAACCACCATTGTGGATTCTCCCAAATACAATCTCATAGCTCACTTGAAAACGACTACTTGAAATTTGGTTTTTGGGCCATGAAACAAGAGCAAGAGTTGGCATGCCCCGGACTTACAGCAACATTTATCATCCGAATAGAAGATGTTACAAAGGATGTGCTTTCTGGCGTAAGCAACGAAACCTCAGAATCGGATCGGGATAAAAAAATCAAGGAGGCGATTGCATCCATTGAAAAAAAATCGGTGGAAGGAACCCATTTTGGAGCCTCCGTCCGCCCCTTTTTCAACGGTAACCAGTATTACCTTTTCGTTACCGAAACATTCAAAGATGTGCGCATGGTAGGTGCACCGCCATCATCCATCGGAAAATTTGGTGGCGATACCGACAACTGGATGTGGCCGCGACATACGGGCGACTTCGCGCTCTTCCGCGTTTATGCCGGACCAGACAATAAACCTGCCGAATATTCCAAGGACAATGTCCCATTCAAACCACGCCACTTCTTCCCTATTTCCCTTAAAGGGGTTCAACCCGGTGATTTCACCATGGTATATGGATTCCCAGGAAGAACCACGCAGTACATACCATCATTTGCTGTTAAGAATACCATGGAGGTAAACAATCCGGCAAGGATCGCCATACGAACTGCCCGACTGAATATCATCGATGCCGCCATGCGCTCCAGCGACAAGCTCAGAATACAATATGCAGCCAAACAAGCTAACATTGCCAACGCTTGGAAAAAATGGCAAGGAGAGCAAAAGGGATTGACACGACTGAACACCATCCAATCGAAACAAGCTTATGAACGCACATTCCAAGAATGGGCCATTCGTAACAACAAAAGCGATTACCGGTCGTTGCTGGATGCGATGCGTAAAAACTATGAGGAGCTTGCACCCTTTTCTAAAGCCATAGATTATGTGAATGAGGCCGCATTTGGCGTAGAGATGCTTCGATATGCTGCCGCATTCAACAAGCTGGAGTCGTTGTCGAATGCCATGCCATTGGATGAAAAAGCAATTGCTGCTGAGGCCGAGAAGCTGCTTTCAAATGCTGGAGGGTTTTTTAAGGACTTTGATGCCGCAACAGACCAAAAACTTTTTGAAGCCATGATGTCTCTTTACTGGAACGATATGGATGCAATATATTACACAGACGAACTGATTCGTATTCATTCCAAGCACAAGGGTAATTTCGCAGAGGCTGGTGCGGTGATATATCAAAAGAGCATATTCGCAGATTCTTTACGGCTACAATCCTTTTTGAAGGATTTCAATTCGAAGAAACTGAAAAAGCTGAAATCAGATCCCGCCTATGTATTGGCAATTTCGTTCCGCGAAATGTTTAAATCAAAATTGGAATCTCCAGCAGGAAAAATCAATGCAGAATTGACTACATTGAATAGAAAGTATATGGCTGCACAAATGGAAATGGAACCTGAAAAAAGATTTTATCCTGATGCCAATTCTACATTGCGTGTAGCTTATGGTCAGGTTAATGGCTATGAAGCTGCTGATGCGAGATACTACAATCACATGACCTCCATCGAAGGAATCATGCAAAAGGAAAACCCATCGATAGAGGAGTTTGAAGTCCCTAAAAAACTCAAAGACCTCTACTTTTCTCGCGATTTTGGCGATTATGCGGTCAATGGCACATTACCCGTTGCGTTCGTTGCCTCAAACCACACCACAGGAGGAAACTCGGGAAGTCCGGTACTGAATGCAAATGGCGAACTGATCGGTACTAATTTCGACCGTGTTTGGGAAGGCACCATGAGTGATATTGACTTTGACCCTGAGAAGTGTAGAAACATCTCACTGGATATCCGATTCACCCTTTTTGTTATCGATAAGTTTGCCGGATGCCGAAGGCTGATTGAAGAAATGCGAATTGTGAAATGATATCAAAACATCATTGTCCAATCCACACAAAAGATCGAGTGTAAAATTGTTTCCCAAGCTGCACTCGTATCAGGTAATTTCCATTTGGCAGATTGGATAATGATGTGGTGAAACCAATATCGTTTCCAACAATTCCAGACTGTACAGTCTGGCCATGTTGATTTACCAACTGCCATGCAGCACTTGTCAATTCGTTGAATCGAACGATCAATGAACCATGGCTCAATTGGTGATGAAATGGAGAGGGCTCTTGTGTTTGATTGGACAAACCCGTTGTGCTTCCGAAATAGTAATACGCGGTATTATTACCTGTTCCGGAGTTGGGAACCCCCAAGGTATCCGTTAGTACATTATAAAAAATGTCAGCAGGGTTGCTAAGTCCCGTTGTCACCACAGCAGTTGATGCAGTGAAGTCATTATTGAATCTGGTGATTTTACTCGTAGTTGACCACGAGGAAACATAGTAGTTTCCTGCATTGTCTTTGGTGATTCCATCGCAACTCCCCAAGTTGGTAGTTGCAAGTGTCGAAACAGTTCCTGTTGACAAATCAACAGCCTTTATAGGCGCGTTAGATCCCCAGTTCACATAAACACAACGGTTGTTGGCATCATCGAAAACGATTCCGTTTGGTGATGCCGATCCCGTATTGGATACGAAAACCGAATAGGTTCGATTGGATGTATTAAACCGATAAATACGCTTAGTGGAAAAGTCCGTTATATATAGGTTACCTGAATTATCGTGTGTAATACCATTCAGGAAAGAAGCTCCAAGATTGATATTGAAAACCAGGGTCGCCGTTTGAATTTCATAAGCCTTCAATGTGCTTCCATCGCAAGCATAAAGCGTGTCTCCGACTATTTCCAATCCATGTGGTCCTGATGGTATACCCGTAGCAAACACCGCCAAAGCACCTGTGGCACTATTGCGCGTCAGAATTTGTCCGTTGCCGTTGTTGGATATGAACCAACGGTTATTGGCATAATCAAACTCAACGCTCTCGGGACTGCTATAAGATTGTGCTACAACAGCAGTAGACAGAAACGATATCAGGCAAGCAAGGCAGAAAATGTTTCTAATGGAAGTTGACAGCATGTTTTTTATATACTAAATGTAATTATTCCCAACCTTCATTCGAATAAGGAGGATCCTTTTTGCCATTAATGCCTCTTGGGAATAAAGTTTTGTAAATCTCTCCAAAAAATATCCTGAACCTGAAAGTATATACAGGAGAGTTGAATGACTGCTCCACCTTGTTGTTATTCAAAATACCAACACGGTAACCTAGTCCAGCGCTGACTCCCAGCCATCGGATAAATCTATAGGTACCCATGGCGCCAACCACTGTTACCAATACAGTACCTTCATCCGTTCGCTTCTCTTTTAAAATGCCTTTACTATCCAAGTCATAATATTGAAAATAGGAGCTACCTAACCCTACAAAAAGCGGACTGGAAATTTGCCATCTCTTTGAATGGTATAATACATACTCCGCATTAGCGGAAAAATAATCAAGCGACAATTTTGAAGGGACAATGGAATCTTTGCCTGATCGTTCGTTTATAACAGATTTCTCAATGACGATATCGGAAACCAAAAGTCCATAGCCAATTCCCAACTTCAACTTTTTTTTGAAGTCGAGGCCCAACCTGATTTCATTGGTTACGGCCGGTTTGCCATCCACAAACGAACCGGTATTGTCCAAAGTGATGAAAAATTTTGGCTTGCCCTTGAAACCAACAAGTGGTGTATCGGCAGGAAACACCATGCCATCGTTGCCTGCAAAAGAGCTGCATGACAAAGCCACTAAACATGTTACAAGGATCAATCGCATGGCGCTAAAATAGTCAAGTATATGCACTCGTTTGTGATAAATCCCATTCACATAAAAGAAAGAGCCCCGAAAATTTCTTCTCGGGGCTCTTTGAATTATCTTCAAATACTGGATTTATCATCCTCGGGTCTGTTCGATTCCGGTGTTTCGGAGTAAGGAACGGTTTGAGGAATGTAGTCTTCCTTGGCACCAGGCTTGGAGTAATCGTATGCCCAACGATGAACTGTTGGAACAGGTCCTGGCCAGTTGCCATGCACATGCTCCACTGGAGCCGTCCATTCGAGCGTATTGGATTTCCACGGATTCTGTTCAGCAGGTTTACCTTTGTAAATGCTGTAGAAGAAATTGATGGCGAAAATGACCTGAGCAACTCCAGCTATCAAAGCGAACACGGTGATAAGTTCGTTGATGTTTACCAAAGAGTCAAAGCCCTCGTATGCAGTATTGGCATAATAACGACGGGGAACCCCGGCCAAGCCAATGAAGTGCATTGGGAAGAACACCGCGTAAACACATATAATGGTCAACCAGAAGTGAACATATCCGAGCGTCTTGTTCATCATTCGTCCAAACATGCGAGGGAACCAATGATACACTCCTGCAAACATTCCGAAAATAGCAGAGCTTCCCATTACAATGTGGAAGTGCGCTACAACAAAATAGGTATCGTGCAGATTGATATCAAGTGCGGAGTCTCCAAGAATAATACCAGTAAGTCCTCCCGTGATGAAGAATGAAACAAGTCCGATGGCGAATAGCATGGCAGGAGATAGCACAATATTCGCTTTCCAAAGTGTGGCTATGTAGTTGAAAACCTTTACTGCTGAAGGAATCGCTACAAGCAGTGTGGTAAATACGAACACCGATCCAAGGAATGGATTCATTCCCGTAACGAACATGTGGTGACCCCAAACGATGAATGAAAGGAAAGCGATTACCAACATGGAACCAACCATTGCTTTGTATCCGAAGATCGGCTTACGGGCCATGGTTGAGATAACCTCAGATGCCAATCCCAGTGCGGGAAGCAATACGATATATACCTCTGGGTGTCCTAAGAACCAGAACAAGTGCTGGTAAAGAATAGGGCTACCACCTGAGTGCTCCAATGGCACACCGCCGATAAAGATGTCGGAGAGGTAGAAGCTGGTTCCCATGCTTCGGTCGAATACAAGCAGCAAAGCCGCTGCAACGAGCACTGGGAAAGAAAGGATACCCAAGATAGCCGTGATAAAGAATGCCCATACGGTCAATGGCAAACGGGTCATCGACATTCCTTTGGTGCGAAGGTTAATTACCGTTGCCACATAGTTGATACCTCCCAACAGGGCAGACACGATGAACAATACCATAGAGACCAACCAAAGGGTCATACCCAATCCGGAACCTGGAATGGCTTGTGGTAATGCAGATAATGGAGGATAAACCGTCCAACCTCCGGATGCAGGTCCGGCCTCAACAAATAAGGAGCCAAACATCACAAGAGAAGAGGCAGCGAAGAACCAGAACGAAAGCATGTTCAGGAAACCTGAAGCCATATCACGGGCACCCACCTGCAATGGAATCAGCAGGTTACTGAATGTACCTGACAACCCTCCGGTTAACACCATGAAAACCATGATCGTACCGTGTATGGTTACCAAAGCCAGATAAAATCCGGGATCCAATTTTCCGTCCTTCCCCCATTTGCCAATCAGGTTTTCCAAGATTGGAAAAGACTCATTGGGCCAAGCCAGCTGGAGTCGGAAAATCATGGACATACCCATGGCAAGGAATGCCATGAAGATGGCCGTAATCAGGAACTGCTTGGAAATCATCTTGTGATCAGTACTGAACACATACTTGGTCCAGAACGTCTCTTTGTGATGATGGTCGTGGTGGCCGTGATCATGATGATCTACTGCATGGGCTGAGTGCGTCGTGTCTTTAACTTCCATCTTGGTATATGGTTATTCGGGTGTTTTTTCTATTCGTATTTCGCTCCAATATATAACAAACGAAACATTACATTTTGTTTGCGGGGGCCGATGTTTGAACCACCTCGGCTGTTGCCGGAGCTGGTGCGGCTGGCTCCCTTACAGGGATGGCTGGCTTTTCGCCTTTCAACCAAGCATCGAAAGCAGTCCTGTCTTCTTCAATCACCACCTTCATTTTCATGTTGTAGTGCGCTACACCACAGATTTTGTTGCAGAGTAGCACATAATCAAACTTGTCGTTGGAGGTGATTTTACGCATTTCGGCCGTACTGATGGTGGGAACCATGTAAAACGAGGTGTTCATACCTGGCACGCAGTTCATCTGTGTTCTGAAGTGTGGGAAATAGGCTGAGTGGATTACATCCCTGGAATTGAATTGGAATTCAACTGGCACATCCTTGGGCAAACGCATTTCGTTGCCTTTGGTGATGATATCATCGGCGGAAGCCGGATCGCTATAATCAACACCCAATGGATTATCGTCCGAAATCAATTTGTAGAAACTGCGGCCAAGCTTGTTGTCTGGACCGGAGTATCGAGTGATCCAATTGAACTGGTATCCGTAAACCTGCACCTTCATGCCATCCTTTGGATGATACAAAGTCATTTTGTTCCATTCACGAAGTCCGGTTACAATCAATGCGGATAATACAATGGTAGGCACAACGGTCCAAATGATTTCAAGTTTGTGGTTGTCGGGATAGAAGAGTGCACGACGGTTGTTGTCGTTCTTGTATTTGTAAACAAACCAGAACAGGGCGATTTGTGTGATCACAAATACGATTCCGATAACGGCGAAGTTGATGTTCAAAAGAAAGTCTGTGGCCTTGCCGTGCTCAGAGGCTGATTCAGGGAGCATGAATGGCTGGTACTTGATGGTCATATAGATCATCAATACCAAACCAACGACCATGAAGGCCATCATACCAAGTGCGTTGCCCCTATCGGCCCGCTTTTGCTCCTCTTCTTCGTTCTCTCCGGAAAGTACGGATGCAAGCTGCGCCACATTCATAAGCCTTACCACAACGAGTATGCCCAGAATCATGGCTATTATCATCAGCGTGTTCATGTATAGTTATTGTTTGCTAGGTTGCTAAATAGGGTTTGGTTGAATCTGTTAAATATTGTGGTGTAAGCTCTCCTGCAGCAATGGATGCTTTTCGCGAAGCAATGGAGATTTGGAAAGGGCGTTTTGTACGACATACATGAACAGACCCAGGAATCCGATGGTAGTACCTATCTCCATCCAACCGATGTGCCATTGTTCCTTAACTACACCAGGGGTCACCATCAGGAACACATCAATCCAGTGTCCGATGAAGAGCACAACCGACACAGACATGAGCAAGTTGATTTTTCGCTTGGCGTCACGCGTCATAAGTACAAGGAATGGAGCGATAAAGTTGATGAGGAAGTTGGCGATGAACAATTCGCGGTAGTGATCGAATCGAACCATGAAGTAGGTTACTTCTTCGGGGATGTTCGCATACCAAATAAGCATGAACTGTGCAAACCACAGATAGGTCCAGAAAATACTGAAGGCAAACATGAATTTACCTGCATCATGCAAATGGTGTTCGGTAATAAATGGCATGTTGCCCTTTTTTACCAAATAAGCTAAGGTGAAATTCATCACGGCAAGTGCGCTGATGAACATTCCAGCAAAGGTGTACCATCCGAACAAGGTGGAGAACCAGTGGGTATCGATAGACATGATGAAGTCCCATGCAGAGGTGGAAGAGGTAACTGCAAAGGCAACCAGGAACCAAATTGCAAGCTTCTTTGCTTTGAAGTAATTGTGTGTGCCACCTTCGAGATCCTCTTGCTTGGAGTACTTGCGCAACATGTGAGCGCAACCAATCCAGATGGCGAAATAGGCCAACATGCGGATGGTGAAGAAAGGAAGGTTGAGGTATCCGGCCTTGCCAGCGATGATATAATCATATTCGGCGGAAGCAGGGTCGTAAAGCTCCTCGTGCAACCAGTGGTAGAGGTAATGACCTCCATTGTGAGCGGCCACATAGTTGCCGAAGAACACCACTAACATGGCTACTGCGGCAAATGGCAGAAATGTAGTCATAGCCTCAAGGATCCTCTTGAGCACAACCGACCATCCTACCTCGGCGGCATACTGCACGGAGAGGAAGAAGGTGGCCGCAAGGGAGATGGCCATGAAGTAAAAAGTGTTATGCAACAAGTTCGACCAAGCCTGATGGCTGTGAGTGGCGAATGCGGCAATGACCGAAATGAGACCCAAGGCCATCATCACAAAAGTGATCGTCTTGCTCTTCTGGGTGAAAGTGTAATTCATATCAGGTTCGGTTGGATGTGTATCGTTGACCGTTTGAGATTATTTCTTGGTTGTATCTGCGGGGGCTGCTGAAGCGTTAGCAGGTTGTGGGCCTTTCTTGGCCAATTCATGAACATACATGGTGATTTTCCAACGCTCTTCGGGGTTGATCTGGGAAGCATGAGGGCCCATCAAGTTCAATCCGTAGGTTATGGTGTGGAAAATCTTACCGTCTGTTAAGTCACGCATGTTTCCTCCACGCGAAGAAACGCCTGAAGAATACGAGGGTGGCTTCAATTGCGCTGCAATACCCGATACCGTGCCATCACCTTGACCGGTTTCGCCATGGCAATGCATACAGAAAGTGTTATAGAGTCGCTTACCTTCAGCGAGGTTTTTTTCGTTGGCCTCGATTGGGTTTTTCAAGTCGCGACTGGCCGCCTCATAGCCTTCCTTACCATCGGGGTAAGTGAAGAAAGCATAGTCACGGGGCACCGACCCGCTTACGGGAATCATGGCGGACATGCTATCTGGACTGAGTGGGTTCACGGAATAGGCTTTGAAGGCCGGTGTACGGTACATGTCTGGCATGAATTCATAACCGGGCTTGGAGGGATCCTTTGAACAGGATGACATCGTCAAGGATGTTCCAACCAGTAGGATTCCTGCGAGCAGCCGTGGAGTGGTGAGTTTCATCTCGGTGTGTTCGGTTGTTGGATTAAGGTCTTAGTCTTTTACATAAATGGCTCCAGCCTCTTTCATAGCGGCGTGGGCTGCTGCTTTGCCTGCATCGTCTTTAACCTCGATGCACATCACAAAGCGGTCGTCGGCCATACGGTCGTCAATGACATGTGGCTCTACTCCCGGAAGCAGCTTGCTGCGAAGGAAGAAAGTCAAGGCCATGCCATGGGCCGCACACAACACCGTCATTTCGAAAGTGACCGGAATGAACGCGGGCAGGTTTTTATAGAGCGCGAAGTTGGGTTTGCCTCCAATATCCATCGGCCAGTCGAAGATGTTCATGTACCACATCATCAACAAAGCAAGTGATGTTCCTGTGCAACCGAACATGAATGCGGCCATGGAAATTCGTGTACGCTTCAACCCCAATGCATGGTCCAAACCGTGGATGGGGAAAGGAGATATTACATCCTTTACCTTGAAGTTTTTCTCTTTCAATTTGGGTATGGCGGCGAGGACTACATCGTCGTCGTCAAACACGCCGTATGCCATTTTAGTGTCCATGGTGGTGTGCTCCTTTCTTTTTAGCCTGGGAACTGGATGACTTGATTATGGTTTTCAATTCGCTCATGGCGATAACCGGGAAGAATCTTGTAAACAAAAGGAACGGAACGAAGAACAATCCCAAGGATCCAATGAAGATACCAACCTCGACCCAAGTGGGTGAGTACATGGTCCAACTGGAAGGGATGTAATCGCGGTGCAATGAGGTAACAATAATCACGAAACGCTCGAACCACATACCGATATTCACGAAAATGGAGATGAAGAATGTTGCGAACAAACTGGTGCGAAGCTTATGCGACCAGAACAACTGTGGCGTAATCACATTGCAAGTCATCATACTCCAGTAAGCCCACCAATATGGACCGGTTGCACGATTGATAAATGCATATTGCTCATACTCTACTCCAGAATACCAAGCGATGAAGAACTCTGTCAAATAGGCAACACCTACAATGGAACCGGTCAACAATATGATTCGGTTCATCATATCGATGTGGTAAATGGTGATGTAATTTTCGAGGTTGAGCACCTTACGGGTGATGATCAACAGGGTTTGCACCATGGCGAAGCCGGAAAAAATCGCACCTGCAACGAAGTAAGGAGGGAAGATGGTGGTGTGCCATCCAGGAATCACGGAAGTGGCAAAGTCCATGGATACCACCGAGTGTACTGAAAGTACGAGAGGAGTAGACAACCCAGCAAGTACGAGGGAAACCTCCTCGAAGCGCTGCCAGTTCTTGGCAGTACCAGTCCAACCGAATGAAAGAATCGTATACCAAAACTTGCGGGCCTTGGTCTTCGCGCGATCACGGACAACAGCGAAATCAGGAATCAAACCGGTGTACCAGAACACGAGGGATACAGAGAAGTAAGTAGAGATCGCGAATACATCCCATACAAGTGGCGAATTGAAGTTAACCCACAACGAACCAAACTGGTTGGGAAGTGGAAGAGGCCAATAAGCAACCCAAGGACGACCCATGTGCGACACGATGAAAGAGGCGGCACAGATTACAGCGAAGATGGTCATGGCTTCCGCTGAACGGTTGATGGAAAGTCTCCATTTCTGACGGAATAAAAGTAAGATCGCGGAAATCAGGGTTCCGGCGTGACCGATACCCACCCACCAAACGAAGTTGGTGATATCCCAAGCCCAACCTACGGTCTTGTTAATACCCCAAACGCCCAATCCGGTTCCGACAGTGTAGCTCACTGCGATAATCCACCATAATAATGCGAGGCAAGAAAGGCCGAAGGCAATCTTCCAATACTTATTGGCCTTCCCCTCTATGGGCCTGCACACGTCCTCGGTGATGTCGTGGGCGGTTTTGTCGCCTGTAATAAGCGCTTCCCTTAATTCTGATTCGTAGTGCATATGGTTATTTGTCTGTGTCGAATTAAATGATGGTTTTATGCTTTGCCCGTTTCCTTGTTACGAACCTTGGTTTGGTAGTAAATGGATGGCTGTACATTCAGTTCTTCCAATACATGGTATGCTCTTGGGTCTTTCGATTGGGACGAAAGGCGGCTTTCCTTGTCGTTGAAATCACCGAAGGTGATGGCGTGTGTGGGGCAAGCTTGTGCACATGCGGTTGTGATTTCTCCATCGGCAGGACGACGACCGGCTTTCTTGGCTTCCAACTTGCCGTACTGGATGCGCTGAACGCACATGGTGCATTTCTCCATGACACCGCGAGATCGCACAATCACATCAGGATTCAATACCATACGACCCATCTCGTTGTTCATATTGAAATCGAATTGGTCGTTTTCGGAGTACTTGAACCAGTTGAAACGACGAACCTTATAAGGACAGTTGTTTGCGCAATAACGAGTTCCGACGCAACGGTTGTAAGCCATCATGTTCAAACCTTCGGAGCTGTGGGTTGTGGCAGCAACCGGACATACCGTCTCACATGGAGCATGGTTGCAATGCTGACATAACATCGGTTGGAAAACCACTTCCGGATTTTCAGAAGGAGCTTCCATATCGGCTAACATCGACATTTTGCCAACCCCTTGTTCCTTGGCTACGGCCTTGGTCATATCGGATGTGTAATAGCGGTCGATACGAATCCAATGCATTTCGCGGGAGTTGTTAACCTCTTCCTTACCAACGACCGGAACATTATTCTCAACCTGACAGGCAATCACACAAGATCCGCAGCCGATACAGGAGTTAAGATCGATAGACATGCCCCAGAAATGGTTCGGCTTGTCGTGACCAGGATTCTTTTCAGTAGCCCACAAATCCACTTCGGTTGCCTTCATCTTGCCCTTGTAAGTTTCGAGCATGATATCAGGATTGCCTGATTTGGGATCTTTTAAGTATTGATCGAGATTGGTTTCCTTGACGATGTTCCTGCCCATCAAAGTATGGTGAGTCTGGGTGGCAGCAAGTACATGATCCTCGTCAACGGTCTTATTCAAAGAAGCGCCCGATGCCATATAATGTATGGAACCGCCATTGAGCGTAGCCAATGTATACGCATTGAATCCAATATTGTCTGCGGCCTTGCCTGCCGAAGTGCGACCATATCCGAGTGCAATAGCAACGGTGTTGTCGGCTACTCCTGGTTGTAGGTATACTGGACCCTTGATGGATTTGTTGCCAACTTTCAATTCAACAACATTCCCTTGTTTGAGTCCTTTGGATGCCGCGAAAGCGGGAGCCATTGCTACATAGTTATCCCAGCAAACCTTGGAAATAGGATCTGGCAATTCTTGCAACCATGGATTGTTGGCTTGAGAGCCATTACCCAAACCGGTCTTCTCATAAATGACTACATCCAAGCCATCGGCCTTTGAGCCAGAGATGGCAGAGGCGGCGCCTTGGGCGTTACCAGCAAACACGGCTACTGCTGCAGTAGCTGCGGTTTCGAATACACCGTCCTGTAAACACTTCGTCCAAAAGGCTTCGTTGGATGAAATCCCTGTTTGACGAGCATACATGGCGGTCTTCCAATAATTCTGGAGGTATCCGTAGTAATCTGCTTGAGCTGCACCCGACCACTTCACCAATGAATCCTGCATTTGGCGGGTGTTGTATAGTTTGCGAATAACAGGCTGTGCCAAACTGTAGATGCCTGTCACTGGCTCTGCATCGTTCCATGATTCCAAGAAATGGTTATCGGGAAGCATGAAGGTGCATTGCTTGGCGGTCTCATCCTCGTAGCAAGAGAAAGAAACAGAAGTTCCAACCTTTTTGAGTCCGGCATTGAATGCGGCTGCATCAGGATAGGAATATGATGGATTGGCATTGTTGATCAACAACACACCAACATTACCAGCGTTCATATCGGCAATAAGGGCAGCCATTTTCTGGTCGTCACCTTGACGCAAGTTCGAATGAAGATCGATGCGTATAGTATTACCGTAGTTGCCCAACATATTATTGATGCCGTTCACCAAAGTCTGTACATTCACATCGTTGGTGCCGCATATCACAATCGATTTGCCTTTGTTGGACCAAAGTGCTTTGGCCGCCTTGGCAACACCTGCATCAGCAGATGTTTTGGCTGTACCGGCAGCAGATTGTCCCGCTAGAGAGGCAACCTGGTTATATAAGGCAACAACGGTTGATGCCATTTCAGATGGACGCACTTTGAAACGGTGATCGGCATTGGAGCCGGTTACAGTCATTGTGGATTCGAAATGGTAATGCCTCGACATTTCCTTTTTGCCGAAAAGCTTTCTTGTGGATGCGTACTGGCGTGCATGCTCAGTTGCATGAGGCATGTTACCCATGAAATCAGCATCCAAACCAACGATCACCGCGGCATTGTCGAAACGATAAGTGGGCATTGCTGCCTTGCCGAAACAAGCTGCGTTAGCCTGAATCATTCCGGAGAGGGAAATGGCATCGTATGTTACCACTTCGGCACCCGGAAATTTGGTGGCGAAGTCGGAAAACAAAGCTTTGGTAGCTGGACTGATAACGGTAGAAGTCAGCACACGAACCTTTTTTCCAGATGCGACAGCAGCTTGAAGGGCGGTTGCAATTTCGCTATCGGCCTTATCCCAGGAAATCTCTGTTCCTCCCTTGCGGGGACTGTTCAATCGGTTGGTGTCGTACAGCCCAAGTATGGAGGCCTGTACACGGGCATGTGAAGAGCCTTGGGAGATGGAAGACCGGTCGTTGCCATCGATTTTGATCGGACGGCCTTCACGGGTTTTAACCAGGATGCTGGCGTAATCATGTCCATCAAAGAAAGTGGAGGCATAATAGTTGGGTATGCCAGGCACGATTTCCTCGGGCTTGTTGAGGTAGGGAATTGATTTTTTTACGGGCGCCTCGCATGCTGCGATAGTAGCGGCAGCCATTCCAAATCCGAGGAATTTGAGGAAGTCCCTGCGGGGAGTCGCATCCGTAGACTCGGCCTTGCGACCGATCACTTCATCAACGGGAATCTCCTCTACAAACTCGTTGTTCCTGTGACGAACGAACTCTGCATCGTTACGCAGTTCCTCAACGCCTTTCCAGTACTTTTTTTCCATATCCTTAGGTAGGTAGTAATCTGTGATTGGTAGTGATAATAGACGATATCAATAGTGACAGCGGGCACACTCAAGTCCACCGATCTTGTCGACTGTGATTTTAGCTTCAGGACCGTATTGCTTCTTCAGTTTTGCATGAAGTTCGGTGTAGTATGCGTTGCCTTCAGTTTTAACCTCTGAAGTTCTGTGACAATCGATGCACCATCCCATGGTGAGTGGGGAGTGTTGCTTCAATACTTCCATTTCCTCAACAGGACCGTGGCAAGTCTGACATTCGATTCCAGCAACAGTTACGTGTTGTGCGTGATTGAAATAGGCTAGATCAGGAAGGTTATGTACACGAATCCATTTCACCGGCTTGGGATTGTTACCATATTTCTGTGTGGCAGGATCATAGTCCAAGGCCGCATAAATCTTTGCAATTTCCTCTTTGCCGTATTGTGGGCCTGATTGAACTCCCTTGTGGCAGTTCATACATACGCTAACGGACGGGATGTTGGCATGTCGGCTTTTTTCGGCGCCGGTGTGACAATAAACACAAGAGATTCCATTTTGCCCTGCGTGCAACTTGTGGGAGAATTTGATAGGTTGTTCAGGAGCATAGTCTTGTTGGATACCGATCCCAGCCAATGCATTCCAACCTTTCACGCTTCCCCAGAAGGCACCCATAAGAAGGAGTACAGCAATCAACTTCTTGTTGCCACGAATCCAATTCTTTGACGCTTGCTTGGGGCTTACTGGAATAGGCTCAGGTAAACCTTGCTTGGCACGGAGAGCACGCTCCAAACCTTTCTTCACTTTTCCAAGTGCGAAATAAAGAACGATGAGAACCGTTAAGACCGACCAAAGCACCC
>JBKCHO010000001.1:0-3454 GCA_046302815.1 Bacteroidota bacterium | reverse complement strand
CTAGCCAAGTTCAAGGAAATGGCAGGAGGGAACGAGAGTGGAGATGTAGTAATTACACTCTCCAAGGCACTCAAAGCGGAAAAAGAAAAAAACATCAAGCTGGAAGAGGAGCTCAGGAACCTACGAATGGGTAAACAATAACCCATTTTCTGAAATCAAACACATTTAACCACCCACTGCTGCAAATATGGAAGCAAAGAAAATCACTACTCATACGCTCTTGGAAATGAAAAAGCGAGGCGAAAAAATTTCGATGCTTACAGCGTATGACTTTTCGCTTGCGCGGATATTGGATGACGCAGGAATTGATACGATTTTGGTAGGCGACTCAGCTTCGAATGTCATGGCTGGACACGAAACGACGCTTCCAATCACATTGGACCAGATGATTTACCATGCCTCTTCCGTAGTAAGGGCGGTTAAGCGAGCCCTGGTTGTGGTAGACCTCCCATTTGGATCCTATCAAGGCAATTCAAAGGAGGCCCTTAGCTCTGCGATTCGAATTATGAAAGAGTCGGGTGCGCACGCTGTCAAGCTCGAAGGAGGTGCAGAAATCCTAGAATCTGTGAGCAGGATTCTTTCTGCAGGTGTACCTGTCATGGGTCACCTAGGACTTACTCCGCAATCTATTTACAAATTTGGAACCTATGTGGTGCGCGCACGGGAGGATGCAGAAGCACAGAAGTTGATTGATGACGCCTTGTTGCTCCAGGAGGCCGGATGCTTTGCAATCGTACTTGAAAAAATACCAGCTCAATTGGCTGCCAAGGTGGCACAGAAGTTATCCATACCCATAATTGGAATTGGCGCCGGCAATCAAGTAGACGGACAAGTCCTGGTACTACACGACATGTTGGGCATCAACAAAGAATTCAACCCCCGATTCCTAAGGAGATACGCTGACCTGTACAACAGCATTCACAGTGCCACGGAAAGCTACATTCGCGATGTTAAAAATCGCGACTTCCCGAACGAAAAAGAGCAGTACTGATACCATTTTTTCAAGCCTGGAAAGTGTCGGGAATCGAAGTCATTTACTAAGACAAACATCTCATTGCGGTCAACAAAAGACCCGGAGACATTGTACAAGGTGACAAAACCGGAGATGAACCTCTAAGCGAAAAAGTAAAGCGGTATATCGGTGAGAAATACGAAAAGCCCGGAGCCGTATTCCTAGGCACCATTCATCGGTTAGACCGTCCCGTAAGCGGTGTCGTATTGTTTGCCAGAACAAGCAAAGCGCTTGAGCGGATGAATGAACTTTTCAGAACGAGGGAAGTCCAAAAAACCTATTGGGCCGTTACACAAAACACACCCAATCCGTCCGAAGGAAAACTGATTCACCATTTGGTTAAGAACGAGTCTCTGAACAAGTCTTTCGCTTACGATAAGGAACAGAAAAACACTTCCCGATGTGAACTTGATTATCGAGTATTGGCGCACTCCGACAGGTACACATTGGTGGAAGTGTTGCCTTTGACAGGTCGGCACCATCAAATCAGAGTGCAGCTATCCACCATCGGATGCCCAATCAAAGGTGATCTGAAATATGGAGCTAAGAGGAGCAATCCTGATGGATCCATACACCTGCACGCAAAAAAGCTTGCATTCATACACCCTGTAACCAAAGAGGAAATCACAATTACGGCAAATGTTCCCAACGAAAACCTATGGAACGACATGGCCAAACTTGCGGCAACGACGAATTAACTACAACATAATGAAAACCTTTACGGCAACGCTTTTTATTTTATTGGCCTCTCTAACATTAATGGCTCAGAAGGAGCAATCCCATCAAACCATTCCAAATAAACACCCTCTGGATGGTTTGAAAAAAGCCGAAAAAGGTGATATTGAGCCGGGAACCCCTTTGATGCTTAACCCCATGGAATTTCCGATGTTCCTCGAGGATTCAACCCTACTTGCAGGCAATGACTTCATGAAACTCATGATGTCCAATGAATATGTTCCAGAGCCTTATTTGGACAGCACAAAAAAAATTAAAGCGTTCGTTATGCGGAAAGCTACCGAGGAGGAAAAAGCATTCATTAGGCAAATGCAGAACAGCAGCTCAATGGATATTCCAATTGAAAAGAACCTCGAAGGGCAAAAAGCCCCTGACTTTGATTTGAAAGACTTAAATGGCACACCATACTCCAATAAAACCCTCAAAGGCAAAGTAACGGTTATCAATTTCTGGTTCATAGAATGTAAGCCTTGTGTTTTGGAGATACCGGACTTGAATCAATTGACTGAAAAATACAAAGGCAAAAATGTTGAGTTCTTAGGAATTGCCACAAACAACGAAACTAGACTGAAGGATTTCCTAGCTAAAACGCCGTTTCTTTATCGCATTATTCCAAATGGCATGAAAACCGCCACCGATTTCGGTGTTGGAGCCTACCCTACCCATTTGATTCTAGACCAGAATTCGAATGTGTCCTACATGTCTGTGGGCGTCGGACCTGAAACGATAAAGAGCATAGAAAGCACGATTGAGACGCTTTTGAAAAAACCCTGAATCCTCAAAGTTTGTAAGATTTCGGTCATGTGTTAAAAACCTAAAACCATTGCCGGGTTGGTTTGTATTATGTAAACCAAAAAAATATTTAACAGATGCAATTCATGAAATGCAAACCGAACACAATCACCTCCCTTTTACTTTTTTGCTCCATTGTAGCACTTCAAATTTCATGCGGAATCAGCGAGAACAAAACGCAAGAAATTGAAGATTCAAACACTATCAACCATCCCGTATACGATGTTTCCAAGATCGATACCAGCGCTCCGGTGGTGGAACTGACTGTTCTTGCCCAGGGACAAGACATGTCGCAAATGTCGTTTGATATGAAATCCATGGAAGTTTCAGCAGGCACCACGGTAAAATTAATTGTAAAAAGTACCTCTCCAGATGCATCAATGCCACACAATTGGGTTTTGGTACACAAAGGAACCATGGAGTCGGTAGCTAAAGCAGGACTAGATGCAGGGCGCGATAATGGATTTGTTCCAAACAGCCCCGATGTGTTGGTTAAGTCCAAGCTGTTGGGCCCTAATGAATCGGATACGATTATTTTCCCAGCTCCACCTATAGGTACTTATGAATTCGTATGTACTTACCCAGGCCATTGGTCCATTATGAATGGAACTTTTACAGTAAAGTAATCATTGAGGATCCACATCCAACTGAACTAACAGCGACTTGTGAGAAGGATGAATCATAAATTCATCCGTAACCTGCTGGATACTTTCGCGCACCTGCTTTGCCGGAGCGGTTCTATCCAATTTCAATAGCAAGTACATGATATAATAATTCCGAATTCGGCTCACAGCCGGAGTGGCTGGACCCAACAATCGGTTTCCAAAAACATTTCTTAAGTCGCGAGTATAATATTCAGCCAACTTGGTAAGCTGCTTGAAATCCTTGTGTCGCAATTTGAATCTGATAATACGA